>MFLH01000029.1:0-5921 GCA_001781275.1 Candidatus Kaiserbacteria bacterium RIFCSPHIGHO2_02_FULL_54_11b | reverse complement strand
CTTGCGACTCGCGCTATGTTGGGAAAGAAAATCGCCCCCCTTCCAGATCACAAACCCACGTACTTTGCCGTCAAATCACCGCAATTCTCCTACGGGCGCATCAAAGGTGCCGATCCACGATCCTCGGTCGAGATGGCTTCCACCGGCGAAGTAGCTTGCTTCGGCGATTCGTACAGCGAAACACTTTTGAAATCGATGCTCGCCGCCGGATTCCGCTTGCCGAAGAAAAACGTCCTCGTCTCGATAGGTGGCGAAGAAAGTAAGTTGAAACTCCTTCCTTCCATCGAAACGCTTGTTGGCATGGGCTTTACCATTTTCGCGACAGAGAACACCGCCGACTTCCTGAAAAATTGCAACATCCCCTGCGAGAAGGTCTGGAAGATAAAATCCAGGAAAGAGCCGAGTGTCCTTTCCCTTATCGAAGAAGGAAAAGTGGACCTTATCGTCAACATTCCGACCCGTGCCTACGAACGCGAGAACACCGATGGCTTCACCATCCGCCGCAAAGCGATAGACATGAACATTCCCCTCATCACCAACCGCCAGCTGGCAGAGGCGTTCGTAACGGCATTGGCCGAACAAAAAGGTAATGGATTGAAAGCGAAGTCGTGGGAGGAATACCGTCAGAGATAAAAAATCAGCGAGAGAGGGCGTACGCAACGCTGCCCCCTCCCGCCTTCGTAACCCAACCTCCTCGCGTAACGCTAAGCAACATACCCAACGCACGCTACAAGAACAACGCCCCGACCCACTCGACGTTAGGAGGTTTACTCAACGAGTACTTAGGCCGGAACGTCGGATTCTATCACTACTTAGCGTTTCTTCAAGGATCGCTTCAAATAGTATCCCGTGTGTGAGCCATCGGTTTTTGAGACTTCCTCCGGCGTACCCTTTGCAACGATCTTACCGCCGCCTGCGCCGCCTTCGGGCCCCATATCGATGATGTAATCGGCGCATTTTAGGACGTCGAGATTGTGCTCGATCGTGATGACGGTGTTGCCGCGTTCGACGAGTTTTTGCAGGATATCGATGAGTTTTGCGACGTCGTCGTAGTGCAAGCCGACCGTCGGCTCGTCGAGGAGATAAATACTTTTGGTGATGAATGGCCGGTAGAGTTCGGATGCGATCTTCACTCGCTGCGCTTCCCCGCCAGAGAGCGTCGTTGCACTCTGCCCGAGCTCGAGGTATCCGAGACCGACGTCAATAAGGCTTTGCATGCGGTCGGCGACGGCTGGAATATCTTCGAAGAATGCGTACGCTTCTTCGACCGTCATCGAGAGTACATCATGGATATTCTTTTTCTTGTATTTCACTTCGAGCGTCTCTTTCATAAATCGTTTGCCGTTGCACACATCACAGGTCACGTACACGGTCGGCAAAAAATGCATTTCGACGGCGACCAAGCCGTTGCCCTGACACGCTTCACAGCGACCACCTTTTACATTGAAAGAAAATCGCCCCGGCCCCCACGCACGCGCCCGCGATTCCTCGCTTAGGGCGAACATATCGCGAATGTGCGTCCAGGCACCTGTGTAGGTTGCCGGATTTGACCGTGGCGTGCGGCCGATGGGGCTTTGGTCTATCAGTATCGCCCGCCCGAGATATTCGGTGCCGGAGAATTCGGCCGCGTTGTAGGTCTTGGCAGTCCGATATCGTTTGTCGAATCTTGCCTGCAGATTGCGATGCAATATCTCGTAGAGAAAAGTTGACTTGCCCGAGCCGGAAACACCTGAAACAACGACGAACTTCGCGAGCGGTACATCGATATTCATCCCTTTGATATTAAACTTGTTCGCGCCCCGAATTTTTATTTTGCCGCGGTCGGCCGTGCGACGTTTTTCGGGCATCTCGATAGACGTTTCTTCCCGCAGATACGAGAGCGTGCGTGAGCCGGACTTATTGCTTTTGGCGGTGAGAAGCTCATCGAGCCAACCGTGGGCAACGATCTCTCCTCCATGCACGCCAGCGCCAGGGCCGAGATCGACGATGTAGTCCGACGCGAAAATCGTGTCTTCATCGTGCTCGACGACGAGGACGGTGTTGCCGAGATCACGAAGATGTTTGAGTGTATTTATGAGTTTATCGTTGTCACGTTGGTGCAAGCCAATGGTCGGCTCGTCGAGCACGTACAGAGCACCCACCAAGCCGCTACCGAGCTGCGAGGCGAGGCGGATGCGCTGGGCTTCGCCGCCGGAGAGCGTATTGGCCTTTCTATCGAGTGTTAGATACTCGATACCCACATTGAGCATGAATTGAAGGCGGCTGGTTATTTCTTTGATAACTACACGCGAGATATCTTGTTCTTTTTTTGTCAGCTTGAGCTTGTTGAAAAAATCCATTGCATTCTCTATCGAAAGCGACGAAAGGTGTACGATGTCCGTGCCTTTCACCGGCCCCGCACCTTCCTCGCCCTCTACCTTGCCCAAAAACACATTCAACGCCTCCGGACGAAGTCGCGCGCCTTGGCAGACATCGCACGCCTCGTCGCCAAAAAAATATTTAGTGCCCAGGCCCTTACACTCGGGACATGCGCCGTATGGAGAGTTGAATGAAAAAAGCCGTGGCTCTATCTCGGGGAATGAAAACCCATCGTACGGGCACATAAACTTTGCCGAAATTATTCTACTCTCGCCTGCCGAGTCTGTGATCTTCACCAGCCCTTCGGATTCAGAAAGCGCTCGCTCGATTGCCTCGCTCGCTCTCTCATGTGCCGCCTTGGCATCGTCTGTAAATTCACTGACGAATATCCCGTCCACAACAATATCAATGTCGTGTTTGAAATGCTTCTTGAGGTCGATGCGCTCGCGAAGTGATTTCTCTTCCCCGTCCACTATTGCCTTTTCAAACCCCTTGTTTAGCATATCGTAGAGCAGCTGGTAATATTCCCCTTTGCGACCGACCACCACCGGCGAGCTGATGCGAATCTTCGCCGCCGAGACTCCCTTTGTCAGTTTCCCAGCAAGCACCTTTTGCTTCCGCGCGCCTTCCACGATAGAGAGTACCGACTCTAAAATCTCCTCATTGGATTGTTTGCGCACCTCGCGACCGCACGTGGGACAATGTGGGTGCCCGATGCGCGCGTAGAGGACTCGCAGATAGTCATAAATCTCGGTAATGGTGGCGACCGTGGAGCGGGGGTTGTTGGAGCGGGATTTTTGGTCGATAGAAATTGCGGGCGAAAGACCTGTTATCTCATCTACATCGGGCTTCTGCATCTGCCGCAAGAACTGTCGCGCATATGCCGAAAGCGACTCCACGTATTTCCGCTGTCCTTCGGCGAATATGGTATCGAAGGCGAGCGACGACTTCCCCGAGCCTGAGAGGCCGGTAAAAACGACCATCTTGTTGCGCGGTATCTCCACCGACACATTCTTGAGGTTGTGGGTCCTAGCGCCCTTTATGACTATCTTGTCCGCGCCTATATCTTTATCTTTTTCAGCCATACTGTGTCCTTCGTAGCTTTAGCGAAGTAGGATAAATAGTTCCGACCCCCGCTTTACGCTAGGGGTTGGTACAGAGCACTATAACATATGCATTTTCTATGCTATAAAGCCGCTCGGCAAACCAAGGGAGAATGGCCGATGCGAATCAACGACGTTTTTGTCCCAGTGCGAATCCTGGAAGCTCACCGGACGCGCTTGCTTATCCCCGTCCTGACGGGCGAAGGGATGACCGAGATGCTCAACCACGTGGCCAGAGACAAGGCGTACAAGAAATTGGATGCCCTTGGACGTCTCTGTTTAGCCCGCGAAATGCTCGTTTCCGTCACGGCGTCGGTCCAAGACCTTGTCACGCATGAACTCATCGACGTCAAGAGAGGCAAGCTTGTGCTTCGCGAAGCCGCGGCGTGGTTGATTGGATACATCAAGCCGCTGCTTAAGAGGTTGCAGAAGTAAGCGGTAAAGCCCCGGCGCAAGTCGGGGTTCGCTTTATAATATTGCAGCCTCCTCGTAAAGTGCGACTCCAAACTGTGAGTTTACTGCTTTTTGAACTTTATCGGCTAACGCTTTAACGTCGACAGCAGTCGCGTTGCCTTGATTCACGATGTAATTCGGGTGCTGCAAGCTCGCGATTGCGCCGCCCACCGTGGCACCCTTCATCCCTGCTTTTTCGATAAGCCAGCCGGCAGGGACTCTGCCTTCGCGCGATTTTACCTTTTTCTCCTTCTCAAACATCGCGACGATCTCCGGCGGCGCTTTGGGATTCATAAAAAAACTTCCGGCGGCGCGTACGTTTTGCAAATGTCGCTTCTCACGCTCGGCGATTGTTGCTTCTGCAAGTTTTGTGCTTTCTGCAGATTCGACTTTCTCCAGCTGGAGGATAACGCGTGTGATTATCCATTCCGGATGGTCTTTGAAAAAACTGTGACGATACGAGAAGTCGCATTCGGAGTTCGTAAAATCCCGCAACTCCCCTGTCTCCGCGTTGAGTGCACGCACTCTGACGACAAAATCTTTTATCTCCGGTCCAAACGCCCCCGCGTTGCCGCGTACGGCACCTCCGATGGTCCCGGGGATTCCTGCCAGCTTTTCCCAGCCTCCATAGCCTTGTTTGCCCATTGATTTGATAGCCGCAAGCAGATTCGTGCCAGCCCACGCATCCACGATATCCCCGCTGAAGCCGTACAAATCACCCCGAAGGCGGATGACGAGGGCGTCGAGCCCTTGGTCGGGCACTAGTACATTACTTCCGCCCGCAAGGATGGCGTATGGGATTTTTTTCTCCTTTGCCCATTGTATCGCTTCGCGAATATCGCTTTCGCTACGCACGCTCACGAGATATTTCGCCGACCCTCCTATCTCGAAGGTGGTGAGCGGTGCGAGCGGAATATTTTCTTTGATGTTCAGAGCCATAGCTATTTTTTACTTTTCCTGCTTTTTTCCTCTAACTTCTGTATTTCATCACGTAAAAGCGCGGCTGTCTCAAAATCCAGTTTATCAGCTGCTTCGTGCATTTGATTCCGCTTGTCTTTGATAAGTTTCTTTACGTCGCCGCCATAGGCTGCTTTATCGAGCTCAGCGAGCTCGCTCACCGCCCGCGAGCGTGTGCGTTCGATATCGCCGACGATGTCGTGGATGCGCTTTTCGATGGTTTTCGGCGTGATGCCGTGGGCTTTGTTGTACGCCTCCTGTATCGCGCGGCGCCTATTCGTCTCGCCAATCGCGCGCTCGAGGGAGCCTGTCATCACATCGGCATACAGAATGACACGGCCGAGGATGTTGCGCGCCGCACGTCCTATGGTTTGTATGAGCGAGGTTTCGCTGCGCAAAAATCCTTCTTTGTCTGCATCGAGTATCGCCACGAGTTCGACTTCGGGCAGGTCGAGCCCTTCGCGCAGGAGGTTGACGCCGACGAGTACATCGAACGTGCCTTTGCGGAAATCGGTGAGTATCTCGATGCGTTCGATGGTCTTTACGTCACTGTGTATATAGCGCACTTTGATTTTTTTCTCCGCGAGGAACGTCGCGAGGTCTTCCGCCATCTTTTTGGTCAACACCGTGACCATCGAACGGCTCCCGCGCTTTGTCACCTCCTCCGCCTCGCGGATAAAATCTTTCACCTGCCCTTCGTATGTTGGGTTTCGTAAACCCTTCATGTTCGGTTTCGTAAACCCAACATCTGGTGAACTGACGATGGGGCGAACGATTATTTCGGGGTCCACAAGCCCCGTCGGTCGGATGACCTGCGAGATGGGGGTGCCGCTGCGCTCGAGCTCGAATTTTCCCGGTGTTGCCGATGTGTAAATAGTCTGCCCGACGCGCTGCCGGAATTCGTCAAAAGTGAGCGGACGGTTGTCCACCGCGCTCGGCAGGCGAAATCCATGTTCCACGAGCGTGTCTTTGCGGGCTCGGTCCCCTGCATACATACCACCGATCTGTGGTACTGCCACGTGCGATTCATCGATGACCGTCAGGAAATTC
>MFLH01000028.1 GCA_001781275.1 Candidatus Kaiserbacteria bacterium RIFCSPHIGHO2_02_FULL_54_11b | reverse complement strand
ATTATACGGTGCCTCTGCACCGATTGGATGCAAATGTATTTGTCGAAATTGCTCAAGTTCTTTTGGAGGAACGGAGACAAACGCTAAAGCCGCTTCACGGCGGCCACCTAAAAATAGAAACGGGTGGCCAGGTGAGGCGGCTTTTTCTTTGTACAGTTCTCGGAAAACAGACCCTTTGCCGTCGCTATCTGCCGCTGTTGCGGCAGCGCTGCCTCTCGCGCCGTCGCGCTGCGAGACACGGCAAAAGGCCTATTTTCCGTTCACGTTCCTTTTTTGTTCGTTAGTTGACGTGGTGTTTTTTCCTTAATTCTTCGATCGCCGCAGCATCCTCCTCCTCGCGGCGGTCCTTACCGGCCTCCCCGAGCAGACGGAGCTCTTTATCGTCCAGCTTCATAAGTTCACCCGCCCTCTTTTCCATGTATTCATGGGTATTTTTCGCAGGGTCATCAAGTACTTCTTCGAGAAGCGCATGCAGTATCCAGCCGATACGAGGGCTGGGCTTCTCTCCGAGTTCGATCAGCTTCGTGCCATCTATCTTCAGCATTCCGACGGAAACCGGGTCGCGCATCGCCTCATCAACCATCGACATATATTTGCGCAAGCGGAAAGGGTGAGCCTTTGGTCGGCCGGTACCGATGCGATCGCATACACGCAGATTTAAAAGGTCATTGATGTTGTCTCTGCCGACGCGTGCAATGACTCTGCGCACCGCGGAAAGCGTGACGACTTCCGGATCCGAGAAAAACATGTGCGTGCGGACCAAAGTTGCCACTTTGTCGGTCGTCTCTTTCGGGAACTTGAGATTGTTGAGGATCTTTTTCGTCATGCGGGCCGAGACCACATCGTGGCCATGGAAGGTCCAGTCTTTTTTCTCGTCGGACCAGACACGGGTTGCGGGCTTACCCACATCGTGCAAAAGGGCTGCGATGCGCACATCAAGGGGCCACTCCTTGTCTGCAGCGTGCTGGAGGCTTCGCATCAAGTGCTCGAACACATCGAAAGAGTGTGCCTGGTTCTGAGCGCAACCGATTCCCTCCTCCAATTCAGGAATGACGTATTTCAAAATACCGAGCTTCTGCGCTATGTACAGAGCTTGCATCGGACGCGGACTTTGCACGATGCGGATAAGCTCATCACGTACGCGTTCGCGGGAAATTTTCTCCAGTTGTGTTGCTTGGGCGGCAATTCCCTCGGCGGTCTGCGCATCAATGACGAAATCGAGCTCGGCTGCAATGCGCACTGCGCGCAGCATGCGCAGCGCATCCTCCTCGAATCGCTCGTGGGGATTTCCCACGGTCTTGATGCGTTTGGAGGCGATATCCTCCCGCCCGCCGTGCTCATCGACGAGCACGGAGCTCGCTGGATCATATGCGATCGCATTGATCGTGAAATCACGGCGCTCGAGATCGTCTGAGAGGCTGTCGCTGAAATGCACCGCATCGGGATGTCGTGCGTCCGCGTACTTTCCTTCCGTGCGATAGGGCGTCACCTCGATGACCTTGAGCTTTGGGTCGTCTGATTTCGTGACAACTCCGACGGTTCCGTATTCGTTCTCGTAGAATGTATCTTCGAAGAGGGCTTGGATCTTCTCAGGAGTTGCGTTGGTTGTGATATCCCAATCCTTCGGCTCGCGGCCCACGATGAGGTCGCGCACGCATCCACCGACGAGGTATGCCTCGAATCCGGCTGCTTGGAGCGCATCTGACACTTCGCGCACTTCTTTGGGGACCGCGAGCTTTGTTTCCATATCTGATATTGTAGTGCATTATAGGCGTTATGCTCCCGTGGTGAAACGGATATCACATCAGTCTTCGGAACTGACGTTCCAGGTTCGAATCCTGGCGGGAGCACAAGGTGAGGAAAGTGAACTGCGAGCGGTGCCAAAACCGAGGCGAGCGACGGCGCGTTAGATTAAACGTTTTCTCGCAAATGCGTGTCCCGAACCCTCTTTCAGATACTTTTCGAAATCAAGTGCACGCTTCTTGTCTCTGAATGCGCAAAACCAAATGAGTTTGAGGTCCTTATATTTTCGTGTGCTTTGGACGTCACCGCTTTTGTGATACTGCAAACGTTTCTTTAGATTGTCACTGTATCCTTTGTAAACGTCCCCATCGTCATCACGAAGTATATATACGTAATGCATGCTTAAAGTATGCCCTACTGCGCCCTGACGGGCTACGAAGGGCTACTTCGCTCTACGATTACTCCGACCATTTCATCTTACTGAGGCGTGCCGTGCACTTCGAAGCTCTGGAACGTAGTTCCTGAGCGAAGTAGTGCGGGTACGGAGAATCGAACTCCGATCTCGTCCTTGGCAAGGACGCGTTCTACCATTAAACCATGCCCGCTTCGCCCATCCGCAGCTTACTCGGGAGGGCAATGCTTCACTTCGACGAGCGGGAGCTCATTTCAGGAAAAGCAGTTGGTGGATTATACAGCACGAAATCTCTCCGGCAATGGATAGGACTACATCTTTCTTGCCGGAGGCGTCGGTGTCGTAGGAGGTGTCGGCGTCTGCTGGATGAGAAGCATTTGCGTTACGCGCGGATGATTCCAGAACGCTGCGAGCAGACCGAGCACAGCGACAAGGAAGGCCACGAGCGGCATCCAGAGGGCTGCCCTGCAGGGGATCGAGAAGTACCAGAATGCGAGGAGAAGCAGGAGGAAGCCAAGAATTATGGTCGCGATACGCTCAGGAGTACGTGCCCACGATAGAGACATCGGGAACTCAGCCCAGAGTGCGGCACCCACGATGAGCATATAAAGGACAAGCAAGATGAGCCAGAGGCGGTATGCCCCTGCGTCCGATGCGCAGATGTTCTGAAGTGGATTCCGCACCATGCTTACAACAGAACCCGTTGCGGTGCTCGTCGGCGTCTGTGATGTACTCGTCGAAGGTGTAGGACTTGGTTGAGGAGCAGGAATAGGGCTCGGTGCGGGGCTTGGGGCCACAGGCGTTGGAGCCGGAGATGGTTGCGGTATCGGCAGTATGCCGACAGGCGGTGGCTGGATGGAAGCTGAGCCAGATATGCTCATTGAGACGACCATCAAACATACAGGGCTTCCGGTGCGAGCCGAGAGCAGGGTCACCCTGATCGGAAGCATGCCTAAGATTGGGGTCGTGGGGATATCGACGTGGACACGGAGGCTGCCCGTAATAGTGTCGGTCCGGCGCGTCATCGTCTGGAAGGAAATTGGGGTATTCCCTGCTGATCCAATAAGAGCTACGTAGGAAGGATCTGGCAATGTGAATTCGAATGAATGAAGGGCCCCGTCATAAATGTACGAAGTAAAGTTGGTAGCTGAGACCGGTGCGCATGCGTTGCCACCGACTGGAAGCACTTGCATCGTCTGTGTTGATATAGTCTCAAGTGCCGAGGCTTTTACCGGGAACGTTGTGAGTAAGACAACAAAAGAAGTGAGAGCGAGAACAAAAAGGAGCAGTTGATAAATTGAGGATCCGATTCGTTTCATATGGGCAAACGTAGTATACAAGTGGCGTTGGCGTCAAGGAGAAACTGTGTTGTAAACACCTTTTTTATCCCGTTCTAGAGCCAAAATTTCTAAGGGACAGAATTTTATTGAGACCTTGATGCAGCAAAATTTTCTCGTTGGAGATAAAAGCAAGTATCTGTATGGATATTTTTCGAACAAATCTGGGGAAAACTCTGTGGACATGTGGATAACGGACACTCTATCTTCATGAATTGTCCGTTCCGTTATCGATTTCTTTATATTTTGAGCCATATATTTATAAAAAACACTCAGCCTGTAAGAGACAGTTAATGTTACTTAAGAAACGTTTCCACAACGTTTCGCGTGAACCGTCTCAGGTTCAGAACCCTTAAATGCCCTGAAGACGACGTTTTCATGACTTATACTTACCGTTCATGGTGAACGATGAGCATAGGAAGGAGGTCGGACGGATCGGGGAAGATATTGCCGCGCAATTTCTTCTACGGAAGGGGTTTCAAATCATTGCCAGAAACTACCGCAAGCCGTGGGGGGAGATAGACATCATCGCTGAAAAGGGTGGAACCGTGAGGTTTGTAGAGGTAAAAGCAGTTTCACGTGAAAGTCTACCAGACGTTTCCCGTGAAATGGATTACAGGCCAGAGGAGATGGTTGATTCTAGGAAGCTTAGGAAACTAGCACGAACAGCCGCTCTGTACATGGAGGTCCACAAGGATAGACGCGAGTATCAGATCGATGTAGTCGGTGTGATCATGATTATGGAAAGCAGGAAAGCGCGTTGCCGTCTTTTCGAGCAAGCGCTCGAGAGTAATCTATAGGCTTTTCAAGCCTTTTGCGGCGTCGCTCGGACAATATAAAAACAAGCTTTTACCTTGGATCCTCACTAGCCACAATAAAGGACATAATGTCCGTTAGAATGTCCTTTATGATTCAGCTACATTCGTGTTAGTATTCGCGAACTTACGGGGCGTAGTATACCGGTAGTACGCCTGCGTGGGGAGATTTATTTTTTCGGGGTGTCGTATACCGGTAGTACGCTTGCTTTGGGAGCAAGTAGACCCAGTTCGATTCTGGGCACCCCGAAAAAATAAATCTCCGGATGTGCGGGGCACATCCGTGGCCCCGAAGGGGAGATAGACCGAGTTCGATTCTCGGCGCCCCGAAAAGTGAACTTCCGGATGTGCAGGGCACATCCGTGGCCCCGAAGCGGAGGTAGACCTGTGGCACTTGTGGTGAGTTTACAGCCTCTACTTTTCTATCTGTGCGAGATAGATATCTATTAATCGTGGTGCGATCTGAGTATTGAAATCAAGGGCTTGTGCGACGACGTCTCCGCCGAGAATAGTGGGCAGATCGAATCGCGTTTGTAGCGCGAGATCACGGCTGAGGTAGCTGAGGGTGATAGCGCGTAAATCCCGCTCTGCAGTCGTCTCGCCCTCGCTCGTCGTCGACAAGAGCCCTACCAGCTGACCCCAAGCGTTGACAACAGCGCCACCGGAAGAGCCGCCTTGGGCTCCGACAATGCCTCCAAGGGAGATGACGTCGATCGTCTTCGTGCCGAACGTTATAAGGCGTCCGATCGTTGTGACCGAGGAAGCAGGGTAGGTATTGAATTGGGCCGCCGAAGCGAGGAATTCTGCGGGGTAGCTGACTGCGAGGACCTGGTCGCCCTGAAATCCAATGGCTTCCCGTGTGTCGACGGGCAAGTAGGGGAATGTAGTGGGGAGCGGTACTCCGTCTAGACTTCCGGTGATGCGAAGGAGTGCATAATCATGCTCTCCTGTACCGGCAGGCTTTGCCATAGCGACTTCATGCGCATGTTCCTCCACCCATACCGGCGGAATGTAGAGGATTTCCGAGCTCCATCGCGGAGTTGCCGGCGCTCCTGTACGAATAGCGCAAGTGAGATTGACGCGCAAACTCTGTGCGAGAAGTACGTACTGCGCCACATGCGCGTTGGTGAGAATGACCCCGCGCTGATCAATGATGACTCCTGAGCCGGAGATGGGGGAGAAAGACCCGGCCCTAAGAGGGGCGCAGAGGATATTGACAAGGGACGGACGGGCGATCGTGTCTATCGCCTCAAACGGTACCGGAGCGAAGGGATAAGGATTTTGGATGCGCAGGACCCGATTGTCCGGCTCCTGTTGCGCAGCTGGTTTCTGGACGGGCACTGTCTTTATGGTCGCTATCACAGTGCTTGTAGGTTGGACTTTTTTTGGTGCCGCATCGGTCGGCGGGCTAGGGTCGGGAGAGGGTATTTCGAGCGGCGTCGCGAGGCTCGCGTCTACTGCTGCTGTTTGTGCCGGTGAATTCGTGGCAGGCGCAGTCTGCTGAAATGAAACTTCACTCGGCCGGTTTACAAGGTACAAAAATCCACCTGCGATGAGCGCAAGGGCAGCAAAGTTTATGATGAGAAACGAAGATCGGGGCGACATCCGCTGAATATACGCTCTCTTCTTCGTTTCCGCAAAAAGAGGATTCGGTGTATGCTTTTTCAGTTCGCCCTACTTCGCTAAAGCTATGAAGGGCAAGGCGGGATTAGTTTAATGGCAAAATAACAGTTTTCCAAACTGTGGTCGGGGGTTCGATTCCCCCATCCCGCACCAGAATGGAACTTAGCGGTTGAGAACCAACCAAGGAG
>MFLH01000027.1:207-6849 GCA_001781275.1 Candidatus Kaiserbacteria bacterium RIFCSPHIGHO2_02_FULL_54_11b | reverse complement strand
ATCGGCTAGCGAAGGATAAGGGGCCGGTACTCCGAGCACGAAGTTGTAGTACGACCAAATGAACTCACCGATTCCCCAGCAAAATACGCCGAGGCCAACGAAGAAAACAGCTTTACCAACAGCGCTCTTGAACCCGCCCCAAATGTGCATGCGCGACATTGCGACAACGCCACCGACGAGAGGAATGAGTCCGAAGAGAAATGAGTAGAGGTAGTTATAGAAACCCTCGGTGATACTCTGAAAATAGAGCGCAGCCCACAATATGGTAATAGCGGCAAAAAAGGAAACACAAATCCGCTGGAGAGTATTCATGGGCACAGAACAAGTGTAGAACGTGTAGATTTACTGTCAAACGAAATAAACGTCTGGCTTGGGGAATCCGTTGAAGCGTCCGACCATCACCAAGTTGTAAGCCCCTACGCTATGGAAAACGAGCTTGTCCCCCGGAGTGATGTCTGCCGGCAGATGAGCCTCGCGACTAACCACGTCCCAACTGTCGCCTGTCGGGCCAGCAAGTGCAAACACCGCTTCTCCAGAATCCGCAGGCGGCCTTAAAGAACTGACGCGATATACGATAGATCCTTGATATGCCAGACTCTCGAAAAGACCGTTGTAGACACCCGCATCAAGAAAGAGCCACGTGTGCTCGATGCGTTCCACGCGCGCAATGACGCTTGCGACAAGAACTGCGGCACCGGCCACCATCGCGCGCCCCGGCTCAAGCACGAGGTGTGGCTGATACGGCAACTTTTTGAGTGCCGCATGTACACTCTCCGATATTTCTTGTAGAGTAATTTCTTTCTCACTTGACGGGTAGAAACATGGGTACCCTCCCCCGATATTGAGGATCTCTATGCGAAGCCCAAGCTCATCGAGATGTTTCAAGACCGGAATAAGGCTCCCGATGGCGTTGGCCCACGCTTCCGGATTTCCCGCCTGTGAGCCCACGTGGAAGCTGATGCCGTAGTGTTCAAGGCCGAGATCGCGGGCACGGACGAGGAGCGGGACAATATTCTCGTGCACGGTACCGAACTTCTCAGAAAAGCGGTACACACTCCCTGTGTCATTAACGCTGACACGCACATAAACACGCGCCTTGGGTGCAATAGAAGCAATTTTCTCGAGCTCAGGCATAGAGTCAAATGCGAAGCGATTCACCCCGTATTCGTGGAACTCTTTGATGTGTGAGGGTGGTTTTACCGAGGTTCCATAAAGAATTCTATCAGCAGGTACTCCGATAGCTTTCAGGAGATGCAATTCATGCACTGAAGCGGCCTCGAAGCCTGCGCCAGCGTCGTTGAGAGTCTCCAAAACGCCTTTCTCTGCGTCGGCCTTCATCGCGTAATAGATAGAAGAATTGGGGAAACAGGTTTTGAATTCCTTGTAACGATTTTTGAGCGCTTTCTTTGAGAATACAAAATAAGGTGTTTTGTGCGGCATTTCCTCGAGTTCTTTTTGCGTAAAAATTTCGGACATAAGCGTTTGATTATACCAGAGGCAGAAGCATGGTCCCCGCAACAATCAGAAGACAGCCTGCCCATTGGACAGGACTTATTCTTTCTTTGAGAAAGATATACGCGAGTATGATGGTAGGCAGCGAGAAACCTCCACTCAAAACTGTAACAACGCTCGTGAGAGATGTTGTACCGTATCCTAAGGTTATCGCGAGGTAGGCGACTGTCTCACAGATACCGATAAGCACCACGAAGAGCCAGAGTTGCCGCGTACCCACACGCATAGGAAGACGACGTGACTTTGCCATTGCAAAGACGGCTAGCGTCATGAAAATGAACATATAAAATGAATACGCAAGCCAATCTTTACCGTTCACAAAAAGATACCAGAGAATGGTCCACAGGGCGGCAAGCGCGGTTGCGATGATAACTTCGCGAAACCCCGGTACATGCATAAAGCTAATGCGACGCGAGCGGAATGCCGCCACATCCAGATTGAGGAGAATGATTCCTCCGAAAATCACGATGAGTATAAGGATGCGCGATGCGTTCGTCGGCTCGCCCAAAAAGAGTATTGAAATAATGGCCACGATACCGGAGAAGGACGCGAAGACGGGGGTAAGGAGAGCGATTTGTCCCTTACCGAAACCGTTGTATGCAAAGAGGTAGACAGCCGCCTGAAGCGCTCCGAAAAATACGAGCAAAGCCCACGTCAATACATCATTTGGAATAGAAAACTGTCCGCCGCGTACTGCGACTTGATACAAAGCCGCAAGACCGAAAGTAACGCACCCGAATACCCCAGCCCACGCGAGAGTTTGCACATCGCCGATGCGGTCAATGGTTTTTTTTGCGAAGAAATCAGCAAGCCCCCAGCCCATCATGCCGCCAAGGCCGGCGATTACTGCAATCACGAGTTCTTGCGACATATACAAGCAATTAGAACAAGTACACCACAAGCGCGACTTCTTGCAAGCATTTCCATGTTTACAAAGGACTATCTAACTGCGGACAGCAGCGAGGGCGATGTAGGAGCCGATGAGCCACCAGAATCGGTAGGCTTCCCCAAAGACCGCCTGCACCTGATCACCAAAATGCCACACGGAGTCGAGGCCGGGGACTTGGAGCCAGACGACGAGAAGCACGATAGCCGCCGCAAGCCCCGCCACAAGGGCTTGGATGGGCTTGGCACCGTCGGAGAAGGTGAATATGAGCCGATGAGCCACGATGTACAAAACGATTTCGATAACGACGAATACTCCAACCTGTGCGAGTGGCGCCGTGAGTTGTGCGGAAAGTGGTCCTAAGAAGAGTGCCTGGGGAAGCGCTTGGGTGAAGAGGAGGGCAGCGGGCAGGCTCAAGACGAGTGCTGCAATACGCGCAGAGCCGGAGCGCATCGCATCAAGCGCGGCGAAAATCGCAAACGCGCCGATGATGATCCAATCGGTCGGCCAGTGTGCAAAAATCGCTCCCCACGCGGAAAAATCCATTCCTCTATTTTACTACATCTCTGGGGCCTCGCGAGGCAAAACTAGAGTCCTTCGGTGCGTAATTTTTCTATCAACTCACGCGCGTGCTTCGAAAGCTTCTTCGGGAATTCGATGTCTACACGCACGAGCAAATCGCCACGGCCGCGGCCATGGGGCACACCCTTGCCGCGTACGCGGATGACCTCTCCGTGTGAGATGCCGGGGGCAACGCCGATGACTTCATCCCCTTCGAGCGTCGGCACGCGGTACTCCCCGCCCAAAAGCGCATCGGAGAGTTTGATGGGAAGCACAGTGATGAGGCTGTTGCCTTCGCGCGAAAATTTTGCATCAGCTTTTATGTGTAGCTTTACGTACAAATCGCCGGCAGAAGCGCCCGTGGCTGCTTCTCCGCGCCCTGGCATGCGTATCATCTCGCCATCTTCGACTCCCGCAGGGACCACGATGTGTATCTCCTCTTCCCGCTTGCGTATGCCCTCACCGCGGCATGTCTCGCACGCGGCCTCCGGCATCTGTCCTCGTCCGTGGCAACGTGGGCACGGACGTGCAGAGGTAAACGTCCCAAAGAATGAATTGCGCGACTCGCGTATCTCGCCTTTGCCGTTGCAGCTCGTACAGGTGATGAGCTTCGAGCCTTTCTTCGCGCCCGAGCCATCACATGTATCGCAGACACTCATCTTGGAGACCAGCACGCGCCGCTCCGCGCCAAAGATTGATTCACGGAACGATAGTTCAATATCTATCGAAATATCACGCCCGCGTCGCGCCTGTCTCTGCCCACCACCGAATACTTCTCCAAAAATATCCCCGAGATCAAATTCAAATGCCTGCCCATTCTGCCCGCCGAATCCTTGGAAGTTGGAGAAATCAAATCCACCGAATCCTCCCTGTTGTGGCCCGCCCCCTCCGGCAAAGGTTTTGCCGTACGTATCGTATTCGGCGCGCTTCTTTTTATCAGAAAGCACCGAGTAGGCCTCACTCACCTCTTTGAACTTCTTCTCATCGCCCCCCTTCTTATCCGGATGATACTTGTGTGCCAATTTTCTGAACGCCGACTTTATCTCCTCTTCACTCGCAGTCTTACTCACGCCCAGCAAGTCATAATAATTCTTCATATCGTGAGTATCATACTACTTGGAAAAAGTTTGCAAAGCAAAAGGGCGCCGACTCGCGGCGCCCCCTCTGCATCGCAGCTATGATCGTTCGGCTTTACGACGGCCAAAGCACGTCGTTCGGTGTCACTCGCCAACGCCAGACCGGACCTCGACCGAACACATCGACGCTTAGAAGTGGTACGAGCTTGTTGCCGATCGGCAGACCGGCAAGCCAGGGAACCGCGAACAGCGCAAAGCCGACCAAATAGCCCCGTTCGCCTGAGCCCAACAAGTAGCCGACAACAATCGTACTTGCTGTGTAGCCGAGGATAAAGGTGGCCCAGACGACAAGCGAGATTCCGAACCAGCAGATGCCACCATAGACGACGTTCATGCCCATGAAGATGCCGTTAGCGATTGCCCACAGGGCAAAAACGACCGCAGCAGCAACAATGAGCAGAACCCAAAGTTCTGAGTACATGGGTCTCTCCCAAGATCAACATTACCCGCTCACGACGGGATGCCGTCATCCTAACAGTTAGCCCTTCTGCTCGCTACCCTCAGGCGGCTTTTGTTCACCCTCCGCGTCTGTCGGCGGAGGAGTTTGTTGCTGATTCTTGGACATCGCTTCGCCAATAGAGCTCATGGCGGTCGAGAGGGCGTCGGCAGCCAATTTGATAGCGGCTGTGTCGGTACCTCCGCGGGCGGATTTGAGGGCATCGATTTTTTCTTGCACGTTCTTTTTGATATCTTCCCCCACTTTTTCTCCATGCTCGCGCAGCGCTTTCTCGGCTGCGTAGACCACTTGGTCGGCCGCATTTTGGGCTTCGACGAGTTCGCGCTTCTTCTGATCCGCGTCGGCGTTCACCTCAGCATCTTTGCGCATCTTTTCCACCTCTGCGTCCGACAGACCAGACGTAGCTTCGATGCGGATGGATTGCTCTTTGTTGGTTGATTTGTCTTTTGCTTTCACCGATAGAATGCCGTTGGCATCGATATCGAAGGAGACTTCGATCTGCGGCATGCCGCGCGGCGCAGGCGGAATGCCGTCGAGATTGAATTTACCCAATGATTTGTTGTCTCCCACCATGGGCCGCTCGCCTTGTACGACATGTATCTCGACCGATGGTTGATTGTCGGACGCGGTCGAAAATGTCTGTGAACGCGAGGTCGGGATGGTCGTGTTGCGCTCAATGAGCTTAGTTGCAACACCTCCCATCGTCTCGATACCTAAGCTAAGCGGGATAACGTCGAGCAAGAGCACATCTTTTACATCACCCTGCAAGATCCCGCCTTGAATAGCTGCGCCGATCGCCACAACTTCATCGGGATTGACCGAGAGGTTCGGCTTTTTCCCAAAATAATCTTCCACCGCTTTTTGCATCGCGGGCATGCGCGTCTGGCCTCCGACGAGCACAACTTCGTTGATGTCACCTTTTTTAAATGGCGATGCATCCATCGCGCGCTTCGTTATCTCCATCGAGCGATCGAGGAACTCCCGCGAGATCTCCTCGAGTTTTCCGCGGGTCATTTTGATGAGGAGGTGCTGTGGACCGGCGTCGGTCGAGGTGATGAACGGAATGTTGATCTCGGTCTCGAGCGCGGTCGAAAGCTCGATCTTTGCTTTCTCCGCAGCCTCATCAAGGCGCTGGCGTGCAAGCGGGTCGTTGCGCACATCGATGCCGGCGTCTTTTTTGAACTCATCGGCGATCCAGCCCATGATCTTCTGGTCGATATCCTTACCGCCCAAGTGCGCATCGCCGTCGGTGGAGCGGACTTCGATCACATCGTCACCAACTTCAAGCACGGAGATGTCGAACGTACCGCCTCCAAAATCGAAGACGACGATCTTCTCATTCTTTTTCTTGTTGAAACCGTAGGCGAGCGCCGCTGCGGTCGGTTCGTTGATGATGCGCTTCACATCCAATCCTGCGATTTTGCCCGCATCTTTTGTCGCTTGGCGCTGTGAGTCGTTGAAATACGCGGGTACGGTGATGACCGCCTCGGTAATGGTCTCCCCCAGCCGCGCCTCTGCGTCTTGCTTCAATTTCTGCAGTATCATCGCAGAGATCTCTTCGGGGCGATACCATTTGTCAGCCATTTTGACCTCAATGCCGCCGCTCGCAGATTTTTGCGTCTCAAATGGCACGGAGGCGCGATCTTTGGCGACCAGTGGTTCGTCGAAATTATGCCCGATGAAGCGTTTGATCTGGTAGATGGTGTTTTTTGGGTTGGTGACGCTCTGGCGTTTAGCGAGTAATCCGACGAGTCGCTCACCTGTCTTCGATATAGCAACGACCGACGGGGTCGTGCGCCCACCTTCCGCATTCTCGATGATCTCCGGTTCGCCGCCTTTGACGACCGCCATCGCGGAGTTTGTGGTGCCGAGGTCTATTCCAAGTATTTTTGACATGGGTATTTCAGTGAACGGATAAATCGAGTTGAGTGAGGGTATTTATATACACCTCAAAAAGCGGTTTGTCAAACCTGCGGATCTATTTTTTTACGATGACCTGTGCCGGGCGCAGCACCCTGTCATTCATTTTGTAGCCGTAGCGTAAAATTCGGACGATTTTACCCGGCTCGCCTGGGAATCCATCACTTTCC
>MFLH01000027.1:0-147 GCA_001781275.1 Candidatus Kaiserbacteria bacterium RIFCSPHIGHO2_02_FULL_54_11b | reverse complement strand
CCATGCCGCGAAAGCGCGTCGAGAAGCTGATTGCGTATCTGGTCGATGCCGCTTCGCCATCCGGCATCCACGCTCTCCCACGCAGGTGAGCCAGCGGCCATGTCGAAACCATCAAGAGCGGGAATAATGTCTTCGATAAGTGCTTCT
>MFLH01000026.1:3762-10615 GCA_001781275.1 Candidatus Kaiserbacteria bacterium RIFCSPHIGHO2_02_FULL_54_11b | reverse complement strand
GGGGAGTCATCATCAGCAAGTTCCTTTTCAGCAGCGACCTCTTTTTCTCCGCGCACACGGGGATACCCTTCCTTTTTGCCCTCATCTTCTGGCGGGAGGAAACTCTGCGCTACATCTTCATTGGCTGGTCGATCTTTATGGCAGCTATTGTGCTCTTAGGCCACCTCCACTACACGATCGATGTCGTGTCGGCCTTTTTCATTACCTACGGGATCTTTCATATAGCAGAATGGCTTTTCCCGAAGGCACGCGCACTCTTTCTAGCCGATGAGGCAGCAGAAGCGCGATGATCCGGTAAGTTTCCACAAGTTGCTGCGTCCAAAGGAGGTATACTAGATTCATTATATATTCACGCCATATTTTATGGATATTGAGAAAAAAGAGATACACATCGTACCGCCGCATCGGATGCAAATCGCGGGGATATTCGCGATCAGCATGCTCGGGGTGTTCCTCCTCGTGCTGACGCTCTCCTCGCTCAAGGCATACCATTACATCGGGAGTGGTGTTACAGCGACGAATACCATCTCGGTCTCGGGTGACGGCGAGGTCTTCGCAGTGCCTGATACCGCCACTTTCTCGGTGACGGTACAAGAAGAGGCAAAAGAGGTAAAGAATGCGCAAGCCGTCGCGACCAAGAAAGGCAACGACATCATTGCCTATCTGAAGAAAGAGGGAATTAATGAAAAAGATATCCAGACCACCGATTACAGTGTCTACCCCCAGTACGACTACACGAGCACCGTTTGCCGTGAAGGCTACTGACCTGGCGGCAAGCAGGTCTTGCGCGGATTCCAGGTCTCGCAGACGCTCTCGGTGAAGGTGCGCGATGCGGAAAAGGCGGGTGACCTGCTCGCAGGGGTCGGCTCGCTCGGCGCTTCATCGGTTTCCGGTCTCTCGTTTACCATAGACGATCAGGACAAGCTCGAGGCAGAGGCGCGCGATAAGGCGATCACGAAAGCAAAGGAAAAAGCAGAAGCACTTGCCGATGCGCTCGGCGTGAGTATCGTCCGCGTTGTTGGCTTCAACGAAGGCGGAAATGGACCGA
The DNA here is from genome assembly GCA_001781275.1 of Candidatus Kaiserbacteria bacterium RIFCSPHIGHO2_02_FULL_54_11b. Taxonomy (GTDB): domain Bacteria; phylum Patescibacteriota; class Minisyncoccia; order Phycocordibacterales; family UBA2100; genus UBA10103. The sequence continues at coordinate 9,567 of MFLH01000026.1, read as the reverse complement.
TCTACTACGCCAAGGAAATGGCACTCGGCATGGGTGGTGCCACAGACGCTGCCGTCCCCGCGCCCCAGCTTCCCGTCGGTCAAAACAAAATCACATCGAATGTGACCGTGACGTACGAGATACGATAAGAGAAGACGCTTGGAACATCATGTCGCTCGGGTCGCTGTCTCCGCCTGCTGGCGGAGCGCTGCCTCTCGTCGTCCGTGGTCGGCAGACGACGCGCTGCGAGACACCCTCGCGGCACGATGTTCCTCGCTGGGGAAGGACAACGGAGCTTGACTTCGTCGGGATAAGAGATACTATGGTCCACATAGGCCCCGCAAGGGGTTTTTGATTAGGAAAACAACACTATGTCATTCATCCAATACCTCAAAGACACCCAAGGCGAGCTGCGGCACGTGGCGTGGCCCACACGCTTGCAGACGATCGTGTACACCGTCTTGGTCGTGCTTATCTCTATCGGCATATCTCTCTACCTCGGACTTTTCGATTACCTTTTCACGACGGGTCTCGCGCGCTTCATTGAAGTCCTGCCCGCGACAAATTCGGGCTTCGAGACACAATTCGACACAGCGCCGGCACCTCTCGAATTGGATTCGGTAAGCACCACAACCGCACCTGCAGAGCCCGAAGGAATTCTCCAATTGCAATAAAAGTATGCCCCGCAGTGAAATGTGCCTTCAGCTTACACAAACTATGAAAACAAATATCAACAGCATACAAAGTTCCGTAAACGAGAGTTCGCTTATCACGCCGCGCCAAGACGACAGGTCGCTTGGCGCAAAGGCACATTCTACTGACGGGGTATGAAGCAAACACACGGTGAAGAGCGTCAGTGGTACGCGATACACACGTACTCGGGGTACGAAGATGCCGTTGCGCGCAATCTAAAGCAGCGCATCGATTCTTTTGGTATGAAAGACAAGATTTTCAGCGTCGTCGTCCCGACCGAGAACAAGATAAAGATAAAGAACGGCCGCAAGACCGAAATGCGCGAGAAGACCTTTCCCGGCTACGTGCTCGTCGACATGATCGCGAGCGATGATGCGTGGAGCGTTGTGCGCAACACGCCGCAAGTGACGGGATTTGTCGGCACCGCGAATCAGGCGGTACCCCTCTTGCCCGATGAAGTGGAGAAAATACTGAAGCGCGCGGGTGGAGACACCGTGCGCCACGCCATCGACCTCTCCGAAGGCGATGCGGTCATCATCATCGACGGACCTTTCAAGGATCTTGAAGGAAAAGTGGGGGAGATTGACGAAGATCGCGGAAAGGTTAAAGTCTTAGTTCCGATGTTCGGCCGCGAGACTCCGGTGGAGCTCGAAGCGGATCAGGTACAACGCGTATAAGCAAAACAATAGTATGGCAAAAGAAATCACAAAAATCATCAAATTGCAGATCGCCGCGGGCGCGGCTACCCCGGCACCGCCGGTCGGCACCGCACTCGGTCCTGCGGGTGTAAACATTGGCGAATTCGTCAATCAATTCAACACCCAGACGCGTCCGATGGCGGGCTCCATCGTCCCCGTCTTGCTCACAGTCTACAAAGACCGCACCTTCACCTTTATCGTCAAGAAGCCGCCAGCCTCGCGCCTCATCCTCAAAGCGATGAATCTCGAGAAAGGCTCGCAGAAAGCGCAGACCAAAGTGGGCAAACTCACCAATAAGCAGCTCGAAGAGATAGCGACGGAGAAGATGGAAGACTTGAATGCAAACGACATGACGCAGGCGAAAAAGATTATCGCCGGCACCGCCCGAAGCATGGGCATTGATTCGGATTTGTAAAACAGGCGCTGCTGTTACAATGCAGCCATGAGAGAGAGCCCAACTCTTCCTGAGAATAAAGGCGTTAATGACTTGATCTTCCGGCAATTCATCCTAAGAGGATTCAAGGAGGAAAACGGTATTCGCACATGGGACATAGCAGACTCTAAGCTCTGGTATCTTACTCCGACCCAAGCGCAAGGGTTTCTTGCTATAGAGCATAGTCCGCAATATAGCGCGGCGGTTACCGAGAAAGAGACAACGCTCTTAAAGGAACATGCCGGATCTGTCGCCCGAGAAATGAATCAAAAGCCGACAAACCTCATCGATCTTGGATGTGGTGACGGTAAAAAGGCGGTCCTGTGCATTGAGGATTTTATGAAAGAATTACCGATTCGGTATTGCCCAATCGATATCAGCGCCTACATGGTACAAGAGGCAGCGTATGCAGTTGAACAATCGGGTCTTGCCCCCGTTGAGCGCATATTTTGGAATATCTCTGACTTTGAGAACCTCGACAATGTAACACCATTATTCCGGAACAAAGATTTTCCGCACCACTGCCTGTTGTTCTTGGGGAATACGCTCGGAAACTTCGATCATAATGATATTTTGCATGGAATCAGGCGCGGGATGCAGCAAGGCGACGTTTTAATCATCGGCAACGGTATATCAGAAGGACGCACGCCGGAAGAGTGGGTGCAAACGTACACAAGTCCAGCAATAGATGATTTCTCTGTACAGGTACTCCTGCAAGCCGGCTTTTCAAGAAACGATCTTCGTTTCGACGTTCAGTATGTGAAAGACCGTATTGAGGTTCGTTATGTTGTCCAGAGGGACGTCACACTCCGACACCTAGGAAAATCAATCGAATACAAAACGGACGACATCATTCGCACCGTCATCTCATATAAATATTCTAGAGAGCAGCTTACGGCAATGCTAGAACAGTTTTTCAGCGACGTAACGATTCATACCGATGCGGACAAGAGCTACGGAATAGCCATTTGCAAGATCTGAAGCAAGGTCGCTTACCGAACGCGAGTGCGGCATAATGTACTTTCATGACCATAGCGAACACGTTGAAACAGAAGATTGCAGATGCGGCTAGCATTTCTGTCGAGGAAGTTTCGCTTGAACATCCGGCGGATTTGAAGAACGGGGATTATTCTTCGGGCGTCGCGCTGCAATACGCAAAGCAAGTAGGGGTGGCGCCGCGGGCGCTGGCGGAGAAAATAGTTGCAGCGCTCGGTACTATTGCGGGCGTCGCGAGAGTAGAGGTCGCCGGTGCGGGATTCATCAATTTCTATCTTGCCCCCGCCGCACTTGCGGAAGCTGTTGAGACAGCGCACACAGAGGACATGTGGGGTTCGAACGTCACACTTGCCGGTAAAAAGATACTAGTTGAATACACCGACCCAAATCCTTTCAAAGAATTCCACATCGGTCACCTAATGAGCAACGCCATAGGAGAATCCATCGCACGCCTGTTGCAGTTTTCCGGTGCAGAGGTAAAACGGGCGAATTACCAAGGCGATGTAGGGCCGCACGTGGCGAAGGCGGTATGGGCGGTTAAAACAGGCAAAGTCGCTGGAGGAAGTTGGGGCGATGCCTATATCGTTGGAAATAAAGCATATGAAACCGACGAAGTAGCAAAAAAGGAGATAGATGAAGTAAACGCGCAAGTTTATTCACGGTCGGACAGTTTGATAAACAGCATTTATGACACGGGTCGAGAAGCTTCGCTCAAACACTTCGAAGATCTTTATGAGATCCTCGGCACAAAATTTGATCATTACTTTTTTGAAAGCGAGACTGCCCAACGCGGTCTCAAACTTGTCCGGGCACATCCAGAAGTTTTTGAGGAAAGTGACGGTGCGGTTGTGTACAAGGGTGAGCAGGACGGCCTTCATACGCGCGTCTTCGTTACTTCCAAGGGTCTGCCTACCTATGAGACCAAGGATTTGGGGCTTGCCGAGCTGAAAGCAGAAACGTGCGAGTTCGACACTTCGATAACAGTAACAGCGCATGAACAGAGCGACTATTTCAAGGTTGTGCTCGCGGCGATGAAAAAAGTCTTGCCCGAGGTCGCATCCAAGGTCCAACACATCTCCCACGGCATGATGCGTTTCGCCGAAGGCAAGATGTCCTCGCGCACCGGTAACGTCATTACAGGAGAATCTCTACTTCTCGATCTCATTGATGCGGCAAAAATACGCGCGGCAGAAAGCCGCGCTGATGATGCCGACGCTCTCGCACAGCAAATCGCCGTCGCTGCGATCAAATATCAAATTCTTAAACAGGCGTCGGGCAAAGATATTATTTTTGATCGGGAGCGCGCGCTTTCACTCGAAGGAGATTCGGGGCCGTATCTGCAGTACGCGCATGCGCGCGCGTGTGCGATTGGCGAGAAGGCGAAGGAGCAAGGAGTTGTTGCCGCGACCGACGCAAGCGTGGAGCCCAGTGATCTGGTACGTTTTCTTCACCGTTTTCCGGAAGCGGTGGAATACGCAGCAGCTCACCGCGAGCCACATTTACTCACGAATTATCTGCTCGAATTCGCGGCACTTTTCAATAGCTGGTACGCCCAAGTACAGGTGCTTGATGGTTCGACAAGCTCACCACATAAGGTGGCATTGGTAGATGCGGTGCGCCGCACGCTCAAAAACGGGCTTTGGATTTTGGGCATTCCCGCGCCCGAACGAATGTAATTGTGTTTTTGGGCCGGCAGTGTTAGCTTGTTGGTCGCGCAACAGACGGGAGGTCGTCATGCCTTTGCCTCGGACACGTAAAAGTGATCTCGCAGAGATTGAAAATTCAATTCATGCTTGGGAGGTCGCTCTATCAAGTCAAACTCATGGACCGGAAGGAGCAGCATTCATGACCAAGTTCCACGAGCACATGAGTCGGCTCATCAAGGAAATCAGCGAGGAGCTCGTCCAACTCCTCATGGGCCGTGAAGACGAACTGACTGAAGTCGCAGGGACCCTGAAGTACATTGGCGTAGATATGAAGTTTCTCAAGGTCTGCGCTGAAACCGCCGCAACTACCGAAGGTCGGCCACAGCTGGTCGGTCTCGAATGCATGGCTTTCGTCAAAGCCCATCACGAAGCGCTCGTCAGCATCCGTGACGCATTGAAGCACGGCATCCAGTGATGCTCAACGCGGCTTCCCCGCTCGCACCTGTAGCCCGGCCTCGCTGCCGGGCTTTTCGTTTGCTACGATAGTGCAAATGGCTGAAAATCAACAAAAAAGCGAAGCGGCGGCGCGTGAGGAGGCCACACTCGCGTTCTGGCAGGAGCACGATATTTTCAAGAAATCCGTCGAAAAGGAGGTCTCGAAAGGCGAATATGTCTTCTATGATGGTCCGCCGTTTGCGACGGGCCTTCCGCACTACGGCCACATCGTCGCCTCGGTCATCAAAGACGTCGTCCCGCGCTTCTGGACCATGCGCGGCTACTCGGTGCCGCGGGTGTGGGGGTGGGATTGCCACGGGCTCCCGATCGAAAACATCGTAGAAAAAGAGCTCGGATTTAAGCACAAAAAAGACATTGTCTCGATGGGTGTTGAGAAATTCAACGAGATGTGCCGCGCGCGCGTGCTCGCATACGCATCGGAGTGGGAAAAAATAATTCCGCGTATCGGACGATGGGCAGATATGGAGCACGCCTTCCGCACGATGGACAAGCCGTTCATGGAGAGCGTGTGGTGGGTATTCAAACAGATCTACGACAAAGGATTGGTCTACGAGGATTACCGCTCGATGCACATCTGCCCGCGCTGCGAGACGACGTTGAGTCAGCAGGAAGTCTCCGAAGGATATAAGGATGTAAAAGATATTTCGGTGACGGTAAAATTTGAGCTTGTCGATGAGCCGGGGACGTATTTCTTGGCGTGGACGACGACGCCGTGGACTTTGCCGGGGAACGTTGCGTTGGCCGTCGGACCAGACATTGAGTACGTAAAGGTAGAAAGTCCTGAAGCGGGCACCGTTTGGGTCTCGAAAGACTGGCAAATGAAAGTTGCATCGAACGCTAAAAT
>MFLH01000026.1:3498-3733 GCA_001781275.1 Candidatus Kaiserbacteria bacterium RIFCSPHIGHO2_02_FULL_54_11b | reverse complement strand
TAGGTACAAAATATAGACCCCCGTTCGATTACTACATCAACGATACAACACTCAAAAGCCGAGAGAACGGGTGGAAAGTTTACGCCGCGGACTTCGTTACGGTCGATGCGGGGACGGGTATTGCGCACGAGGCGCCGGCGTTTGGTGCCGACGACTGGGAATTGGCGAAAAAAGAAAATCTGCCGTTCGTCCAACATGTGAATATGGACGGGACGATGAAGCCCGAAGTAAAAGA
>MFLH01000026.1:0-3487 GCA_001781275.1 Candidatus Kaiserbacteria bacterium RIFCSPHIGHO2_02_FULL_54_11b | reverse complement strand
AGGACCACGGGACGTTTTTCTCGAAAGAAAATATTACGCACTCATATCCGCATTGCTGGCGCTGCGACACGCCGCTTCTGAATTACGCGACCTCGTCGTGGTTCGTCTCGGTCACCAAGATCAAAGACGATCTGCTTCGGAATGCGAAGAATGTCAGTTGGTCGCCGGAGCACATCAAGGAGGGAAGGTTTGGCAAATGGCTCGAGGGCGCACGCGATTGGTCTATCTCACGCCAGCGCTTTTGGGCGAGCGTTATTCCAATTTGGCGCTGCGAAAAGTGCAAAAAACAGCGGGTGTTTGGTAGCGCATCGGAACTCGAAGAGGCGAGCGGCAGAAAAGTAGACGACCTCCACAAACATATCGTCGATGAAATTACCGTACTCTGCGAATGTGGCTCAACTATGCGACGTATTCCAGACGTGCTCGACACGTGGTTTGATTCCGGCTCGATGCCATACGGGGAGAAGCACTATCCATTCGAGAATAAGGAACGCTTCGACGCGACCTTCCCCGCACAATTTATCGCCGAGGGACTGGATCAAACGCGTGCGTGGTTCTACTACCTGCACGTGCTTGGCGGCGCGCTGTTCAATAAAAACGCGTTCCAACACGTCATCGTCAACGGCATCGTGCTTGCGGAAGATGGCAAGAAAATGTCGAAGAAGCTTCAGAACTATCCCGATCCGATGGAGATCGTCGAAAAATACGGTGCCGATGCGCTCCGCCTTTACCTTCTCAGTAGCCCGGTCATGCAAGCGGAGAATTTGAGCTTCTCCGAAAGCGGTGTGGATGAAATAGCAAAGAAAAATATCGGTCGCTTGGGCAACGTGCTCACATTTTGGAAACTGTATGACGACGGCACACCGCGCGATTGGAAAAGTGAGCACATTCTCGACCGCTGGATAGTCGCGCGGCTCGACGAATTCGTCATCGAAACAACGCGCGGGTACGAAAAATATCAGCTCGACTCTGCGGCGCGGCCGCTCCCGAAATTTATTGACGACCTTTCGGTTTGGTACTTGCGGAGAAGCCGTGATCGCTTTAAAGAAGAGACTCCCGACAAAAGAGCCGCACTCGCCACGCTCCGCTATGTACTCCACCGCCTCTCGCTCACGATGGCGCCGGCGATGCCGTTCTTTGCGGAACATTTATTCCAAGCGGTGCGAGAGGGCGAAGACGAAGAGAGCGTGCACTTAGCCACGTGGCCCGAGGTCTCGGTGCGCACGGGATTCCTTGCGCGGCTTTTTGGTGGCGCGAACAAAGACGAAGAACTTCTCAAAACGATGGAAGCCGCTCGCGCAATCGTGACAAAAGCGCTCGAGGCGCGTGATGCGGCGAAGATAAAAGTGCGTCAGCCATTGCAAAAATTGACGGTAAACAGTAAGGAGTTGGCAGGTAAAGATGAAGAAGCATTTCTCCAGGTCATCAGAGAGGAGGTGAATGTGAAAGAGATCGAAATGGGCAAAGAAATCGCGCTCGATACGCACATCACCAGCGCATTGAAGGATGAGGGGATCGTTCGGGATACTGTCCGCCTTGTCCAAGAGGCGCGAAAGGTTGCGAAGTTGCATCACAGCGAACAGGGTACTGTTTCTGTGCAAATCCCCGAGGAACACAAGCCTGTTGTCGAAAAATATCTCGAGCAGATCGAGAAAGATACAAATACAAAGATCTCACTTCAGTAATTCATGTACCAGAAATATCACACCGAAGCATTAGTTCTCGGAAATCGCGAGCTCGGCGAGGCGGACAGGATGGTCGCGCTTTTTACGCGCGATTTTGGTCTTGTGCGCGCTCGCGCTTCAGCCATCCGCACCGAACACTCAAAGATGCGCTACTCGGTGCAAGATTATTCGCGTGCGAGGGTGTCACTTGTAAAAGGCAGGCGCGGATGGCGGCTTGCGGGGGCGGCTGCGCTCAAGCTCGTCGCAGGCGATAGGAAGTCTATTTCCGCTTTCGCGCGTATCGCAGAGCTCACGATACGGCTCGTGCATGGCGAAGAGAAGAATGATTATTTGTTTGCCGTGCTTTCTGAAGCGCACGATGCACTCATGAGAGAAAAGGTAGAAGCGGGCGCCACCATAGAGATAGTGTGTGTCGCACGAGTACTCTACGCGCTCGGATATCTTTCTGCCGAGGCGCTCGAGACCGCGCTCTTTACCCACACGGCGTTCGACCGAGAACACGTACTCGAAGCCGAAGCAAAACGCGACGAGATACTCGCATCCATCAACCGCGCAATTGCGGAAACGCACCTCTAAGAGTACGCTGTTTGTATGGTAACGATTGAGAAACTTGAAAAAACTAGCGCAGCCGCTTTAAACGGTATCAATGAGCTGGTTCAGCAATTGTCGCCTCGCCTGCCCACGTGTTCGGGTGAGCTTCTGGAAAAGATTATTTCCTCCGAAAATCTAGAATTGTGGGTCGCACGTGATGAGGACCGCATAGTAGGGATGGGAACACTTGCGATCGTTAGTCTTCCTGAAGGAGAACGGGCGCAAATCGAAGATGTCGTCGTTCATGAGACGTACCGGGGACAGGGTCTTGGGGAAAAAATCAGCAAGCAATTGATCGAAAGGGCACGAGAGAGGAAGGCGGGGGTTGCGACACTTTCAAGCCGCGCAGACAGGGTTGCGGCAAACAAGTTGTATCAAAAGTTGGGTTTTGAGAAGTGGGAGACCAATGTCTATCGCCTCAAGCTCTGACCGATGCGTGGTAGAATTGCGCAATGGAGCCATCGGAGCACGAGAAAGAGAAAATAGAACGATTGCGGCGGGCGATGTACAGCCGTTCGCTTTCGCCCAAACTTCACGACCGCGAACGTCGCCCTCTGGGGCAGGAGCAGTATGAAGTTGAACAAGATTTCGTTGAGCCGCAGGAGAAGGTCGCGAGCTTCGTCGTAGCACCCAGGACGATAGGGATCGCGCGCAAAGCACTGTGGTGGCTTTTGGGCGGCGCGGTTGTTTTTTTCATCGGTGCCATCGGATTTTTCGGCTACTATTTCCTCATAGGCGAGGGAAGTTTCGGGGCATCGCCGAGCAATATCAACATCTCTATCTCCGGCCCGCCGCAAATCGAGGGGGGTATCCCGACCGAGCTCCAGATCGTTATTGGCAACAGAAACAAAGTACCGCTCGAGCTCGCGGAGCTCATCGTGACATACCCGCGTGGTACGCGTTCGCCGACCGATTTTGCGACCGACCTGCAGAGTCAGCGCATCTCGCTCGGGACGATTGAAGCAGGGGGCACGCGCCAAGGTGCCGTTTCCGCGGTCTTTGCGGGGAAAAGCGGCGAGCACGCCGATGTCAAAGTCGAACTCGAGTACCGGATCACGGGCTCAAGCGCAATTTTCGCCGCTTCGTCCGACTACAACGTCGTCTTCAGCACCTCGCCGATCTCGCTCACCGTCTCGGGCAACAACGAAACGGTATCGGGTCAGCCAGTAGAGTTTACCGTCGCCGTCTCGTCAAATGCGAGCGCGCCGGTC
>MFLH01000025.1:1299-8539 GCA_001781275.1 Candidatus Kaiserbacteria bacterium RIFCSPHIGHO2_02_FULL_54_11b | reverse complement strand
CCGCGTCTTGGGTCTTATGCCGCACCCTGAGCGTGCGGTGCGATTTACCCAGCTTCCGCACTGGACGCATTTGCGGGAAGAATATATTCGGTCAGGTAAGCAACTTCCGATCGAGGGTCCGGGCCTCCAAATCTTTAGAAATGCGGTAAACTACTTCATATGAACAAACCACTTGTAGGAATTCTTATGGGTTCGGATTCGGATCTCCCTGTCATGCAAGATGCAGCGAAGGTGTTGGAAGAATTCGGCATTGGCTCGGAAGTGCATACACTCTCAGCGCACCGCACTCCCGAGGCGGTCGTTGAGTACGTCACCAAGTCAGAAGCGAGTGGGTACAAAGTATTCATTTGCGGCGCCGGTGGCGCCGCGCACCTCGCAGGTGTCGTCGCCGCGCACACAGCACTTCCCACGATCGGCGTCCCTCTGATGAGTACAAAGATGGGCGCCGCAGGTGTTGACTCGCTCTTCTCGACGGCGCAGATGCCGCCGGGCATCCCGGTGGCAACTGTGGGCATAGGCGGCGCAAAGAACGCTGGCATCCTCGCTGCGCAGATAATCGGTGCGGGAGACGATACCGTTCGGGCCAAAGTGAGCGCCTACAAAGAAAAGATGGCCAAGGACATCGTCGCGAAAGACACTGAGCTTCAAGAGAAAGGATTTAAGAAATATCTCGAAGAAAAAGGATTGATATGAACAAACCTCTTTCGTACAAGAGTTCAGGCGTAAACAGGGATACCGAGAACGAAACGAAAGAGGGAATGGTTTCTGCGCTCGAAACAAACGACAAGCGCGTACTCAACAAAATAGGAGCCTTCGCCTCGCTCTACGATGGGTCATTTCCCGAATACCAACATCCGGTGTTGGTCCTAAAGACAGAAGAGCCCGGTACCAAACAGTTGCTCGCATTTCAATACGACAAAGTCGAGTCCGTCTGCCACGACCTCGTCAATCATCTCGTAAACGACGCGATCGTCATGGGGGCAAAACCACTTTCGATACAGGACTGCATCATCTGTGGCAAGGTCGAGAAATCAGTAGTACTTCGCATGGTCAAGGCGTTTGCCGAAGCAGCAAAGAACAACGAATGCACACTCACGGGCGGGGAGACTTCGTGGCAACCAGGGACGATCGCCGAAGGCGTGTATGTGCTCACCGCCAGTATCGTCGGCGTCGTCGATAAGAAGAAGATAATCGATGGCGCGAAGATCCGGGAGGGCGATATCGTGCTCGCGCTTGCCTCCAGCGGAGTACACACCAACGGTCTATCGCTGGTGCGCAAGATCATGGAGACGGCACCGGAAATCTTGAAAGAAGAGGTGGGAGGCAAGCCATTTATCGATGCACTCCTCACGCCGCATCGGGCGTACTACAAGTGTCTGAAAGATCTTTTCGAAAATGTCGGTCTCGTCGGGCTGGCCCATATCACAGGGGGCGGCATCCAGGAAAATCTGAATCGCATACTACCGGAGAACTTGAGCGCAAACGTCGACCTCTCGAAGGTGCGGATACTGCCGATATTCCAGACTCTCAAGAAATTCGGCGATCTTGAAGATCAAGATATGCTCCGGACGTTCAACATGGGCGTCGGTCTGACGGTTGTCGTGAGGAAAGAATTCGTGGAGGAGGCAAAAGCCCACATAAAGTCTCTCGGTGTTGAGGCATATGAGATGGGGACTATTACAGAAGGAAGTAAAACAGTTCAATTTACCGGCCAGCTCAACTGGCAATAATATGGAGACACTTCGCGAAACCAATTTTGATTTTCTCGGAAAAAAGAAAGTCGGAAAAGTGCGCGACATCTACGAACAGCCGGATCGTCTCATTCTTATCACGACTGACCGGCACTCCTCCTTCGACCGCATCATCGCGCATATCCCGTGGAAAGGACAGGTACTGAATCAGATCAGCGCGTGGTGGTTTGAAGCGACCAAAGATATCGTGCCCAATCACGTACTTGCGGTGCCGGACCCGAATGTCACTGTGGGGAAGAAAATGAAGATGGTGCCGGTGGAGGCGGTAATGCGCGGGTACCTCACGGGCGTCACCGATACCTCTATCTGGACACGGTATTCCAAAGGTGAGCGCATATTCGGCGACCTCACCTTGCCGGATGGTTTGAAAAAGAATACAAAATTACCACAACCGGTTTTTGATCCGACGACCAAAGAAGACACTCATGATCGCGCTATTACGACAGCACAGATGGTCGAAGAGGGCCTCATCACAAAAGAGTTGTTCGAGAAAGTACGGCAGACAGCCACGAAACTTTTTCTGCGCGGCCAGGAAATAGCAGCGAAAAAGGGTCTCATCCTCGTCGATACGAAGTATGAGTTTGGGACAGACGAGAGCGGTCAGCTTGTTTTGATTGACGAGATCCACACACCTGATTCTTCGAGGTATTGGCAGACAGAAGGCTACGAAGAGCGGATGGAAAAAGGTGAAGAGCCGAAAAGCTTTGACAAAGAATTCTTGCGCTTGTGGTTTAAAGAAAACTGCGATCCGTACAAAGATTCGACGCTCCCAGACGCACCTTCTGAGCTTGTAGAAGAGCTCTCGCGCCGCTATATTCAGATGTATGAACAGGTCACGGGAGAGAAATTCGTTCCCGGTGAGATTCCTGTCATCCCGCGCATGGAGCGTAATCTAAAACAATATGCCGCTTGAACCACTCACTGCAATAAGCTCGATAGATGGTCGCTACCGAGCGATTGGCTCGGAGCTCACGGAACACTTCAGCGAATTTGGCCTCATCCGCGCGCGGCTACTCGTCGAGACGGAATACCTTATCGCACTCTCGGAGGCGGGGGTCATACGGAAATTCAGCGCCGAAGAGAAAGCAATCCTGCAACAACTCCCGCACATCTCGACTGAAGAGGCGACCATCGTGAAAAAGATAGAGAAAGAAGGATATGAAGGGATACCGGCGACAAATCACGATGTGAAGGCGATCGAGTACTTTATAAAGTTGAGATTGGCCAAGACCTCGCTCAAAGATATTTCCGAGTGGACACATTTTGCGCTTACCTCGGAAGACGTGAATAGTGTCGCGCAGGGAGTAATGCTACGCGGGGCACTTCAAAGCGTCGTATTGCCTGCGCTCGAAGAGATACGCAGTGCGCTCGATGCCAGCGCTACCGAGCATGCTTCCACCGAGATGCTTGCACGCACCCACGGACAGCCCGCAACGCCGACGACATATGGCAAAGAAATGCGCGTCTTCGAATCGCGCCTCGCGCGTCAGCTCGAACAGCTCCGTGCCCGCTCAATCCTCGTCAAATTTGCCGGCGCAACAGGGAATTACAACGCGCATGCCGTCGCTTTGCCCGAAGTTGATTGGCGCGCGTTCGCAAAGAAATTCGTCGCGGGGCTCAACGTGGGGTACAAGATCTCCCTTGAATTGAATGAGGTAACGACCCAGATCGAGCCGCACGACACGTATGCAGAACTGTTCGACAATCTCCGTCGCATCAACACGATACTACTCGATTTCTCACAAGACATGTGGCGCTACATAAGTGATGGGTGGGTCACACAAAAGCCAAAAGAAGGGGAAGTGGGCTCTTCCGCGATGCCGCACAAGGTCAATCCGATAGATTTTGAGAATGCAGAAGGCAATTTCGGTGTGGCCAATGCGCTTTTCAATCACTTTTCACAAAAGCTTCCTATCTCGCGCCTGCAGCGCGACCTATCCGACTCGACCGTCATCCGTACCTTCGGCACCGCATTCGCGCATTCACTCATCGGCTACCGCTCACTCGCTCGCGGTTTGGGCAAAATAAGCGTCAATGCAGCAGCAATGCTCGAAGCATTGCAACAGCATCCGGAAGTGTTGGCGGAAGCAATTCAGACCGTCCTGCGCAAAGAAGGTGTCGAGGTCCCGTACGAAAAGTTAAAGGAATTGACCCGTGGTAAGCAGGTATCGCTCGAAGATTTCGCCGCATTCATCGACGGACTTTCGGTGAGCGACGATGTAAAAAAGCGACTCAAAGCCCTCCGACCCGAGAATTATCTCGGTCTTGCGGAAAAAATCGCACGAAACATTACGTAAGGTTAGAGGATTTCCACTTCTCGATCTCCGCCATATATTTGTCGAAGAAGACAAGAGCAACGGCACGAGCATACGGTGTCTTGTATTCATGTGCCCTCATAGCCACGAGCCGCTCGGCAAGTTCGGCAAGCACGAGCGTTGTACTGTAAATACCCTTGCTTGCAGCAACGTGCTCATCCGTCCAACCGTTGGCAAGCGATTCTTCCAGTACTTTGTTGGCCGTGGCAAGAATGGTTTCGAGGGGGACGCCAGCATCTTGTTCCATTTCCTTCACCCACGCACTACTCTTGAGTGCTTGCATGTTGAGCTGCTCAACCTCGGCGGCATCTCGAGCGACAGGAAATTTCGGGCGGAAGACGTTGTCGCCATCGTCGATACCCATACGGGCATTCTATCACTGCTTCAATCCGAGGCCGGTGCGGATGAGGTACCAATTAATCGCGATGAGCGCGGCTATCATTCCTATGAGGACCGCAAATGATATCCAGAGAGCGATGTCGGCAATGCCGAGGAATCCGTAGCGGAAGCCGTTGATAAGGTAGAAAATCGGGTTTATATACGTCCCGTATTGTGCAATCTCCGGTAGCGAGTGGACTGAATAGAAAACGCCGCCGAGGTATACAAGCGGGGTCAAGACAAAGGTGGGGACGATGTTGATGCCGTCGAGAGATTTTGCGTAGACACCGTTGACCAACCCCGCGAGCGCAAAGACGAGTGCTGTGAGGAGTGCGAAAATAAAGATTATGCCGACGTTGAAGAGCGAAAGCTGCAATCCGGTAAAGAATACCGAGATGAGGAGCACAAGCGTCCCGACGAGGACGCCGCGCACGATACCTCCGGAGATAAAACCGGCGATGAGAAGCCACGGCGGGGTGGGGGAGACGAGGATCTCATCGATGCCGCGGAAGAAGAATTTGGATTGGAAGAAGGAGAAGGAGGTGTTGGAATACGCATTGGTGACGATGGCGAGCATGACGAGGCCGGGCACAACGAACGACATGTAATCAACCCCCTGCATCTCGCCGATGCGGCTGCCGAGTACGGTGCCGAAGATGAGGAAGTAGAGGCACGAGGTGATAACGCTCGGGAGGAATGTCTGCACCCAAATGCGGAACATGCGAACAATGTCCTTGCGGAGCATTGTGTAGAACGATATCCATTTGCCGTATGCGTCCATATGGTTTACTCGCTAAACACGTCTATTTTGCCGTCGCTATCTGCCGCTGGTGCGGCAGCGCTGCCTCTCGCGCCGACGCGTTGCGAGACACGGCAAAACAGACGTGTTTGCGCTCGTCTTGGGTTGTTAAAGGAAATAGTCATATATAATTTATTTATCAGAAGTTAGTTTCAAGAAGACTTCCTCAAGCCGGCCGCCGCGGTAGCCATCTTTGGCCGGCTCGCCGCTGTGATGCGTGGCGATAACTTCCTCCATGGTGCCCATGGCTACGATCTGGCCTTTATTGATGATGGCGACGTGTTTGCAGAGCTGCTCGGCCTCTTCGAGGTAGTGGGTCGTGAGGAGGATGGTGAGGCCGCTTTTGCTCAATCCCGTAAGGTAATCCCACATGCCGCGGCGGAGCTCGACGTCCACACCAGCGGTCGGCTCATCGAGGATAAGAAACTTTGGTTCGTTGACGAGTGCGCGAGCGATCATGAGGCGGCGCTTCATGCCGCCGGAGAGCGTCATGGCGTTTTGATCCATCTTTTCTCCGAGCCCTAAGTCGGTGAGGAGTTTCCTCGCGCGGGGAATCGCGACAGAGCGGGGGATACCGTAATAGCCGGCTTGATTTACAACGATGTTGAGCGTCTTTTCGAATGGGTTGAAATTGACCTCTTGGCCCACCAAGCCTATTTGCATTTTTGCCAATTCCGTCTCCGTATCTGTGTTGTGACCAAATACTTCAATCGTGCCGCTCGTTTTGTTCACAAGACCGGTCGTAATGCCGATGATGGTCGTCTTGCCTGCGCCATTGGGCCCGAGCAGTGCGAAAAAATCACCCTGTGGTATCTCGAGCGAGACGCCCTTCAGCGCGACCGTGCCGGTCGCGTAGGTTTTCTTTAGGTCTGTAATTTTGAGTGCCGGAGCTGACATGCGAGGAGGCATTATAGCAAATGTTTCTTAACAAAGTCGAACGTCTCGTTTGGATCCCTTACCGCGTGTGTGGGGATGACGCCGATAACCGTCTCGTCGTTGCCGCCCGGAAAGAGCGCATCACCGACGTACACACAATCTTCTTTTTTCCACCCTTCGCGCTCGATAAGTCGGATGATGTTGAACCCCTTGTGTTTGCCGGCGATCGTGAAATCGAAGGTAGTCGTCCCGCCGGGCCGCACGTCTGCTCCGACCGCGCGGAGTTGCTCCACCGCTTCTTTGTGTCGGCTTAGGATCTCGAGCCGTTTCTTCGCACCCGGATCGAATGCTTCTTTTTTGTCGATATCTTCGTGGTGCCCTATCAGGCTATACGAGATCTGGCTCCCACGATCTTCCACTAGGTCGTCCTCGTCTTTGACCGAGAGCGCCACATCATCATGGATAGTCCGAATAAGCTCCAGGATCGCGGCTTTTTGCTCGGCTGAGAAGCTCTCGCTCCAGAGGACGCCCCCATTTTTTCCGATCGCGTGATTGCCCGATTGCGATAAGGCAAAATACTCACCATTGAATGACGGAGGAATCTGCTTTTGGATCTGTGAGAGCTGTCCGCCCGTGACGACGACAACATTCTTCTCGCGGCACAGCTCCTTAAAGATCTCTTGGTGGGGAGTCGCCATGAGAGTGCGGCTCCGCGTAAGCGTATTATCGAGGTCAAAGAAGAAGTGTTTTGGCATGTCAGAATCTTCGTATAACTATTCAATGGTTGCGTTTGGATCTCCTTTTTCTTCAGGCGTATTCCGTTTCAGCCATTCTTTGGCAGCCTTTGCGGATTCATCGGGCTCGCTAACATTACCCATAATATCCGGGACACTTCGGACGTTCGGAACTTGCATACGCTTATGGATTCTAAGTTCTCCTTTATTGAAAACAAATTCCGAGTCTTCGACGGCTTTCTTTGCAACGTCCTCGTCTTCCGGCTCCGGTTCTATTCTTGGAAGTTTCCTGAAGTGTTCAATCATATCTGCTTTTCCCAATATCGTGCAGATGCGTCGACATAATCCGCGACGCGTCGCTCGGCTGCTGCGGCAAGGTGCGTTGTG
>MFLH01000025.1:0-1255 GCA_001781275.1 Candidatus Kaiserbacteria bacterium RIFCSPHIGHO2_02_FULL_54_11b | reverse complement strand
TCTGTCTTCTCGATGACGTCTTCGGGTGTCGACGTGGCGTCCGCGATAGTCCCCTCGAGCGGGTAGAGGGTCACATAGACGAGGTCGATGGGGGTTATGCCAAGCTGTCGGAGCTCCTTGAAATCCTCTTCGGTCGCGGCCAAAAGGCCTGCGTAGACCTCGCGCGCGAGCGTCACCACACGATGGCCCAAGATGGGGGGGCCGACGATGCCGGCCACGTCGCGACAGGGGATCGAATTGCCCATCAGGTACTTTGCCGTGCCGGCGGAGCCGATGAGCGACCAGCCGTTGTCTATCAGAAGCCTCCCCAGCCTCCGCAAATCTTCGTCCTTCTCGTACGACGCGAGGAGTGCTGTTTTCATGCCGCCATTCTAGCACGCACATCGCATTTTGTGGTATTCTGCGGCGATGAAAGACGGCAAGAAAGTCGGGGTTACCGCAAGCGCCTTCGATCTCTGCCACGCGGGGCACATCCTCATGCTCAAAGAGGCAAAGACAGTCTGCGATTACCTCATCGTGTGCCTGCAGGGCGATCCTTCGCTCACAGATGCGAGCTACCGCGGGAAAAAGAAAAACAAACCCATTATGTCGCTCGAAGAGCGCCGCATCATCCTCGAAGGCATCAAGTATGTAGACGAGATCGCCACGTACAACAGCGAGGAGGAGCTCTACAAGCTTCTCGTAGACCTCAGGCCGGATATCCGCATCATCGGGCCGGATTGGAAGGGTAAGCAGTACACCGGGCACGACTTGCCGATACCGATGTACTTCAACAGCCGCGATCATGGTTACTCAACCACCGAATTACGCCACCGCATCTACGAGGCCGAGGTACAAAAGATGGACGAAGAGGGGAAAAGCCTCTAAACCTCTCATTTTCGCGAGGTCCGCGCCAGCCGCGCTCCTATTTCGTCTTTACCAGTGAAGTGGATAACGCGCTGGCGCACTTCATGAATGGGTACATACTTGGGGAGTATCTCTAACGGGTCGAGTTTACTAGCCAATTTCTCTTCAAACATATGAAAAATTTGCACATGGTAAGCTGGATCCTCATCATCGTAGGAGCTGTGAACTGGGGCCTTGTCGGCCTCGGCGCTCTCCTCGGAGGCAGCAGCTGGAATGTCGTCAGCATGCTCCTCGGCTCATGGCCGCAGGTAGAAGCGATCGTCTACGTACTTGTCGGCGCTGCCGCAGTGTACGAGCTCGTCTCGCACAAAAAGAACTGCAGACAGTGTGGTTCGGGCATGTAAACCCA
>MFLH01000024.1:10533-11312 GCA_001781275.1 Candidatus Kaiserbacteria bacterium RIFCSPHIGHO2_02_FULL_54_11b | reverse complement strand
CCCCAGCGCTCTCTCACCCGCGTGCCGCTCATTCATTGCGAACACGATGTCTTACAACGGTTGTGTGAATACAAACCGCGGTCGCAGCGCCTTCCCACTTCCCGTCTTCCGCGCATATCTCGCATTCCGCTCCGAGCTATGGGCCAACTCACACGACGTGATACGCCTTTTGGATGAACAAGGGAGGACTGTGGATGTCTTAACGTACTGAAAACAAAATAATACCCGCTGCGACGGAGACGTTGAGCGATTCCTTTTTTCCGCGCATTGGGATTTCTACTATCGCATCGCATTTCTTCAAGAGTGTTTTTGATATCCCATCTACTTCGTTGCCAAACACAAACAATGTTTTTCTTTTTGGTTTGCACGTGCGGTAATTACGCGCACGAGCGTCCTGTTCGACGCCAATAATATTCCAGCCTTCTTTCTTGAGTTTCGATATCAATCGTGTTGGCGAAAGAGCGTGTTCCCACGGTACAAACTTTTCCGCACCAAGGGCTGTTTTTGCGATATCCTTCTGCACTCTACCAAATCGATCAGACGGTGTCGGCGTATATCCGGTCAGATATATGCGGGAGACTCCGGCGGCATCCGCCGTGCGGAATATCGAGCCGACGTTGTGCGTGCTCCGTATATTATGCAGCAGTACAGCCACTTCCATGCGCGCACAGTACCACGAGTGGTATACTGGCCGCATGCTTTCCTTATTCCCCCAGCTTCTATTCCTCGCCCCGCTTTCTGCGGACCTTCTGCGCATCGCGGCGGGTATCGTGTTTCTC
>MFLH01000024.1:4013-10450 GCA_001781275.1 Candidatus Kaiserbacteria bacterium RIFCSPHIGHO2_02_FULL_54_11b | reverse complement strand
GATCTTCGCATCGGTATTCGAGCTCATCATCGGAGTCGGCCTTATTCTCGGTGTCTATGCGCAAGCAATAGCCCTCCTCGGCGCGCTTGCCGCGCTTAAATCCTTTGTATGGAAGCGCCGCTACAGCGGTCTGTTCCCCCTCTCCCGCATCGAAAGCGCGCTCCTCTTTGTCATCTGCCTTTCGCTCGTCATGACAGGTGCCGGAATTTTCGCACTCGACATGCCGCTGTAAACCGCTGTGCGCTTTGAGCTTCTCGCTTCTAGGCGGTATAGTCTTATTTACCCCTCGTAGCTCAATGGTAGAGCATGTGCCTTTTAAGCACGTGACGGAGGTCCGATTCCTCCCGGGGGGACAAAATTATACTTTTTTGCTTCTTAACGCTTCCTCGAGCCGCTCGAGGGCGATTGAAAACGCGGCGCGGCGGAGGTCGGTTTTTAATTTCACGCTACGTTCCCACACATTTTTCGATTCGCGCTCGAGCAGAGTGCAGAGTTTGTCGAGTACGTCTTTCTCGCTCCAATGCTCGCCTTTCAAATTTTGCTCCCACTCATAGGTTGAAACGACGACGCCGCCAGCATTTGCGAGGATGTCGGGGATGACTGCAATACCTTTCTTGAATAATATATCGTCTGCATCGGTTGCGGTCGGACCATTCGCGAGTTCGAGTACGACTTTCGCTTGTATCTTTTCCGCATTCTTTTTCGTAATCTGATTCTCGAGAGCCGCGGGGACCAAGACATCGCATGGAAGTTCCAACAATTCTTCATTGGAGATCTGCTGTGCGTTTGGAAATCCTTTCATGTTTCCGTTTTTCTTTTTGTATGTTTCCACCTCTGCTGGATCGAGTCCTTCGGCGGAATATATGCCGCCTCTCGAATCCGACATTGCGATAATAGTGTGGCCGTGCTCCCGAAATATCTTTGCTGTGCCTCCGCCCACATTCCCCATTCCCTGCACCGCCACTTTCACGTGGGCGGGAAGCTCTATGTGTGGGCGCAACGCTTCGAAAACGTAAAAACCGCCGGCGCTTGTCGCCGCACTTCTGCCCTCGGAGCCTCCGCAGGTCAGTGCTTTCCCCGTGAAAGTAGCATTGCGCGTATCACCCGTGAGTTTTGCATACTCTTCCGACATCCAACACATGATCTCCGGTGTCGTGTTTACATCAGGTGCCGGAATATCCTGATCAGGCCCCAGAAGCGAATAAAATGCTTGCACCCATCCGCGCGCGAGACGCTCTATTTCTGCTGCCGAGAGAGAGCGCGGATCGACGGTTATCCCTCCTTTGCCCCCGCCCATTGCAATCCCTGCAACTGCGCATTTCATCGTCATCCAAAATGCGAGCGCGCGCACTTCAGAAATATCCGCTTGAGAATGAAAACGAACGCCACCTTTGTACGGCCCGCGCAAAGAAGAATATTGGACGCGGTACCCTTCAAATATCCGAAGCGAACCATCATCCATATGGATTGGTATGGAGACGACGATTTCCCGCTCCGGTTTTAGGAGCAGTGTGTGGAGATTTTCGGTAACGGGCGAAACTGCGATTGCGCGATTGAGCTGTTCTTGCGCTTCGTCGAACGCGTTCACAATCTAAATTTTTAGATTCACCGTGACCGATCCTGTTACCGGGGTACCGTCGGGGGCGAGACACGAGATGGAGAAGGTCGTCGCGGACGTGATGGGTTGTGTTGCTGCACCACCGGAGAGCGAGTTTTGGTTGAAGCCGCCATTTGGCGATGTCTCGGTGCAGCTCGTGACGCCCTGTGTGTTCCAGAATATGGATGTGCGCCCCCCGAGCGGGACAGACGCGGGTACCGCCCAGATATCTACCTTGGGCGGGATCTGTGGAGTAGTCGGGGTGGTCGTGGTCGCAATCGGTTTTGGCTTCGGCGTCTGCTGGAGTGTCACGGCAGGTTTTGGGGGCGGAGGAGTGCCGACTTGGAAGCCGCGCCACGTGCAAAGGCCGTCGAAAAATGATGGCGAGACGATTTTGGAGAGAAAGTTGGTCGCCCACGGACGCGATTTACACCATCCGCTCACCAAGCCCTGCGATCCTTGATCGCCGAATGTCTCGGAGCCGAAAAAGCCCGCGACTTCGACATTGCCCTGCACATCACGCGTGCCACCGATGATGGTCGCACCGTCGGTCCGTACATTGATATCACCTCGTGCGCCTGTCTGTGGCGCAAAAATATTCGCGATGGTTGTCGTCGCAAAGATAACGCGCAACGGCGGAGGTTGCGGCACCGTCGGGATAGGGCTCGGAGGCAAATTGGAGTCGGTATCGGGTGCGCATGTGTCCGGAAGGACGCATCCGTTGAAATCTTGTCCGCCGGAGACAGGATGACTGCCCGCCGCGCAATTGGCGGGCGTGACCGTGGGGCAGTTCGGGTTGGTCCCGCACAATCCGAGTAATTGATTGAGGGTCGAACACGCGTTTGGATCCGTCGGGTTATTAATGTTGTTGGAGACCGGAGGAGTATACCGAGCGCACGGATTTGAGATGAGCGAAATGTCGGATGTATCGAAGTAGGTGCCCAAACAGCCGGACCCATACGGAGGAGGGGTCGTGCCGTACCCGCCTGTAGACGGGGGCGGAGTCGGCGGCGTAGGTTGCATCAGCTTGGACAAAACCTGCCCGAGAAGCGAGCCGAAGATGCTCTGGAGTGATCCGCCGAGGCCCATGGACCCACCACCGAGGCCCGGTGCGGAAACGCCTTTGCACAGGCCTGTATTTGGAACGCATACGCCCATTACGTTGCCGAGCGAAGTAAAGCTAGGCTCATAGCACGGTGGGGGCGGAGTCGCTGCCTTGGTCTGCGGAGGTAATTTGTCGTATGCGACACATATCGGATGCGGCCCGCCCCCCGCTCCCCCTAAAATGGTTGTCAGTGCCTGCGGGGAAAAACTGGAGAGTGGCGAGAATTGCCCGGTCAAGTTGTTCGTGACACCCCACGAACCGTTTTGATATATTAGTTCCTTCGCCTGAGCGTGTGCCTGCTGCGGAACAATCATCACCGACACGACGAAAGCGGAAATGACTGCAGAAACGCACATTCCGGATACTGCCGCATGAAAAGATTTTCCCATCGTCATAAATGGTACCACATGCGTGCAGTCGTACTGCATACCAGTGAATATCCCCTACGGCTTTGCCGGCGAGAGTGCCGAGAGCAACAGGCGGATGGTTTCGAGTGATTTTTGCAAAAGAAGCGATATGTCGGTCCCGGTGGTCGATGTCGCCATAACGAATTGCGGGTAATAAGGCACGCAAAGAGGGGAGGTTGACGTCGAGGTCTGGGCGTACGCTCCGCACCCGAGCGTCCCCGTGGCATTCTGTAGGAATGCTCCAGTCCCTCCGCCTGCACTTTGTCCGGAAGAAAGGAGTTTGCTCACAAGCGCGACCGCGCCGCCGATAGCCGCCATCGTGCCTATGCTCGTAAGAATCCCACCTAAGCCGGTGAACGACACACCTTTGCACTGCGTCACAAAGCACATACCGTTGACGACGCCCGCGCCGTTGGACGCAGGCACGACGCAGGGGAAATCTCCGCTCGGCGGCGGCTGGGGTGGCGAAAGCGCCGCCCGCCGATTCACCTCGGCAACACACGTGGGGTGATCGAGCAATCCGGTTGCCCCTGATACATCTTTCGCGACCGCCTCTGTAGGTGGTAGAGGCGACGGGATATTGAGTTGTGCGGGAATGACAGAAGAATCTCCCAAAAAGATCTGTTTCGACACCGGATCCGTCGCCGGTATTCCTACGACTGCGGCGGCAAGAGATATTTCCGGTAGAACTTCGAACGCAAGGCACGTGATGATGAGGCAGACGGCGATACTACGCATGCCTCTCATTGTATCTTAGCGAAGGACGAACAGTTCGAGTGCATATTCAAGCTCCAATCCACGCCGACGCGATTCGTGCGGCAGTTCAGCAAGTTTCGCAACAAGTTCCCGCGCTCGCGCATCGCGCACATTGCGCAAGAGCGCTTGCTTGGCGGCCCAAAAAAGTACGCCGTGTATCGCCTCAGGGCTTTTGCCGACAGCCAATTCTTTTTGATACCCGATCCAAAGCTCTTTCTTCTTCCCCCGCTGCAGCGCATTCGCGAGCCCGAAGATGCTGTCATCCTTTTTCTTGGCGGGCGCGTCAAATCGTTCGGCTTTTTCCGCGAATTTTTCTATTTTTTTCCGTACGTCCGCCAGTGGCTTTTCTTCCAAGATAAAAAAGGTCTCCGGTGACTTTTTCATTGCAGGCAATGCATCTTCGGCAACTACCCGCATCCCTTCGTTCCCAAACACTCCATCGAGTATTACGAGTCGCGCACCTCCAAACATACCGCTCCCGGACAACGCCGCGCGAAGGTCCTCGGGAGTATGCGCGTCGGAAATACGCACAATGCGTACACCTTTGCCGGATAATTTCTGTACTGCCGCGTCCATCATGGCACGCGTCTTTTTCCGATCGGTCCCTGTGTATAGATAGAGCATATTAGCGGGAAAGTCTTTGCATGGTGCCCCAATCCTTCCCGATCGCGATTTCCGTAACTATGGGTACGCCGGAGAGCTCACGCGCAGGTACCATGGATTCCATCACGTCGCGTATCGCTCGTGCAGCCTTTTCGGCGATCGCCTCATCAAGCTCATAGACGAGCTCATCGTGCACCTGCATGATGAGCGCAGCTTTGTCCCGCCAGCCTTGCTTTTCGATGAGCTTGTCGGCCTCGACCATTGCGAGCTTGATGATGTCGGCTTGTGTCCCCTGCATGGGCGCGTTGATCGCCATGCGCTCTGCCTGCGCACGCAAACTTGGGAGAGAAGATTTGAAACCGGCAAAGTAGCGCCGGCGGCCAAAAAGTGTTTCGGTGTATCCTTTGCGCGCGGCTTCCGCTTTGGTGCGTTCGATATAGTGCGCAAGGCCGGAAAAATTCTTAAAGTATTCCGAGAGAAACGCCGCGGCCTCGTCGCGGGTCACATCTCCCGCCAGATTCGCGCGCAGGGCATTGACTCCCATGCCATAGAGAATACCGAAATTGATAACCTTTGCCCGACGCCGCATTTCATGGTCCACCAGCTCGGGCGGCACGTTGAAGACCTGCGCCGCCACGGCGGCATGTACGTCGCCTCCACTTTGGAATATCTGCACCAATTTTTCATCTCCCGAAAGCCCCGCCGCGATGCGAAGTTCTATTTGCGAGTAATCGAGCGCGGCGAGCACACTCCCTTTTGGCGCCGCAAACGCGGTGCGAATGCGGCGGCCATACTCGGATTTGATAGGAATATTCTGGAGATTCGGATTCTGGCACCCCATGCGGCCTGTAGTTGTCCCCGTCTGCAAAAACTCCGCGTGCAGCCGACCATCGGATGCAATGAGCGCAGGCATTTTCTCGATGTACGTCGAGAGAAGCTTCTGCAATTCGCGATACCCGAGGATGTCGGCAATTATTGGATGGAGTCCGGAGAGTTTTTCCAACTCGCTCTCTTTGGTCGTCCGCGCACCCCCCGGCGTCTTCTTTTGCTTTACCGGATTTATCTTGAGCTCGTCGTAGAGGATGACCCCGAGTTGTTTCGGCGAATTGATGTTGAATTCGTGTCCGGCATGTTTGTAGATCTTCCCCGCAAGGCGCCCAAGCTCTTTGCCATACTCATCCGCGAGTGATTTCAAATGCGCTTTATCGATATACACACCATGCGCATTCATCTGCCCGACGACGGAAATGAGCGGCTTCTCTATATTCTCAAAGACTTCGTTGAGTCGCCCCGTGGAGCGCAATTCTGCGAATATAGCTTCGCGCGCTTTTTCAAAATCTTCGATATGCGTCTCGCGCAAAATATCTTCCAAGCTCGGATTTGTTACATCGGAATGCAGGAGCCAGAGCGCAAGCGCTGTCTCACGAAGCGCCGCAGGATCTATTTTTTGGGCCTCTGCTTCGGGGACAGCTTCCTCTCCCGCATCGCCCGGCGTATGCGCGCTTCGTACACGTTCTTTGAGCGATTTGAATTCCAATTCCTCGCAGATCGCCATGATGGTGGCCGCGTGTTCTCCGAGATGCCACTGCCGCTTGGGCAACTCGAAAGAGATGGGCACATCGGGATGGATCGTGGCGAGCGTTTTTGAAAACGCAGCGTCTGATTTGCCGCTTTTCAAAAGTTCGACGATGCGTGGTTTTACGCGCGTGCCGAATTTCTCCGGATCCTTACTCAACGCCGCGTATATCTGATCAAGTGAGCCAAATTCTTTGATGAGCTCAGTCGCAATTTTTTCCCCGATACCCTTGATTCCGGGAATGTTGTCGGAGGGATCGCCGCGTAGTGCTTTGTAATCCACCACGCGCTCGGGTCCGAAGCCGTATCGCTCGCGTACTTTTTCCTCATCGTAGATGACGGTGTCGGAGAGGCCTTTGCGTAACGTAAACACACGCACGCGGGGTGCCACAAG
>MFLH01000024.1:0-3994 GCA_001781275.1 Candidatus Kaiserbacteria bacterium RIFCSPHIGHO2_02_FULL_54_11b | reverse complement strand
TCGTCGGCCTCGTACCCGGGGTGTTGGTAGACCGGTATGCCGAATGCTTCAAATACTTTTGGTGCCTCCGTGAGTTGTGCCACTAATTCGTCTTCCGCTTTTATGCGTTTTGCTTTGTATGCCTCGAAAAGTTCGTGCCGATGCGTTGCCCCCGGCAAATCGCGCGCGGCGATAATGTAATCAGGCTTCAGAGCCTCGACGATCTTGAAGAGCATGAGCATGAGCCCGTACAGAGCACCTGTCGGCTCGCCTTTCGAATTGGAGAAATCCGGCAGCGCGTGGTACGCACGATGAAGAATTGCGTGCGAATCGAGGATAACCAACCGCAGAGGTTTACCCCGAGCGTCGTCGAGGGGCTTTTCAGCCGATGTTTTCTCTGTTTTCTTCTTGGCCATTGATTGAAATAGTACGCTCGTCTCCGTGAATGTCGAATCCGGTCTATATCGCGTTTTCGGAGATCAAAAGAGCGCGCACTGATATGAGCCTGGATGCGATGCCGGCCTAATTACTCGACACCAAGCGCATGCTTCATGCCGCAATAATACGGTAGAATAGTAGGGATGGCCACACAGTTCAACGAAAAAAAACAGGATGAGCGGCTGCATGAGCTCCGCGCGCAGGAAGAAGAGCAGCTTGCTGAAATGCTCTCGGGCAAATATGGCGTCGAATACGTAGACCTCACCTCGAAATCTATCGACACTGATGCATTGCGCATCGTGGATGAAAAAGTGGCGCGCGCTGCCGAGATCGCTGCGTTCCACAAGATCAACAAAAATCTTTTTCTCGCGATGCGCGCGCCCGAGCGGCCTGATGCGCTTCAGGCCATCCAGAATATAGAGAAACTCGGGTATACAGTTCGGCGATTCATCGTCTCGCTTGCCTCGCTCGAGCACGCGTGGGATCGCTACCACGACATCTCGTATGCGACAGAGACAGAAGCAGGCATTCTTACCCTGTCCAACGAGACCATCCAGCAAATGCTTGAAAAATTAAAAAAGCTCGAGGACGTGAAGCTCGAAATCCAAACGTATGCGAGCTCGAAAGACACCCACCGTATCTCGCGCGTCTTGGAGATCATCATGGCGGGCGCTTTGTCACTCGGGGCATCCGACGTACACCTTGAGCCGGAAGAAGAGTCTGTGCGTATGCGCTACCGCCTTGACGGCGTCCTCATCGAAGCGACCACATTTGACGCGCCAACCTATGCGCTTATCTCAAGCCGCCTCAAGCTACTCTCCGGCCTCAAGCTCAATATAAAAAACGCGGCGCAAGACGGGCGCTTTTCCATTCAAGTCAATCAAAAAGAGATCGAGATCCGTACCAGCGTTTTGCCCGGCGCATACGCCGAGACGATCGTGATGCGTATTTTGGATCCCTCAACCATCGCGCTTCCGATGGAGGCACTCGGCTTCGACAAGTACCTCATGGAGATCTTCGCCCGCGAGATCGCGAAGCCCAACGGCATGATATTGAACACCGGCCCGACAGGAAGCGGTAAGACAACGACCCTGTACGCATTTTTGCGGCAAGTGCACAACCCGGGGATCAAGATCGTCACCATCGAAGATCCGATCGAATACCACCTGCCCGGCATCGTCCAAACGCAAGTCTCAAAAGATTACACATTCGCTTCAGGGCTGCGCTCGACATTGCGCCAAGACCCCGACGTCATCATGGTCGGTGAGATCCGCGATGCGGAAGTGGCAAGCACCGCCGTGCACGCATCCTTGACCGGCCACTTGGTCTTCTCCACATTGCACACCAACGATGCCGCGGGCACCTTCCCCCGCCTCATCGACATGGGGGTGAACGCCGATATTTTGGGAGCGGCGGTCACCGTCGCGATGGCGCAACGCCTCGTGCGACGCCTCTGCCCCGAGTGCCGCGTGCCGCAACCGATCGGTGCGGAAGATAAAAAACTGATGGAGCCTTTGCTGCGCAATATTCCACATGCCGACGAGTTGCCCGCAAACCGCGAGACGATGTGGCTCCCTAAGGGCTGTGAGAAATGCGGCAACTTGGGCTACAAAGGCCGCATCGCCGTCGTCGAGGTGATTTTGATGGATCACGAGATAGAAGAGGTCGTGCGACACACCTCATCGGAGCGCGACATTTGGAAAGCTGCGGCGCACCAAAAGATCCGCCGCATGGGGCAAGATGGTATCGTAAAAGTCCTGCAAGGCGTTACATCGCTCGAAGAACTCGGCCGCGTCGTGGACCTGCACGACGAAGTGATGTTGGAAAGCATCGGCAATTAGGATTCTGGCTCATCAAGTCCGATTGCCTTCACAATAGAATTCAAGTCTTTTAAGTTCGTTTTGCAGGTTGTCCAGTCACCGCCAGTTACATTGCCACTGTCCAGAAGCGATTGGAGGAACACCCTGCGCTCTGCGATCAAAGTTTTAAATGCTTCTTTTTCATCATCTCGCATCTTTGCGTATAGGTCTTTTATATTTTCCGCTCTGTTGTCTGCCTGATTATGAGAGGGGTTGCCGGTAATTTGGTTCGAAAGGAGGCTAAAGGCCGGTGTATGCCTCTCTTTCATTTTCTGCGCCCGTATTTCCAGGGCGCTCTTGCGCAGTTCATTTACCATCCTCAAACTTTACACCACAAAAGCCCGTTGCGCGTAACGAAACGGGTGCTATCGTGGAAGAAGTTGCCCTTCGATGCGCTCAGGGTAAACAGGGGCTCGATTCTCTCAGCGACGCTTTCGGGAGAAAGTTGCAACGCGGACCTAAGGATGGCGGAAGCTGTCCCGCCAAGGCGGGAAACCGCCGCGTCCTCGGTAAAGTTACTATCGTTGAGAGAATCGTGACCCCGTCCTTGTCCTTCTTAGCTTTAGCGACGTAGGACACGAGACATTGAACACTGGGCGAGAGAGTAGCATATATAATTCAAAAGTCAACCCCATTAGAGAGCTCGTGTACTCGCCTCTAACGGGGCATGGCCCTAGCCGCAGCCCAAAAGGACTCCGGAAAGCAGCCAACTTATGACAGACAAAGACCAAAAAACAATAGAGAAATCCCCTCGATCGCTCGACCAAGCGCTTCGCCCCGGTTCGTGGGCGGAATACGTCGGCCAAGAGGCCATCAAAGAGAATCTCCGCATTCTTCTGCAAGCTGCAAAGGGTCGCAACCATCAGCCCGAGCACGTGCTTCTCTACGGGCCGCCGGGCTTGGGCAAGACCACGCTCGCGCACCTCATGGCCAAAGAGATCGGTGCCAACTTGCGCTCGACCTCCGGCCCCGCCATCGAGCGCGTGGGCGACTTGGCCGCGATATTGACCAACCTCTCGCCGGGCGATGTACTTTTTATCGACGAGATCCACCGCCTCAATCGCACAATAGAAGAAGTCATGTACCCCGCGATGGAAGCAGGGGTCCTCGACATCGTGATCGGCAAGGGGCCAAGCGCACGCACCGTGCAGCTGGAGCTTCCGCCTTTTACTCTGATTGCGGCAACGACAAGAATCTCGATGCTCTCCGCACCGCTGCGCTCGCGATTTTCCGGCGGCACGTTCCGCTTGCAGTACTACACCGACGACGAGATCGCGGAGATTTTGCGCCGCTCGGCAAAAATATTGAATATCGCTATCGACCTCGACTCGCTCAAAGAAGTTTCGAAGCGTAGCCGCTCCACACCGCGCACCGCTAATTATTTATTGAAACGTGCACGCGATTTTGCGGCGGTCAACGATGAGAAATTGGATCTGAAGACGGTAAAAAAAGCGCTCGCGCTCCTCGAAATAGACGAAGGCGGGCTCAACCAGACCGACCGCGACATCTTGACGCTTCTCATCGAGAAATTCGGCGGCGGCCCCGTGGGACTAAAGACGATTGCGGCCGCGCTTTCGGAAGAAGAAGCAACGATAGAGGAAGTAAACGAACCGTACCTTATGCAAACCGGTCTTATCGAGCGCACCCCCCGCGGCCGCACCGTCACCAAAAAAGGCTACGAGCATATCGGTGCCGACGCCCCACGAGCCAATCAAAAG
>MFLH01000023.1:9927-13436 GCA_001781275.1 Candidatus Kaiserbacteria bacterium RIFCSPHIGHO2_02_FULL_54_11b | reverse complement strand
CTGCAATGCGATTTATCGCATATGCAAAGACTACCGCAAACACGCTTACTCCGGTCCCAACAACCCATGCCGGAGTAGCGAAGAGGCGTTCGTACTCTTGCGCGAGTGAGCTAATGAACCGAGGCATGAGCTATCGGCGCGAGAGACGCGCGCTTTGAAAGATGGATTGAGAACAACACGTGAAGGATCGTCCACGCGAAGAAATATTCCCGCGAGAACAGATAGGAGAAGAAAGACCCCGTGGAAAAGGTCGCGTAGAATATGAAGCACCCCGCGAGAATGACGTTTACCATGATAACATCCCGTATGTATCCCTTAAAACATACCTGTTCGGGCTCTTCAAAGAATTTGAAGAGGTTGAAAAGATACCAGCGAGTACAGTGGAATAATATGATATACCCGAGAGCTGACATAACCCCAATGGACTTCGGGATGAAGATCATGACGAGAAGAATACCGACACCCGAGAGAAGGAACATCTCGGATGCATTGATAGCCTGAGCACGTAGACGCGAAATGACAAGCGGTGCACACGCTGCAAAAGCGAGAGGCGCGATGAGGAGGGGCGCAGTAACGCCATATGCGTATCGTAAAAGAAGTGCTGTGTATAGAAGCACAAACGCAATGCCAAGGAAACGCATTTCTTTCGTTGGTGATAGACCGCTGATATGTATTTCATCCAGAAAAAAATGGACTGCGAAGACACTCCCGGCGGCAACAAGCGTCCACAGCTGTGGTTCGGGGATGAATGATAGTGCCGTGAAAAGTCCCGCGCACGCGAGAACATACAATGCTCCGTAAGTACCATCGACGCGGCCTTCCCGCCATTGTTGCAGATATGTGAGTAAAAAATGTGCTTGGCCGAGTACGATGACAGCCGCTACCATGGTCTTTTCCCGGAGAAATATCACCGCGAGGAGCGGAAACAGGAATGAACACATGAATCCAAATGCATTCCATTGTTGAGGAGGCATGTCGGCAGTATAACAAGTCGCAATCGACACTTATTCGAAGTGACAAAGAACATCCGAGACATCCCATTGCTTAGAGAGCATCGGCTCCCACATCGTCCCTGTGGAATCGTATTTTCGAACCTTGAACGTAACGTGCATCCTTCCTTTCGAGTCCCGAAAGTCGTTGGTAAACTTCCATGCGACAGATCCCTCTTCTGTGACCTCAAGAACAGTATTGGCCATGCTCGCAGTGATAAGCGTATTACCGTTAGGCAACCGCTGCGCGCCGCCCATGATGCTCGAAGTAAATTGTGCTTTCTCCAAAGTTGAAGATCCGCCCGAATATGTCCAGAGTATCTCATTTGTCCGCGGGTCAACCTCACCAACGCCACTCACAAGTAGCGGTCTCGGGATGTCGCGCAGGAAACCATTGTCAAAAACGAGCACATTCCCCGCATCGGTGAACGTGGCGTCATGCTGGAGCGATAAGATGCGCTTTGTTTCCCATATGACCGCACCGGTTTTTGCGTCAATGATAAACAGCGTGCTTATGTTACGCGCACTAATGAGGTACGCGGGTGTGTGCGTGATGGGATTGTCGAGAGTATACCGCACTGAATTTATATGGGCCCAATCATTACGAGGTGTTAGAGGTCCGAGAACGTATCTATGGGGATCGAGATGGTCTTCAGGTCGCCAAGTCCAAACTATTTTTTTATCTCGATTTACTTCTACCAGCTCATTAGTCCATACCATTGTCGTGGGTAGTTGCATGCCTCCCCGTACACTTTCTGCAAACCGCTTCGGTGCAAGACTCCATCGTGTATACACGATATTTCCATTCGGAAGTACTTCGAAATCGTGAGTCATCTGCCGATCTTCATACTCCCAAAGCACGTTCCCCTCCCAGTCAAGTTCCTGAATGAGACCCGTCGAACCACCGCTTGGAAAATCGGCAATATTGATGGGCGGCGTCATCGCGGCAAACAAATGGCCGTTTGGTTGCAAGTACGAGATGAGGGTTGGGTATCTTGTATACCAAGTATGGACTGCATCGCCCGTGTTGTCTATGAGGTGTACTTCTCCCGGCTCATCAAAATCATTATCACCATAATACGGAGCAACCAGCGTATACCCCGGACTTACCTTAGATGTATCGATCCAGATTGAGGTTCCAAGACCCAATTCGCATATTTTCTCTACGATTGTAAACGAGGCGACGCTTCCGATAACGAGGCCGGAGAGCACGAGCGCGAGCATCTTATAGAGCGGTCGCGCCTGTAGCATCAGAAAAGTGTATCACGTAGCTGTAGCAATATTCTAAAGTACGTTAAAATACCATGTGTCATGTTTCCGCGGACCCATTCTTCTTTCGTGATCAAAATATTATTCGTAATCGTACTTTGTCTTCTGCTGATAGGAGCGGTGGTTTTTTCGCTGAATGGAGGAGCGTCGATTGAGTCGGCCGAGTATGAGTATGCAAATTCCAATTCGAATCCAACGGGTTTAGTTCTTTATTCTGAGACAATTCCTGTCCTTGCCCCGCATACGCACGAAGACTTAGACTCAATAATTGATCAGGAACACGGAGAAATTATCGGATTACGAAGTGGAACATACGTTACCGACAGAGACTTGTGGGTAACAAAGATCGCCTGGGAGGTCGAGAACGCTCCGATAGCGACGCTGCACCATTTCATTTTTACGAAACAGGATAAGTCGGCAATTTTGTGCCCCAACGGGTTTTCCGACAAAGAAGAGGTTCTCACGGTTGGATCTGATACAACTGCCAATGAACTTGCGTTCCCCCAGCCTTACGCAATCTTCATTCCACGCGGAACTCCCCTTGATCTCGAGACAATTCTGCACAATCCAGTGCCGCCATTTGGTCCCGGCGGAACATACGAAAATGTCCGCATTAAATTAATACTCACCATTGGTGAAAGACCTGCGTATAAGCCACTCGAGCTGGTGCGGCTCTCTCTCGAGGACCCTGCGTGCACCCCTAGCAGCAGCACATTCGACGTCCCGGCTAACAGCGTTTCCTTCGTGAAGAGTATGAATAGCCCTATTTCCTCTTACACGTTTAAAGAGAAGTCCAATCTGGCCCTCATAGGAGCCCATACGCATGGATGGGATCGTGGGGAGGAAGTTACGGTATATCTCAATGGACAAAAGCTCGCGGAATTTATTCCGAAGAGAATGAATGCAAATCCGTGGTCATGGGCAACGCCTACAAAAATAATTAATCGCACCGTCCAGGCCGGCGACACTGTCACGTTTACGGCAACTTATTCAAACCCCTACGACGAACCTTTGATTCACGAGGCAATGGGTATGATCCTCCTCGTTTTCACGCCGATATAAAAGTCGCGCGGTGACTCCTAGTCGATAGTCACGATGCGGACTCTGTTAAGTTCATGCCGCA
Source organism: Candidatus Kaiserbacteria bacterium RIFCSPHIGHO2_02_FULL_54_11b (assembly GCA_001781275.1). Taxonomy (GTDB): domain Bacteria; phylum Patescibacteriota; class Minisyncoccia; order Phycocordibacterales; family UBA2100; genus UBA10103. The sequence goes on along the minus strand of MFLH01000023.1, from coordinate 10,055 downwards.
ATCTTTGGAAGATTGCGGCATGATTTTTCAAATCTGATTGGATCAGATTTGAAGAATCACATCATCTTCACATCAATGCTGACACCGGACGGAAGGTCGATGTTGGTCAGGGCCTCAATCACTTTTGG
>MFLH01000023.1:2346-9914 GCA_001781275.1 Candidatus Kaiserbacteria bacterium RIFCSPHIGHO2_02_FULL_54_11b | reverse complement strand
ATATCGATAGGAAGCGGCACGGGGCCCACGACCGTGGCGTTGTAGCGCGCGGCCGTGTCGATTATTTGCTTGACCGACTTATCCAAAATGCCGTGCTCATAGGCGCGGACTTTGATGCGGAGGCGGTGTACGCTTTCTGTCTTTTTTACACGAGGAGCAGCTTGTGGTGAGCGGGTCGAACCCGGTGCGGCGGCAGCTTTGGCAGTAGGAACCGCCTTTTTGGCACGCGGCTTGCGAGCCTTCACAACCTTCGCTTCTGCTGTCATAGAACCCAAAGAGTATGCACTACGGGGATAAAAAACGCAACAGATGCCTCCTAGGCTGATATATCGGCGTAGTTGAAGAGCACCCCAAATGCCCTGCACCACGTGAGGACGTACCTGTACTCCGCGGCGTCGACACCTGCCGGAATCTCGTAATTGATATTCCCTTCCGTTGCCTTTACACGACCGAGATCGATGAATTCCTTTGCGTCGAGGTCTTTTGCGAGGTACACGAAGATGTCGGGGCCGTTTATCGTCTTGTAATTCTCGTACCTGACGTAGCGCCTGCCGTCTGCCTCCACGATGCGCACCGTACCTGAAGCGGGATGTGCAGGTGTGTCGACGACGTTTGCCACGATTTCGTCAGGAGTTTGCGCGCTCTCTTCGGAGATGGGAGCCTGTTCGTCGACTTTGATATTGATGAAAAGCGGCGAAATCGCGTAGTACGCGAAGGCAAGCGCTCCGAGAAGGATGGCTCCCCCGACTCCGTACAAAAGTTTTTTCCCCATTCCCGTCAGCATATCATCCCCCGCCGAATTCCTCTGACAAAGTGTTTTTAACGCCTCGTTGCTAATTGTTTTTCTATCGCCCTAATGCGCCCTTGCAATGCCTTGATATCATCGCCGTATTCTCGAACCGCCTCATAGTTATCCTCGAGCTTTGCGAGTCGCCGTTTAATATCTTTCAGTTCCTGCTCAATCGAATACAGGCGCTCTTCAATACGAACAATGTCATCTTTCGTCGCCATTCGGTCCTTGACGAAATTGACAATATCGAGAATCTCCGCCGTCTCGCTCTTACCTTTGCTTCTGCCCCTCCGCTTCATAGCTTGAGGATTATAACACACGGGAAAACTCCCCCGCCGCCTGCCCGTCCGTAGCTCGTAGCGAACGCGAAGATGCGTAGGAGGGAATTTTCCGAGCAATTATTTAATGTCTATCCAATAGCGTAGCGCGTCGAATCCCTCGAAGCCCTTTTCATGATTCACGACCTTGTTTTCGAAAACACCGCCATTTTTCTCGATGATTTTCCTCGACGCTATATTGCGGGCGTCGGATGTTATCAGCACTCGCGTAAGACCGAGTTCTTTACCTTTCCGTAAGGCGAGTTCGAATATTTTGTTGCCGTACCCCTTGCCTCGTTTGGTCGGTCGGATGTCGTAGCCGATGTGACCGCCGATGTACGTGAGCTTGTCGTTGAGCCGGTGGCGGATACTTGTACGGCCGATGAACTCGCCGTTGTCTACGAACCAATATTCGGTCTCGGGCACATAGCCTTCCTGGAGATTCTTTCCCTCCGCATGGCTTCCTACCTCCGCGACGAATGAACCGAAGTCATTCTCGAGCTTCGGTATGGAGAGATTGCGATAACGCCTATTGCGATTTGTGTAGTCATTATCAGCCTGAAACTCCTTCACCGCTTCGATGAATGAATCTTTGTATTCCGTTGACGGTTCAATAAGTTCCATATCCTATCCGAAGATTTGCGAGTGACTGCCGATATCAATTAGAAGAATGACTACGATATCCTCCCGATATTCGTAAACGAGTAGCAGATCTCCCTTAATGTGACACTCTCGGTAGCCAAGATAATCGCCGATCAACGCATGGTCTCGGAAGATTGACGGCAACCGTTGGCCAGTTTTCAATAATTCCGTTACGCGCTTGTAATCGTCCGCGACCGCAACAGAGAATTTGCCCGACCTTTTTAATTTCTCAAGTGCCCGTGCGAAACGGCGTGAAAAGACTATTGTATACACGCACTTATTCTATCCCAAGATCTCTAAAAAGTTCTTTGGTATCTGTGTATCTTTTCCCATGCTTAAGTGCCCACGCGGCTTCCCTATCCCATGCGGCGCGGATCTTTTTTGGGTCTTTCTTTGTCGGTGTAAAAGGCAATCCTTGCTCAACTATAACTTGTTTGAGAAAGATGTTGACCGCCGAGGACATATCCAAACCAATGTCAGCAAGCGCCTTTCGCGCCTCCCGTTTAGTCTTCTTTTCAACTCGCACATTTAACGTAGTCATAGCCAAGAGTATATACCATGTGCGCACACTGTCAATACACCAATCCTCCTTCCGCTTATTCGCGCGAATGAGGGATGAGTGGTTATTCAGACATTGTGGGCATCGGGAGGCATTCCATGATCTCGACCGAGGTGCCGGGAAAAATCGTAAAGTGCGGGTGGTTTTCAAACATTTTTGCCGCCTCCTCGTGCGTCTCGGCCTGTACGACAGCGTAGCCGCTTATCGCGTTCTTCGTATCCGCGACGCCGTTTTTGTCGGTCCGTTTGGTTTTGCCGATCGGCGAGCCGTTGTCGATAATAGACGCCGCATGGTCTTGCCCCCATTTCATCCACGCCGCCATCCCCTTCTGCTCTATCTCTTTGCGCTCTGCCTCGGGCATCGCCATCCACTTTTTAAAAGAATCGTCCTCCATCGTCCCCAAATAAATCGCCAAGAATTTTTTCATATGATTTAGCGAAATCATGCCGCGTACCGTCAACTATTACGCGGCCCTAATTTATTTTATTAGCTAATAGTCTGCAGAGTATACACCTGCATCATGAAGAAATCCTGAGCATTGACCCGCCCGCGTTTCAAAATCCGCTATGTTGCTTTTTGTGCCGTGAGAAGGTAGGTTTCTCGGAGCGAATCAACGCGGAGAAGTGTCATGAGACGATTCCCTATCTGCCCCTGCCAGTCAGGGATGTTTGAATTTGAATGGCAGCTTGTCTGCCACGGCGGAACGATGCTCGGCGGCTACGATGTCTACCGGTGTACGGACTGCAGCAAATGCCTCTATCACTTGCCAGAGTACGGCGTTCTGTTCATCCCGACTAAACAACTAAACGCCGAGGAAGACACGCTGGTCTCCATGCTGCGGATGGAGTTGCACCTCAGCGATGCACGAAAAGCCGCCGATAAACACGTCGCGTCAATCGCATTCAAGGACCTTCCCGAGCACACGCAGTTCTACCTGCAGGATAGTCAACTCGGATGGCGGCCCGCGGACGTGCTTCGGCTCAATGTGCCTCTCGCAGTCTCGCGGAGAGATCCGAATCCGCATCTTGTTCATTTCTTCCTGCATCCGCCGCACATCGTCAAGACGGACTTCGTCTGACGGAAATAGCGACGCGAAGGCCGCGACTAATCCTCGCGGCCTTCTCATTTCTCCCCCGCCGAATTCGCGGAGTAAGATATTCTTAACGTCTTGCTGCAAGCTGTTTTTCGATCATCTTGACTCGGTCTCTCAGTTCATCAATTTCCCTTGTGACCCCCTTGAGATTCTTAAATTGCTCTTCGAGAACATCGAGGCGATGCTTAATGTCTTTGAGCTCTTGACGGATATCCCGAAGGTCGGTACGAATCTGGGCAACGTCGTCCTTGGTTGCGCCTTCATCTTTCGTAAGCATCCGATCCTTGATGAAATTCACGATCTCAAGGATTTCGCGCGTCTCACTCTTTCCCCTGCTTTTGATCTTCCGCTTCTTCATGGATGGCGATTATAGCATGTGAGAAAACCCGCCTCATTCAGTAGAATGACCTACTGGGTTGAGGCGGGATTTTCCCTGCGATTCCTTAGAAAAGGAATTACGCAACAATCTTTGTTACCACACCAGCTCCCACCGTTTTACCACCTTCGCGGATAGCGAAACGCATCTGGTCTTCGATAGCGATCGGAGAGACGAGCTTTACCTTGAAAGTCACGGTGTCGCCCGGCATGACCATTTCCACTCCTTCTTTGAGGGTCACTTCGCCCGTCACATCCGTGGTGCGGATGTAGAACTGCGGCTTGTAACCTGTGAAGAACGGTGTGTGGCGGCCACCCTCTTCTTTGGTCAGAATGTATACTTCCGACTCAAATTCAGTGTGCGGCTTGACCGAGCCCGGCGCGCAGAGGACCTGTCCGCGGTGCACATCTTCTTTCTTCGTGCCGCGCAAGAGGACTCCTGCGTTATCGCCTGCTTGGCCCTGTTGGAGCGATTTGTTGAACATTTCGACGCCCGTGACGGTCGTCTTGGCGGTGTCGTGGATACCGACGATCTCGATCTCTCCGCCGACTTTGACGATTCCACGTTCGATGCGGCCGGTGACGACGGTGCCACGGCCTTCGATGGAGAACACGTCTTCGATGGGCATGAGAAACGGCTTGTCGAGCTCACGAACCGGCTGCGGGATATATTCATCGAGCGCTTTGACGAGCTCCATGATCTTGTCGCTCCACTCATTGCCCGGTGCGGAGTTCTCAAGTGCTTTGAGACCCGAACCGCGGATGACCGGTGTCGCTTTGCCGTCGAAACCCTGCTTCTCGAGGAGCTCGCGGACTTCCTCTTCGACGAGGTCGATGAGGTCTTTGTCGTCGACTTGATCGACTTTGTTGAGGAAGACGATGACTTTTGGCACGCCGACCTGCTTGGCAAGCAGGATGTGCTCACGTGTCTGAGGCATGACGCCGTCGGATGCTGCGACGACGAGGATCGCGCCGTCCATCTGAGCGGCACCCGTGATCATGTTTTTGATGTAGTCGGCGTGGCCCGGCGCATCGACGTGTGCGTAGTGGCGGTTCGGCGTCTCATACTCGGAGTGCGAGAGCGAGATCGTAATACCGCGCGCCTTCTCTTCGGGCGCCTTGTCGATATCATCAACGCCTTTGACGGTCGCCGAGTAGCCGTTGCCCGCTTTCGAGAGCACGTTCAAAATCGCCGCGGTCAAGGTCGTCTTGCCGTGGTCGACGTGTCCGATCGTGCCGACGTTGACGTGCGGCTTACTGCGATTGAATTCTTCTGCTGCCATATACAATATTCTTTTAATCTACTAAAAATTTCTAATGCCAACGCTTTGGGTGCCGGCCCTAGGCCGACGGTGCTCCGGTATCTTTTGTCTTCCCCTCCCAACGTTTAAGCGGTTCGCTAGGCCGCACGGTGGGAAATTCGAGCAAAAGAATACGCACAGAGCGTGCGTGGAGCAATAGTAGCAGAAGCGTTTTGAGCGTCAAGGGTTTTGGTACCCCCCTTTATCGGATGCCGGTGTCACAGGAGATGTCTACGGTCTTAATCTCGTTGCCTGCAACCTGTGCGCTTACTTCTTTGCAGAAAGGCAGTGGGTCCCCGCCGGAGGCAGAGAGCATGTATGAGTCAGCTTTGACCTTAATCATGTACGAACCCGTCTCATCGGTCGGGACCGATATGCTCGTGCCGTCTGTAATCGAGCGGACCGTAAGGATAGTTTGATACGTCTTCCCCGCACAGTTGGGGTCTGGAGGAGTGGTCTCCACGGGGCAGGTCGGCCCGAGCGTCACGACACCTTGCAGGGTGGCGTAGCCTTCGGTCGAAGGACATTCCGCGAACTCGCAGTTGGGGCCGGTGCGCCCGACCGAAGAGCCGTCGGGACACATCTTTGCGTCCATGGTGCATTGCTGCCCACCTAGCGTAGCAGCACCGGAATACCATAGCCATCCGCCACCGATAACGAGGAGAGCTGCAACAACCGTCAAGACGTTTCTATTCATCCCGCCAGTCTACACCTAAAGCACAGAGCTCCTAATTAGGTCCGAACGTGCGGAAGATGAGGGCCTTGATGTCGTCCATGACGGACTCGAGTGCGGTGAACGTAGAGGCGAGTTGGGCGTAGGGTCTATCTCCTGCGGGTGTGGCCGATGCGGAGGGTGCGGCGGTCCTCACCAGGAACAAGGCGTCGCGGGCGGGAATGGTGACGGAAGAGCCCACCGCACTGCCGTTGTTCACGACCGGATCTACCATTCCTTGTATGCGTTTGAATGAACCGCTGAGCGCGACATTCCACGGCACGTTCGACATGTTGAGGAGCACAATGCCACCCCCGAATTCACGCGACCATCGTTCGCCCGAGCCTTCGTACACCTTAATGTTGCGAATTTCCGTCTTGCCTACTTGTTCCGATACCCCAAAATACGGTGTATTGATTCCCGAAGGTGGGCAGAAGCGGTCGTTGGTAGAAGACGAAGGACAGCTTGCCGCCGTAAACGTAAGTGAATATGAGCGCCATGAACTATCGACAAGCACGCCCATGGCCCGTAACAAGCGCACGGTCTTCATCGGCATGAACACGGCGAGCATGCGCGGGACATCTTGATATGTCTTTCCCTTATAGGTCCAATCGTCATCGCCGCGTGCATCGAAGGTTATCGTGTACTCCTTGCCGGGTGTGAGCGCAAGCGCAGTGCTTGGCACAAAGCGCACACTTCCCCAGCTTTCATTCGGGACGACCACACCGGGATCCGCTTTTTCCGTGACTATCGCGGAGAGTACGCCGCCGCTTCCCACAGTAGTCGCCTGGAATCCCGCGTCTTTCTGGAGCGACCATGATGTTTGTGCAAAAAGATTCCCGGAAGTGTACTGCAGTTCGCGTTTGAGTGACCCGACGGGCTTTCCCAACCACCCCCACACATTGTCGACACCGCGGTGGTACTCATCCCAATCGAATGTCCCGCGAATAGTTCCGGTCTCCTGTATGCCATCCGGGTCATAGTATTCGTTCGTTTCGAGCGCTGTATATGGATTCATCATTTCCACGAGCGTTGCGGAGGCGAGATTGATCCGCGCGCGGCTGTTGAGGCCTTTGAACTGTTCGAGGAAGGAAGGCTGCAGGCACTGCCCTGTCGGCGTAATCGGGACGATGAGGCCTGTGTTGTCGTAATCACGTTTTATCGTGCATACGTTGTATGCTTCCGTCGCCGTTTTCGAATACGCGTACGTAAGCGGGACGATGCCGCTTTGTCCCTTCCCCGCATTCTCCGACCATAGTCTGAGGTGCGTAAATGCCGCTGAGAAAATATCGTAATCATTCGCAGAAGGGAACGATTCCATCTGGACGCCGTTTAAATACTTCCAATCCCTGACACCGCCGGTAGAGGCGGTACTGTCCGCTTGAATTATTTTGTTTGTTCCCAAAAGAGAGCGTAGCGTCTCATGGAACACCCGGGCACCGAGCCCGAAACTGTTTACACCCGCAACATAGCCGTGATCAACGACGAGGTCGTTGTCTGCGTCCATCGCGAAATTACTGTTGTTCTGCCGGCCCCACGTCCACCTCGCCACGTCGAATTCGACACCCTGTGCGCCTGCCTGAAGCACTCGTGCCTGAATGAGGCGAGCAAACCATTCCGCCCCCACCTCACCTACTCGCGCGAACGAATACGGATAACTATCTGTGCCGGGCGGTATGTAGTTTGTGGGAACTTTTGCGCTGTCGAGCGAGAAGTTGACTTGCAACTGACCTGACCAAAATCTGAAGGGTACCGCCGCAACGGCGTTGCCCGCAGCGA
>MFLH01000023.1:0-2329 GCA_001781275.1 Candidatus Kaiserbacteria bacterium RIFCSPHIGHO2_02_FULL_54_11b | reverse complement strand
CGAGGAAAGATTCAGAGCCTGCTGTCTCCAATCGCTTCGCGCTACTTTGAATGTAACCGTTCCGCCTGATTCCACTCTCTGTACTACTTTCATATATTCCGCCCTGTTCCAGTCCGGCGTGCCTCCCGAAAGCGGATAGACCGCAATGAAATAGTGATTTTTTCCGTCGTTGAATGTGTCTAACTCATCTTGATTGCTCGAGATCCGGTTCGGATTTTGGACGGTAAGCGAGTAAAACCCTTGTGCATCGGGCGCTGATGATATCGAGGTGACGTTCGAGCCCACCCGATATAGTAGATGCCCCGGATATACATATTTCCACTCATCAGGGCCGATTCCGCCGTACGCGTCCTGAAGCGTAAGCACTTTCGACGGCACGGGATCACCCCAGGCATCTGTCGTGCCGTTGCCGCTGATGCGACTCGAAATATTCTGTTGTTCCGCGAGACGAGGAGTCCCGTGTATCCACACAAATGGCTGCAATGCATTCATCGTTCCGTTGTACGCGCTCGTGCCAAGACGCGTGTTATTGATCGCATGTGCCTGCATCGGGAACGGGTATGTCCTGTTCTGTGGCAAGACCGGAGAAAGTTCTCCGGCAGAGACAGGTGCAGCTTTTTCTAGGAAGTCCTCCGCGCTCCAGCCATCGGGAGCGATGTCGAAGTCCACGTTCCACCATGTGTACTCGATGCCGCCGCGCTTCGCCTTTTGCGGTGGGTCGGCAAGGATGGTGCCCCGAGCGTTCTTGAGCTGTGTGCCCTGCGATGCTCCGCCTGCCGAATCGCGGACGATGAGACGATCGGTTGTCTGCACGCGATCGCCGGGGGAGAACTTGTCGCTCGGCGGCGGGTCGTCATCTCCGTCGCATATCGTGTTTCCACTTTGCCGTATCCTGTCGCAGTGAATGATTTTCCTCTCCTCGGGAATGCCGATGAAATCCAAGCCGCTCGTCGTGAGCGAGTCCTTGTCGCGAATATCGGACACGATGCCGGCGGGATATCCTTTGAATACGGTGTTTTCTATTGTCGTGGGGCCGCTGGTAAAGCGCAGGAATCCGAGCCACGTCGTGCTTGAATCCACCTGCTCCGCCGGCGGCGCAGCATCGGCTCCAATAAAGAGATTCCGATACACGCCGTAATTCGAGCGGCGAATGTGCACGCCTACAGAATTGTTCCAGAATTTCGAATCCTGTATGCGGAATGGAGTGTATCTTGCTGCGCTCGCAGATCCCGTGATAGTACTGAACGGGTTCGGGAGCCCTTTCTTTTTGAGCTCGCCCACAAAATCCGTCACGATGTGCGCTGACGTATCCTGCACAAGATGGACGTACAGACCCATCTGATTTGCATACGCGGTATTGCCGTCGAACTCGTTGACGGGGATCTCTGATGGAAGCAGGTGCGCGGCGTTCGAGCCCCAGTAGTACAAATCCGACGAGAGTGACCCGAGCGCTTCCTGCGCGTACTGCCTCTCGACGATGACTCCTTTGGGACCCTTCGCGATATTGTGCGAAAGGTACACAAACCCGGGGCCAATACAGCCGGCGGCGACATTGTCCACGACGCGCACGAGCGGCCCCGAGAAGAAGTAGCATTCACCGAAGGTCGCGAAGTCACTCAGCGCGGCCCCCTCGAAGTAATACATCGGTCGGACCGGAACTTTGTTGTTCTTCGTGCCGCCCGCGGCGAAATTGCCGCGGAATGTGCCCATCTCAGCGCCTTCTTCCGTGACGAAACCGGCGCCGGTGAAGTTGTACACGATGTTGTCGGTAAAATTGACCCTGCTCGTGTGATTAACCATGCCCCAGCTCGGGCTTCCCCACGCGACCGATCCTTCGGCAACTGCAGTGCCTTGATCAATACCACAGAGGTGGAAGTGCAGTGCGTATCGCCCGCGTGGATTCGTCCCTCCTCCTGTTATAGGGTCGTCGATAGGTCGCGATTTGTCGGTGCGGCCGAGGTCGAGGAAGAGCGCGTGTTTGACCACTGATGCACTGCAATTCATGAGCATCACGTGGCCACGCCTGTCGGTCGCAGTGTTCTCAGATCTAAAGACGACGTTGCGCGCGAGGTTGGCGATGTGCACCTGCATGCTCGGGTCGAGGCGATGTTCGTATGAAAGCGGCGCGTTCAGCGTGACGGTGCTTCCCGAAACGGCGGTGATCGTGCGCACCTCGTTCTCGAGCGGACCGTCGCGCGTAGATGTGAAGCGCGTCGCGGGGATGACGAGCGAGTCGCCGATGCCCCACCTGGTCGGAGCCGCATCGAGCGTGATCGTGCTCGCTCCGGCGGGTACGCGGTTGCCTGCCGTCGTGAACGGCGTTTTGGAT
>MFLH01000022.1:8213-9070 GCA_001781275.1 Candidatus Kaiserbacteria bacterium RIFCSPHIGHO2_02_FULL_54_11b | reverse complement strand
CGGGTTGAGTTTGACGGTGCCGCTTGTTCTCGTCTCTTCGGTCGAACACCAACGGCAGAAGAATCTCTCCCTCGGACTCAAACTTCTCCTCGCATCGACGGTTCTTACCGCCGGCTCAATGCTCATTTCCAAGCAAGGGCTTCTCTATGGTTCTGCGGTGCTCCTCATGCTGTGCGCTTCGCAGATCGCAGGCACTGTCGCTTCCGCCGGCATACTCCTCAAACAGCACGGCGCAGGATTTTCAATGCTCACACACGCGAGCAGAAAGGATGTGTATCTGGGGCTCCTGTCGGCCCTCTTCGGATTCTTTTCTGCGTATGCTCTTTTTGAAGCCCTCAACACGGGACTCGTGAGCCTGGTGTACGTCATCCAAGCCCACTACATCCTTATCCCCATCGTCCTTTCCGTCTGGTGGTATCGAGATCATATCAACATGCGAAAGTTCGCCGCGGTCGTGATATCGTTCCTTGCGATCGCGCTTTTGGCAGTATGAATCCCGTTAGAAGTCAGAGTTGGTATGTTTACGTGCTATCAAGCAAGAAGGACGGAAGCTGGTACATTGGCTCAACAAAGAACGTGCAAAAAAGAATTTTATCGCACAATTCGGGGAGAAACCGTTCTACCAAATATGGCATTCCTTGGGGAATCATATACTGTGAGATAAGTCTGAACCGAGATGATGCACGTGCTCGTGAAAAGTATCTCAAATCAGGCCAAGGTCGCAGGTATTTAAAAAACAGGCTAAAATTCTTTTTGCAGAATGACTTCTAACGGGATGAAATACTTCGACGCACATACCCACGTGAATTTTGTCGCATACGATGCTGATCGCGAGGCGACGATTTTGCGTGCAAAAG
>MFLH01000022.1:4193-8166 GCA_001781275.1 Candidatus Kaiserbacteria bacterium RIFCSPHIGHO2_02_FULL_54_11b | reverse complement strand
GCAGTTCGATACCTCAAAGGCGGCGGTCGCGCTTGCAGAGAAGTACGACAACGTATTTGCGACTATCGGATTGCATCCCATACACACCTCGAAGTCGTATCACGATGAAAAAGAGCTCGGTGAAGGCGGAAAAGCGTTTACGTCACGCGGCGAGCAGTTTGATATGTCAGCGTATGAGGATCTTGGAAAATCGCCACGGGTAATCGCGGTGGGCGAATGCGGGCTGGATTACTTCCGATTAGAAGAAAAGACAAAAGAGGTACAGAAAGAAGCGTTCATCCAGCAAATCGAGCTTGCCAACAGACTCGGCAAGCCCTTGATGTTGCACATACGCAATGCATATGATGATGCGCTGGAGGTCTTGAGAGCACATGCAAAAGTGAAAGGCGACGTACACTTTTTTGCAGGGGATTGGGCGACTGCCAAGAAATTTCTCGATTTTGGATTCACGCTTTCATTCACCGGCGTCATCACCTTCACACACGATTACGACGAAGTCATCAAAAATGCGCCACTCGACATGCTCCTCTCCGAGACCGACGCCCCGTATGTGACGCCCGCACCGCATCGGGGAAAGCGCAACGAATCGGCCTACATCCCGCTCATCGTAAAGCGAATAGCGGAAGTTAAAGGCGAAAACTACCAACTCACGACCACCCAATTAATGGAGAATGCTCGAAGAGTATTCGCACTTGACTAGGGAATAAATCTGAGTATTGTGCCTGCTGGCAGAGGAGGATCGGTGAAAGCCTTCCTTATATTCCGTAACGCGTAAAAACTTTCCACAGCATGCCGGCAACGGTATATGTGGACGTACCTTTCTTAGGTTTAGGTAATTAAACAATTCCAACTTGAGCCGCATGCTGTCATGCGGCTCTTTGACATGCACCCACTGGTCGGAGGTAAACATGAAAGCACGTGAGAAGACACTGGTGCTCGCCGACCTGCATCTGGGTACGACGAACACGCACGATATAGATACCTTGGTCCCATGGATCAAGGTCTTGCTCACACAAAGTCTGCCGACGAGGCTCGTTCTCGCCGGCGACATCTTCGAAACCATTCTTCCAATGGAGCACGGGCAGCCGATTAATAACGTAGGCGTTACGACGGTCGTGCGCGCCATCGTTGCCACTTGGCAAGAGCTGTTCTCCTCTTGGAACGAGAGTAGTGTTCAGGAGGTCACTTTTCTCTCGGGCGAGCACGACGCCGAGATCGCGACCAAGGATGTACGAGACGTCCTTAGGCGTAGTCTACCGAGCAAAAGGGTCACGACTGAAGAACGCTGGTACGACGAGGGCAGTGACTCTCTGATCGTGCATGGGCATCAGTTCGACTACAACCGGATATTCTGGAGCGGAAGCGAAAGAGTCTCTTGTGTAGACGGGCTTACCGTGGCAATCAACGCGCTCCTCTCACAGAGTCCTGGAATTGAGACCCGGGTTAGGGACGCGGCGGAAGCGGGGATATTCTCGTATTGGTACGCCTTCGGCGAGTTGCCAAGGTTCATCAATGCGGTGGAACGGATATTCTTCGCTAAGGCGTCTACATACGAGGCGGAGTGCGCTCGCATGCTGCTCGGAGGCGATTTAGACCGCTGGTTGGGCATGCAGTCCGATTTGTTGACGCGCGCATGCGGGCAAGTAGTAAAGTTGGCGGCACATCATCCGCCAACCTTGCTTCGGCTCTACGACGCGTTCTACCGGCTCCTCGACCTTCATGTGAAATGGAGAATGAAAAAAGTGCTCGCCGGACATTCGTACCAAGATGAACCGGAGACGCTGAAGATATCAGGCGGTGTGCGTAACCTTGTCTTCGGCCACTTCCACGAACCAAGGATGTGGCACGATAGGGGACGCTCCGGCTACGGTATCTCATGCCCGCGACTTTCGGTCGCTGGCATCGAGAACGAGTGCCTGAGGACATTCCGAGACCTGAGCTATGTTCTATTGGACGGTCCGGATGTCTCACTCCATCACAAGCGGATTCTCCGCCTGACTCCACTTGAGCAATTCAAGTAGAAAAGGAAATGCGCGGTCGCCTTCCGAGGCGGCCGCGATTCTTTTATCAGACAGACCTTTTCATGAGTAGTCGTTTGATTTGTTGCGGGGCTTAAACGCGTGTGATAGAGTGCCCCGACACCTGCCCGGTTAGTAGAATTTCGGCTTGCGCCAAAGGCGCGGCTAAGCTCTGTGTCGGGTATAAGTGACCAAAGTCGATTCAGCGAAAACAATTTACTTAAGAAGTCTTAGAATAGCCGAAATTACACTACCGGGTATGACAGCAGATGAGATGGTGATGGATACCAACGAGACCGAAGTGGCGGACGCTGTCGCGTTGCGTATTTATGAAATCGGCTACCACATCGTGCCTGACACAAAAGAAGAAGAGTTGGAAAAGGTTGTAGGTTCTATCCGGAGCGAGATCGAAAAGGCGGGCGGCTCGTTCATCGCCGAGGGCGCTCCATCTCTGACGAAGCTCGCGTACCCGATATCTTTTCGCGAAGGCGAAAAGACCGTTGAATACGACCGGGGATTCTTCGGTTGGATAAAATTCGAGGCTCCCATCATGGCGGCCCAGATAATCGAGGCTTTTCTCAAGCAGAATAAAAGTTTCTTCCGCCACATCGTCTTCCAGACGGTCCGCGAGGATACGCGTGCAAAGATGAAGGCCCCGCAGCTCCGCGAGGTGAAGCGCACCGACGTCATCAAGCAGGCACCCCGCCGTGTCGAGGAAGTATCAGCTCCGGTCTCCGAAGAGGAGCTTGAGAAAGCGCTGCAGGATATCACAACGGAATAAGGCGAAAGAAAAAAATCACGATATACTTTCAATATGTACATCAACAAAGTAATGCTCTTCGGCAACCTGACCCGCGATCCGGAGCTTCGGGCGCTACCAAGTGGCATGAACGTGGTTAATTTTTCCATCGCTACCAATCGCACGTACAAAGATCGCGACGGCAAAAAGCAGGAGCAGACGGATTTTCACAATGTCGTTGTCTTTGGTCGCCAAGCCGACACCGTCAACCAATACTTGAAGAAGGGAAGCTCGGCATACGTCGAGGGTCGTTTGCAAACGCGAAGTTGGGAAAAAGACGGTGAGAAGAAGTACCGCACTGAAGTCGTCGCCGACAGAGTACAGTTTGGGCCCAAGGGAAGTGGGGGAGGCACTCGCAGCGCAGCGCAGAGCGGCGATGACCAGACACCACCCGACGACATGGCCTCAGGCGGCGGAAGTGGCATCGATTACCCGAAAGACGATATTAATCCGGATGATATTCCGTTCTAGTAATTCCGCAAAATTATATGAGCAACAATATACTTACACAAAATGATATTCAGCACGTCGATTACAAAGATATCGATCTTTTGAAGCAATTCATCAATCCCCACGGTCGTATCATGGCCCGCGGCAAAAGCGGCCTCACTGCCAAGCAACAGCGCGCTGTCGAAGCCGCGATCAAGCGCGCACGCTTTATGGGGCTTCTGCCCTTTATCCAAAAGTAATTTTGGATTAGAGGCAGAAGCGGCCGGAGCGAGGGGCCCAAGCGCGACGGCGCTTGGGATCGCGAGGCGGGGCCTGCGTGCGGCCTGCAGAAGCGGGCCGACATGTGGGCTTCTCCCCTTCATTCAGAAATAAAGAATTCAAGCGCGGTATAATAACGCGCAATGACACTTCGTGTGCATGGTGCGCATAGGCGCGCGATACCCTTATCCGAGACGATCGAGGCGTGGATCCTAATCGCCGGTCTCGTTGGTGCGGTGTGGCTTCTCAAGAGCCACATCATCGCGAGTGTTGTCGCAGGCTTGGGGGAATACACCGAAATCGGAGCTTTTGTTTCCGGCCTGTTTTTTACTTCTATGCTCACGACAGTCCCTGCGATCGTCGCGCTCTCGGAATTTTCACACTACATGCCGATTTGGCATCTTGCGCTTTTGGGAGGGCTCGGGGCGCTTATGGGAGATCTCCTCAT
>MFLH01000022.1:0-4181 GCA_001781275.1 Candidatus Kaiserbacteria bacterium RIFCSPHIGHO2_02_FULL_54_11b | reverse complement strand
GCGGAGCGGATTGGTCGAGCGCATCGTACGCGCAGCATGTTCTCCGAGAATGCAGCGGTTCGGGCGTGCGATTGCGGCGGGGCCGCTGTGGTGGATGCCACCGATCATAGGCGCTGTCGTAATCGCTTCGCCGTTGCCTGATGAGGTCGGCCTCCTTATGATGGGACTCTCGAACATTCGGCTCGTACAATTTGTCCCGCTCTCCCTTATCGCCAACACCGCGGGCATCTACCTAATAGCCATCGCGACGCAAACACTGGTGACTTAGATCCGCTCCACGTACTCACCGGTCTCTGTGTTGACGCGGATGGTGTCGCCCTCGTTGACGAACATCGGCACATCGAGGGGAGCGCCCGTTTCGAGCGTTACGACCTTGCTCCCACCTTGGGCCGTGTTGCCGCGGGTGTTTGGCGGGGCTTCTTTCACCTTGAGCTCCATCTTGATAGGCAGTTTTACGCGGAATAGTTTTTCATCGAACCACAGCGTATCGACGTCGGTGTTGCCTTTCAGGAATTTGCCGGAATCACCCATCATTTCCTCGGTGACCGAAAAACGCTTCGATTTGTCTTTGATGTCGTGGAAGAACCACTCGCCGTTGCGCTCATAGATAAATACGGCAGGCCTCGTCTCTATCTCAGCCTCCGAGAGCTTATCGTTTTGCTGGAAGGAGTGCTCGATCGAATTGCCTTTAATAAGGTGACGCATCTTTGTTTGGTTTACGGGACGTCGCTGCTGCTTTTGCATGATGTTGTTCCACGTGCAGACATACGGCTCGCCTTCGATAAGGACGGCGACTCCCGGTTTGATATCGTTATAACTCAACATTCCGAGCATTCTATTCAAAAATCCGCATTTGTCCAACGCTATGGTATGTTTGTGGTGATGGTAGAGAAAAAAACATCAGGCGACTGGTACATCGCATCAAAGTTTTTTCTTATAGCAGGGTTCACATTTCCAGTGCTCGCAACGGCCGCGTTTGCGCTCGCGCTTATAATATTCGGTGTCACCGAAGAGGACATTCTTGATACGAGCTATCAACTTGCGGCAGAATTTCTCCAAATCGTTTCAATATGGTTCGGCGTGAAATATGCCGCTCGGTATATTCGGAAAACGTACACACTACCCCGACCGCAACACGTTATTAAGTTAGCGACTGCCTATTTGGCCTTTGTTTTATCCGTCCTCACGACAGATGCTTTTCTGGGATTTTCTGGTCCCGCTGTATCGAATGAAATTCTTGCGCTCTACACTGTCGGTACAATTTTATCCTGTATAGTTTTTTACTACGAAAGTAGGAAATCGCTTGTTTAACAAACGTTATTCTTCGTCGCTACCAGAGGTTTTTGCAACAACCCCACCACCGGCGAGGCCTTTCTTAATATCTTTCAAAAGTTGGTTGAGAATAGGCTTGTTTTCGCGAAGGTAGGTGCGGGCGGCGTCGTAGCCACGGCCGAGTTTTGTCTCACCGATGGCATACGAGCCGCCGGAAGATTTTGAGA
Organism: Candidatus Kaiserbacteria bacterium RIFCSPHIGHO2_02_FULL_54_11b; assembly: GCA_001781275.1. Lineage (GTDB taxonomy): Bacteria > Patescibacteriota > Minisyncoccia > Phycocordibacterales > UBA2100 > UBA10103. The sequence continues at coordinate 2,682 of MFLH01000022.1, read as the reverse complement.
TGAGGCCGAATTTCTCTCCGAGTGCCAAGGCTTCGCCCTCGCGCGAGATACCTTCGCCGTAGAGCATATCGAACTCGGTCTGACGGAACGGAGCCGCGACTTTGTTTTTCACGATTTTCACCCGATGTCTGCCGCCGACCGTCTCATCGCCCTTCTTTATCTGCGCAATGCGGCGGATGTCGATGCGCACCGACGTATAAAATTTGAGCGCCTTGCCGCCCGGTGTCGTCTCGGGATTGCCAAACATGACGCCGATTTGCATGCGGATCTGGTTGATGAAAATGATGACTGTCTTGGTCTTGCTAACGATCGCGGTGAGCTTCCGCAGCGCTTGCGACATGAGACGGGCTTGCTTCCCGACGTGTTGCGCTCCCATATCGCCCTCGATCTCGTCTTTGGGGGTGAGCGCGGCGACCGAGTCGATAACGATGACATCTATCTTGCCACTCCTTACAAGTGACTCGACTATTTCGAGCGCTTGCTCGCCCGTGTCGGGCTGCGATACAAGCAGGTCTTCGATCTTTACCCCAAGCTTTTTTGCATATTCCGGATCAAGCGCATGCTCTGCATCCACGACGGCACACACGCCGCCTTTTTTCTGTGCTTCCGCGATGACGTGAAGCGAGAGCGTGGTTTTTCCCGATGATTCGGGCCCGAATATCTCGATGATGCGTCCGCGGGGGAGGCCTCCGATACCGAGCGCCCAATCGACTCCGATGGAGCCGGTAGGTATCGCGTTGACGTCTACCTTAGGCGTCGCGCCCAGCATCATAATAGAGTCGTCGCCGAATTTTGTCTTTATCTGCGATATCGCGCGCTCGATGTCTGCATCCGAGCCCGTACCAGTCGTCTTTGCGGGAGCTTTTTCTTTTTTCTTGAATCCGGCCATAAAGTGAGGTAAGGACTAGGTGTCAAGTAATAAGTACTAAGTATACTGAAGCGTTATTAGTTGGCTACTGGCGTTGAGCTTGCTTGTCCCGAGCTTGTCGAGGAGGTCGAATCAGTGGCCGATGCCGCGGGAGCCGTCTCGGTTGTTGGCGCTTGCCCTGAGCCTGTCGAAGGGGTGTACACGATTTCTATCGTACGGCTCCGTGTACGGCCGTATTTGTCGCTCGCTTCGAGGACGACACGATTGTATCCCGGATTGAGGAGGTACGGCTCCTCGAACACACCGTCCTCGGTTACAGAAATAATGTTGCCGTTCATCGAGAGGGAGGCGATACGTTCAGCCCGTCCCTTGATCGTTACAAATGGATCGTACACCTGTGTGATCTCGGAGCTCACCATGATGGATGGCCCGAAGAGCAGCCCGCGGGCTTCATAGTAGGCGTAAGCCGCGACGATGAGAAAAAAGATGCCAAGGGCGATGTATGTGATTCGGCTATCTCGATATGGCAACATAATCAGCGTTCGAGCGGCTCTTCACCCTCTTCTGGTTCGCGCGCGAGTTCGTCTGCGTTGCCCTCGCCGATGATATCGCGCGGCTTTGCCCCATCGGATGGGCCGATGACGCCGCGTTCTTCCAAGATGTCCATGAGCCGCGCTGCACGTGCGTAGCCGACGCCGAGCTTGCGTTGCAGGTACGACGTCGACGCTTTGCCGGCTTCAATAACCGTACGCTTTGCCTCTGCATAGAGCTCATCATCCTCGCTCTCGTCTTCTATCGAAGAAGAGAATATCGGGTCCGGCCCTTGGCCCATGCGGGCGTCCGAGAAATCGATCTCACTGGGGAGCGGGCCGTCACTCGTCTTCAAGATATGCGCAACCACTTTTTTGACCTCATCCTCAGAGATGAAGGGTGCCTGGATGCGTCGCGGCTTCGACATCTCTCCCGAAAGGAAGAGCATATCGCCCGCGCCCAAGAGCTTTTCCGCCCCTCCGGTATCGAGGATAGTACGCGAATCGATCTGAGAGGCGACTTGCATGGCGACGCGCGCGGGGATGTTTGCCTTGATGAGGCCGGTGATTACTTTGACGCTCGGTCGCTGGGTCGAGAGGAGTAAATGGATCCCGACCGCGCGGCTCATTTGGGCCAAGCGCACGATGCCCGACTCAAGCTCGCGTGGATACGTGGACATGATATCCGCCAATTCGTCGATGATGAGGACGATGTACGGCATGGCCTCCGGCAGCGGCTTGTCGCTCTCTTTTTTTGCGGCCTTCTCGAGTGCCGGAGCGACGACGTTCGTGTGATATGAGGCGATATCGCGGACGGCCTCTGCCTCGAGGATGTTGTACCGTCGTTCCATTTCTTTGGCGAGCCATTTCAATGCAAGAATTGCCTTCTTGGCATCGGTGATGACCGGGGTGAGCAGGTGAGGAATGGAGTTATAGACGGTGAGTTCGACGCGTTTCGGATCAACCATGATAAAGCGCAATCGCTCCGGGCCGCATCGGTACAAGAGAGAGACGATGAAGTCGTGTATAGCAACTGATTTTCCGGCGCCGGTTGTCCCTGCCACGAGCAGGTGGGGCATGCGCGCGAGGTCGGCGAAATGAGGCGCTCCGGTTATGGAGCGCCCGAGCGCTATCAAAAGTGGTTTGTCGGATTGGACGTATGCGTCGTCTGATACAAGCGGGGCAAGTCCGAGCGTCGTGCGCGCGATGTTGGGGACCTCGATGCCGACGAGTGATTTGCCGGGGATGGGCGCCTCGATGCGTACGGGGGACGCCGCGAGCGCA
>MFLH01000021.1:8877-9953 GCA_001781275.1 Candidatus Kaiserbacteria bacterium RIFCSPHIGHO2_02_FULL_54_11b | reverse complement strand
CATCCACGTGCGCGACGATACCGAAATTGCGGACTTTTTCGAGTGGGTAGTCTCTGGCCATAGATTACAAAATAAAAACGCCCAAGGCGTCTCAGTAATGTAGCCGAAATACAGCAAAAAGCAATATATGTTTATTCGCTTGGGAACTCTTCGCTCCACCACGCCGCAAGACCGGTTATGAGCATGATCACCAACAGAACAAGGAGTGCAAGCGCTAAGACTGAAATAATGACCATCATCTCGCGATGTTACCCCTCTGTATGGGAATTATCCGTGAAGACAGAGTTCCCCCTATCAGGGCTATACAGAAGTAATTCTCGACACATCCATAGGGGTACTATATAAATCCCTCAGGACTAGTTCCATGTCCTGCGAATGCGAAATTGATGTCTACAACCCTGAGGAGGGGAAAAATGACGGACCACGATGCCATCGCTGCGGCGGACTTGAAGACGAGTTACAACCGTGATGAGCTCATCGCGTGCGGTGAAAAGCGATTACGAGAAGGCCTGCCGCCTCTCCCGAGAGGCGAGATGCTCATGTTCGACCGCATCACGAACATCTCGATTTCCGGGGGCGACCACGGTAAGGGTTTTGTCCGCGCAACATTGGACGTCAAACGGTACCTCTGGTTCTTCCCCCTGCACTTCAAGGACGATCCTGTGATGCCCGGATGCCTCGGCCTCGATGCTCTGTGGCAGTTGACCGGTTTTTTCATCGGACATTGCGGCGCGAATGGCAAGGGCCGCGCGCTCGAAGTCGGCAACGTCAAATTTGCTGGGGAAGTTCTCCCCACTGCAAAGCTGGTGACGTATCGCGTCGAGATCAAGAAGCTGCTCAAAGGCGGAGGCAGGAGACCGTGGATCGCTTTCGGAGATGGCTACGTCTACTGCGACGGCGAGGAGATCTACACGGCAGAGGGACTCAAGGTCGGCGTCTTTCCGAAGTCGTAGGGCAGACGGAGAACCGACTGCAGTCTGGGAGACCATAAGAACGCGGCCGGGAATGTTTCCCGACCGCGTTCGCTATTTATTATTAAAAAATTACCACGCGAAGTCCTTCGACTGCGCTCAGGA
>MFLH01000021.1:0-8829 GCA_001781275.1 Candidatus Kaiserbacteria bacterium RIFCSPHIGHO2_02_FULL_54_11b | reverse complement strand
AGGCTCACATGCATCGGCTTGCCTTTGGTGCCTTCGGCGGCCTCCACGATCCATCTCATGCCGAGCGCCATTTTGCGGGCGGGATTCACCTCGCGTGGCACCTGATAGTTGGCGCCGCCGACGCGGCGCGAGCGCACTTCTACTGCAGGAGACGCCTTTTCGAGCGCTTCCTCCAGGAAGGCCACGGGATCACCGTCTTTCTTCAATTCATCCATCACTTTATAGACGATCTTGCGCGCAGTGTCCTTCTTGCCACACTCCATTACGTAGTTGATGAGCTTCGCGACCTTGAAAGAACCGTACACTTCGTCCGGCTGCGGTTGTTTTCTGTTTTTTGTCGGGCGTCGCATAGTTATTTAGCGGCCTTCGGACGTTTGGCGCCATAGTTTGAGCGGCCGCGGCGACGCTTCTCGACGCCCGTCGCATCCAATTTGCCGCGGACGATCGTGTAGCGTACACCGATGTCTTTTACGCGGCCACCACGGACGAGTACTACCGAGTGTTCCTGGAGGGTGTGTCCTTCGCCGGGGATGTAGGCGGTGATCTCCATACCATTGGTGAGACGTACGCGCGCGATCTTGCGGATAGCCGAGTTCGGTTTGCGCGGGGTCTTGGTCGTGACACGGGTGCAGACACCGCGTTTGAAGGGAGCGGCATAGAAAGACGGTCGATTCTGGAGCGTGTTGAAGCCGCGCGTGAGTGCCACGGTCTTTGTGCGCCAAGTCTTCTTGGTACGACCCTTGCGCGTAAGTTGATTTATCGTAGACATTGTTTATCTCGAGCCTGTTGAAAGGCAAATGAAAACTCCCTGAGGGAGTCCGAGAAATGTACTATAGATAGTGCTGTAAAGCAAATTACTACACACCGGCGATCGCGCCGGCGATCCCATAGACGAGCCGACCAAATGCGCTGCCGAAAAGGACGATGAGGATAAGGACGAGGCCAAAACCGAGAAAGGGGTTGCCTTCCATGCGCTCCCGCAGCTGGTCATAGCCAAGGCTTTTTGGAAGAATGCTCGCGAGAATCTTCGAGCCATCGAGGGGCGGCACGGGGATGAGATTCAAAAGTGTGAGCGAGATGTTGATGGCGACTACGTACATGAGCATGGGGAATATGTCGGGGAAGATCTGGAGGCGAATGAGGATTCCTGCGATGAGTGCGAGTACAAGATTGGACGCGGGACCAGCGGCGGCCACGATCGCCTCGCCCCAATAGGGTGCGCGGAAAAGATTGTACGGATTGTACGGGACGGGCTTCGCCCAGCCGAAGAGAAATCCGCCCGGCGAGAGTGCACAGATGATGGGGAGGATAATCGAGCCGAACAGGTCGAGATGCGGAATGGGGTTGAGCGTGAGGCGCCCCGCGTAGCGGGCGGTCGGGTCACCGAGCTTATCTGCTGCCACTCCGTGCATCACTTCGTGGATGATGACCGAAAATACGATGACCGCTATGATAAATACCGTGTCGAGAAGCTCCATACGTCCCGAAATACTATCATATTGTGTTTCCGTTGCGTTTACGCTCCCCTGATGCTACTATGCCGCGACATATGGCACGAGTCTGCGAAATAACCCCAGTAGTACAAACCTTCGGTTTGACTACGGGGCAGGCAGGCACGGCGTCGTGGTCAAAATAATGTATGGCAAGAACATGTGAAATAACGGGCAAGCATTCGCAGGTCGGCGGTGGGTATTCCAACCGCGTCCGCGCGACCAAATTCAACCCGACCGGCAAACGCCGCCGTCAGGTAAATCTCCAGACAAAAACACTTTTCATTCCCGAACTCGGCAAGAAAGTCACTGTCCGTGTCTCGGCAAAAGGCTTGAAGACCATGAAGAAACGCGGCGCCTTTTTGACTCTCAAGAAAGCAGGGCTTGTCTAGTCTCTCCTCACGGTTTGTCCATCCGACACGAAGGTAATCGTGCCGTCTGTACAGGTGTCCGAGGTCGGGATGCCGAATTGCGCGAAGCGCGCGACGACCTCCGGCGTCGGATGTCCGTAGCTGTTGTCGCACCCGCGCGAGAAGACTGCGTATTCCGGAGCGACATATCCGAGAAAAAGCGGCCCCGAGGAAGTCTTCGAGCCGTGATGTCCGGCCTTCAGCACATTTGAATGAAGCGACGCCCCGTCGAGCTGCACCAAATAATCTTCGATCTCCTGCGGTGCGTCGCATGAAAGCATAAATGCGGTCGCGCCGTAGACAAGCCGTGTGACGACGCATCCGGTATTTGTGTCGACGTGCGCAACGCTCCGGTCGGGAAAAAGGACCTCGAGGGACGCACCGCGCCCGAGATCGATGATCTGTCCGCGCTTCGCTATCAGCTGCTCCGTCCCCTCGCGTGTGATCGAGCTCACGAGCGCTTGTGCCGTGGGGGTATCCCCTTCGACGTCGGAGTGGACGATGTACGAGACTTTGTACCGCGCGAGTACGTCGACGAGCCCGCTCACGTGATCGATATCGGGGTGCGTCGGAATGATGACGTCGATCGAGCGGTCGTACCACGGCATCAAACGCGAAAGCTTGCGCAAGACACTGGTGTCCGGTCCGCCATCGATCAGCACTTGCCGGCCACTCGGTGCTTGGATAAAAATGGAGTCGCCCTGACCCACGTCGAGGAAGGAGACCGTGAGTCTCCCGCGCTGATCTTCGCGGATCGCGGCATACCAAATGCAGAGCGTAACAATAAGAAGGAGAAGAACTGCGATGCTCTTGACCTGCACACTTCTGCGCATTTGAAAATTATACCCCGTGAGATATTTTGCCTTAATTTCTTAATTATCACCGATCGCACCTTATCTCAGGAGGTATACGTCACACATCCTTCATGAACTGCGGTGATATACTGGGCCGTATGTACGAAGCGAAAAAGTTTGATCTCCCGAAGCTCGAGGGCATTTCCGACGAGTCTGTCAAACAACACCTCGCTCTCTATGAGGGATATGTAAAAAATTTCAACGCGATTGCGGCGAAGCTCGCTGAGTACGCGAAGGAGGACACCGAGAAACATGCCCTAGCACTCGGAGAATTGATCCGTCGCAAATCATTTGAGTTTGACGGCATGCGCCTGCACGAATTGTATTTTGCGCAGTTTGAAGGCACTTCGACTCCGCTCAGTGTAAACGGTTCTCTCGCAAAAGCGTTCGAGAAAGAATATCGCGGATACTTCCAAGAATATTTCAGGGCGATTGGCAACATGCGAGGCCCGGGATGGGCAATCCTCTACTACGACCCTATCGGTAAAGAATTTCAGGCAGGCTTTGTCGGCGAGCAGCACCAAGGACATTTGGTGACACTTCCCGTTATTCTCGCGCTCGACGTGTGGGAGCACGCATTTCTTCTCGATTACGGTGCCACGGGCAAAGGCAAGTATATAGAAGCTTTCTTTAAAAACTTGAATTGGGGCCTTGTGGAGAAGCGATTTGCAGCCTTCTAGCTGTGGTATCCTTGAGAGATTAGGATAATCACATATACAACATTATGAACGTTGCTCAGGCAATTTTAGTCGCATTCTTCGGTAATTATTTGATAAATACTGTCGCTCCGGCGCTGGTCGCCTTCATCCCAATCTCGGCGGCCGGAGGTAGGTTCACACCTCAATACATCGGATTCATCGTCTTATCGGCCGTCCTCGTGGGCGTCCTCACGTGGTGGTACGGTGCGCGAGGAACCAAGGCCGGCCTCATTTTTGGGCTCATCGGATTTGCCGTCTCAATCGCCACGGCATTTGTGACGGGGATCGCCGGAGTCCTAACCCAGACAGCCTCGCTTTCGGCGGTCGGTGAAGTCCTCCCGAGATTCTTCACTCCGTTCCTATGGGATCCAAACGTGGCGGTGTGGGAGCAGTCGACTCTGTGGCTTCTCGCATATTGGGTAATCGCAGCGACACTCGTCGGTTGGTATATGCGACCGAAAGCAGCAGCAACGAGTTCGGCAATGTAAGTGCCACCTTTCATTTCACTTCAAACAAAAACGCCGCGAGGGTCTCACCCCGCGGCGTTTGGCTTTTATTGCTGCACCGAAGAAGGCGCTGGAAACGGCCTACTTTTTCGGCCGCTTCTCGGCATAGACAAAGCGCGGTGCCGTGCCGGAGTTGAAGTTGACGGTCAAGATGCCGAAGCAGGGAATCTCGTTCACCTTGTAGTTGCCCCTGAACGAAACCGACTTGCCGTGGTTTTCCTTCTTCCGAGCCCGTCCGGCCAACTTCTTGAGGGTCTCCTTCGGGATCCCAAGTTCGATGACGCCTTCCGTTCGGACATTCCCCGGGAACACGGTCTTGTAATGGGTGGTCGTGGTGATCCACCCATGACGATCACTTCCTCCGCGCTTGATCGGACTATGTTTCGCGCCCTCGACGACCTTGCCTGCACCCGAGCGTTGCTTCGCCTCGTCGAGATCGAAGACGCTCGCCTTCATGTCGGTGAGTGTGACACGTTTCATTTCCGCTATTTCCCTTGTTGCTGTTGCTGATTTTCCTGTATGCCGTGCGCCTCACGCAATACTTTTTCTGCTGCGGCGGAGAATTCCTTTCTGAAAAGGCTCTCTCCGCCACAGCAAATACTGCAATCTCAAAAATTCAAAGAACTGGAGAACTACAAGTGCGATGTTTTACGTCTTTTGGAAGATCTGTCAATTCGTCTGAACGGGCCGAGTATCGATGGGAAGTTTTCTCTGCAAAACAACAACCGCTCCAAATAAAATTGCGTATATTGGAAGGAGCCACCACGCGCTAAATGCGGGAATTGAGAGCGCGGCAAACGGAAGCGCGGCGAAGAGCTCCCCGACTTTGATGATATACGCGAGGAGGAGATACGCCGGAAATGCGATAAAGGTCGCCCACGAACCAAAAAGTATTCCGGCGAGCGCTGAGAAAAATGATAGCCCCATCGCCCACGGCACCGCGATAAGCGCGAGGAGATTTGCCGGCAGTGCGACGAGCGAAAGTAGACCGTTTTGATACAAGAGAAGCGGCAAGACAGCTGCCTGTGTGCCGAGCGTCGAAGCAGCAATCTCGCGCAATGCGAAGCGCTCGGGGATCCAGCCGAGCCATGTCGAAAATATAGGCGAAAACGAGACGAGGCCGAGTGTTGCGAGAACTGACAGCTGGAATCCGGGATCGAAGGCGAGGATGAGGGGGTTCCAGAGGACCATCGTAAGCGCGACGACGCCGAGCGCGCGGAGCGCCAGATACACGCGCCCTGTCATGCGCGCAATGAGCGGCAGAAGCGCCATTGCGCCCGCGCGCACAGCACTCGGCGCTGCGCCCGCCACAAGCACAATGAATACGACAATGAGCGCGCTTATCCCGAGTTGCACTACGCGCGACGCGCGAGAGAGAAGTATTCCAACTCCGTTCATGACGAGCGTGATGTTGTATCCGGAGAGCACGACGATATGCACGAGCCCGACGGTAATAAAGATGTCCGAATATTCTTTTCCCACCCCCCGCTTATCGCCCACGGTGATGCCGCCCGCGAGACCCGATTCAGGCTCGGGCAATACCGCATGGAGACCTTCCAGATACTTTTGCTTTGCCCATATTGCGGAAGACTTGAGAAAATTTCTTTCGCCCCCGCCGATCCTCTCTATCACCGCAAAGCGAAGCGTGTATATGATCCCCTCTTTGGCAAGATACATCGGATAATCGAATTGACGGCCGAGCGTTGTGTCGAACTTTTCTGGTACTCCCAATTCGCCTTTCGCACGGATGATATCTCCGTAGCGCACTTCTGTATGCGGCGGCGCCGTCACAAGCACACCAATACCACCTACATCGACATGGAGCCGCACGTTTCCATCGCGTACATCCGGTTCATCTACGATGCGTCCTTCGATCGTTACCGTCTCCCCGATATGCGACGTAAGCTCTGGAGTGCCTTGCAAGCCCGCCGCTTCCATGCGGAAAATCCCCGCAGCGCATGCGATAAGCGCGACCGAGAGGACGGCCAGCCGCTGCCATTTCGAAGTGTCGAGATAGGTGCACGAAAAGGCGACGGGCGAGAGAAGTAAAAGAAAAGCCGCGAACGGCCAGGATAGTAAAAAGATTGAGCGCACGAAAACCCCGATCAGAAATCCTCCGATGATTGCCCAGAGAATCTTCGACGCCATGGATGCTTACGTCGCTTCGTCTATCGCCTCATTGACGAGTGCATCGGCTTCGGCATTTTCTTCACGTGGGATATATGTGAAACGAGCGTTTGGAAAATGTGCGAGGAGCGCCCGCACTTTTGCCGCCTGCGGCTTTAGTGTCGGCTCTTTTATTTTCCAATTGCCCGAGAGCTGCTCGACGACGAGTTTTGAGTCCATGCGGATCTCTACTTCGCGGCCGGCGAGTCCGAGCTTCTGCGCCTCCTCGAGCGCGAGCGCCACCGCCTCGTATTCCGCCCAGTTGTTGGTCTGGCTCCCCAAGTATTTCTTCACTTGCGCCAGCAAGTGCCCTGAGCCTGTCGAAGGGTCACCTTCGTAAACGACGACCCCCGCCCCGGCGGGACCGGGATTATTCCGAGCACCTCCATCGGTATATATGATTATCCGTTCCATGAGTTATGGGACATGATACACGAATTCGAAAAGCAATCATTGTGTCGGGACGATATCCACGATACGGAGTGCGAGCCCACCCCGATAAGAATCGCGCTCGAGTGTCGCAAGCAGATTCGCAAAACGCCCCGGCTCCGGCGAAAAAGAGAAATCTTGCGGCGATTTGAAGAATTCGAACGCTCGCGCCGAGACGCCACTTGTCCGGCATTCGAGCATGACCTCGACATGATTTTGCTCTTTCCCGAAACGCTTCACGCCGACGATAGTCGTATTACTCAAAAGAAATACTGGCTTTGGATTGCCGATACCGAAGGGTGCCATTCGGGAAAGTTCTTTGAAAAGTGCGCTGGAAATGTCAGGAAGTGTCAGCGAGATGTCATGTTCGAGCGCGGAGACAGCAGAGAGGGGGTGTGTTGTTTCGGCTGCGCGAGCAAGTACTTCGGGCAAACGATGCACATGTTCGGAAATAACGGTGAACCCTCCCGAGGCCCTGTGTCCCCCATACTCCTCAAATACATCTTCTGCATTCCCAAAAAGATCGAGGAGGGAAATATCGCCGTCGGAGCGGCACGAACCTTTGAGCTTGCCGTTTGCGTCGCGCCCCCACATACATACGACGCCACCTCGATCCGCCATGATGGAATTCGCCGCGAGCCCCAAAAGCGCCGGCTTCCACTCGGGATTCCCCAAGACAACGACGCGATCGTCCTCAGTGAATCGCTCTTTCACATGCGCTCGCGCCTGCTTCACCAAGCTCGCGACGACGCCCTTGCGACGAGCGTTCAGTTTTTCCAATTGCGCTGTCAGATTTTCCGCTTCGGCTCTATCCCGCGTGACCAGAAGTCGGAGCGCCAGATCGGGTTCGTCCATGCGCGAAGCGGCGTTCACGCGCGGTGCGATAGAAAAACCGATGTCACTCTCGGTCAATTCACTCTGACGCAAGCGCAACTTATTACAGAGCGCCTGAATGCCCGGCCGTGGCGATTTGCGCAAGACCTGCAAGCCCCAATGCACGAGCGTGCGATTTTCCCCGGTGAGCGGGACCATGTCCGCAACGGTCGCGATCGCGACGAGGTCGAGGAGCCATTTCTCCCAGCCATCGGGAATTTTTGCGAATGACTCCAAATGGCGGCGCTTGCCTTCGGCAAGCGCCGCTTGCGCGAGCTTAAAAGCGACAGCAGCACCACAGAGATGTGGGAACGGATATTCGCCCAATTTCGGGTTCAGGACCGCAACGGCTTCGGGAAGCGTGTCTGTAACTTCGTGATGATCAGTAACGATGACATCGACTCCCTTTTCTTTTGCAAACGCGACCGCCTCGATCGCGGTCGTTCCCACGTCAACGGTGATGATGAGCTTAACGTCGCGTGCGGCAAGCGCTTCTATCGCTTCCGTATGAAATCCGTATCCTTCCCTGTCGCGATGCGGTAGATATACTTCGAAATTCGAGTATCCGATTTTCTCGAAAAGATCTGAGAGGAGCGCCGCACCCGGAATCCCGTCGCAATCAAAATCGGCGTAGATTGCAACGCGCTCACCACGCTCGATTGCCTGTAGCAAGCGCTCGACGGCAACGTCCATTCCAGCTAGCAAAAAGGAATCGTGTGTGTGGAGCTCGTAGTCGGGATTGAGAAATGCGGAAACTTCCGAGGCTTCGGTAATCCCGCGTTTTGTGAGGAGCTTGGAAATGAGGTCATGCATAGTGAATAGTGGACAGTGCTCTATTGTATACTGGATGCATGAGTGCCGCCGACTGCATCTTTTGCAAGATAGCCGCTCGCGAGCTTCCCGCACAAATAGTGTATGAGGATGCAGATACCCTCGCCTTTTTGGATATCAATCCCGTGAATCCCGGCCACACGCTTGTCATTCCCAAAAAACATTCAGCCGACGTCTTCGAGATAGATGATGCAGATTGGATAGCGGTCATGCGCACTTCGCGCATCGTCGCGCACGCACTCGAGAAAGCATTAAAAACAGACGGCATCAACCTCGGTATGAACAACCGCGCGGGCGCCGGCCAAGTGGTGTTCCACGCACACGTGCACGTGATGCCTCGATTCAAAGGAGATCCGCATTCGCTCTGGCCGGGAAAACCCTACGCCGAAGGAGAGTTCGCAGCGACCGGCGAGAAAATCCGAGGCGCACTCAACTAGTAGCTCGGACAAACGAATTGACAGTTGGGGCCGGTGCGGCCGACATAGGAACCGTCGGGGCATTGCTTGGCATCCATGGTACATGCGACCGGTTTGTCAGTGCTGCATGATCCGCTGTAGAGAAGTGTCGCGCCG
>MFLH01000020.1:9950-14113 GCA_001781275.1 Candidatus Kaiserbacteria bacterium RIFCSPHIGHO2_02_FULL_54_11b | reverse complement strand
CCCTCACTCATTTCTGAGTGAGGGGCGTTTGTGAAAGACGTGAGTCTTACGAGACGCGGGAGACCTTGACCGCGTTCGGCCCCTTCGGGCTGTCAGCGACTTCAAAAGTCACCTTGTCACCTTCGCGAAGTTCGTCAAAGCTTACGCCGACGAGCTCGTTGGAGTGGAAAAAGAGATCCTTTTCCTGACCCTCGCGAGAGATAAACCCGAAACCTTTGTCAGTGAGACGGGCGATAGTTCCTGTTTGCATATTGCAATGTAGAATTTTCGATGAATAAACCGACAAAGATTTTGGTCTTGGTTGGTATCAATGTCAGTTAGCTGGAGTTGTAGGTCGATCCCCCTTCTCTGGATCAGCACTGGTTGATATGTGAAAGGTAGCATGCCTATAGTTTTCTGTCAATACCCTTACGTACCCCATGCGCGCCGAGGGGGGCCGGCCTCTAAAGGCTCGACCCCCCTCGGCTTACATCAGCAACTCCATACAATAGGACGTTCTACTAGCCACCAACAATGAAAGAGCAGGGCGCGCACACTCCCGTTGCATTCCGCACAGGAAAGTATGTGTGCGCTACCTCTTTTCTTTGAACAATCGTATAAAAATAATTGTGAAAAAAATATGAAGGATGCGAGTGTGCGACGTAAGCGTGCCGAAAGAAAACCGTCTTCATGATGGGAGAGGTGTCGTCAGCTTCTCCAAACATTACCAATTATCAACTAACACATGTCAGTATGAACACGTATATGAATTCCTCTGCAGCGTTCGCGCTTTCCGTGGTCGTTGCGTCAGTGCTCTTCTGGTCCGGCATCGCTTCCGCTCAGACGGCGACGATCTCCACGAGCCTCGACATCGGATCAAGAGGGGCAAACGTGATAACGCTCCAGACATTCCTCGCAAGCGACTCGACGCTCTACCCTGAAGGCTTGGTCACCGGCTATTATGGTCCGCTCACTGCAGCAGCAGTGCAGCGTTTCCAGTGCCGTCAGGCAATCGTGTGTTCGGGTACGGCCGCGACGACCGGGTATGGTCGTGTAGGACCTCGCACCCGCGCAGCCCTGAACGTTGCGTTTGGTGGTGGCATCGACGTCTTTGCGCCGCGCATCACGAACCTTGTTGTCTCCACGACGACCAACGGTGCGACTCTCACGTGGTTCACCAACGAATCGGCGCGCGGGACGGTCTACTTTAGCTCGTCTCCCCTTCCTATCTTCGAAGGATCTGCCTCGACGGGCGCGGTCGTGGGTGGTCAGGTCATGATCGAGCCTTCGGTGGGCTTCAGTCACTCGCTTGCCCTCTCGGGTCTCGCATCAAACACGCTGTACTTCTACGCGGTGAAATCCGAAGACGCCTCCGGCAACGTGCAGCTCACGTGGCCCTCGACGTTCCGAACAAATCCGTAAAGATGAGCGTACCTGAAGTGAACTACAACATGGCCCCCTTTCGGGGGTTGTGTTGTATGCTGTCCAGCATTCTTACCGATGCGAGAAATCTGCGGTTATCTCACTCACGTTATCGCGCAAACCTTCGGTAGGCTCCACGACCCCCACACCGGACTTTCCCGCAGGGAGGAGGACGCCAACGGTGGTCCCCTGACCCTCTGCACTTCTCACCGTTATTTTGCCGTTGTGGAGCTTCACGAGTTCGGAGACGATGGTAAGCCCCAAGCCACTGCCGCTTCCATTGCGCTTTCGTGAAGGATCCGCGCGATAGAATGGTTCAAAAATGTGGAACAGGTCTTTGCGCGCAATACCGCTCCCCGAATCTTGTACCCGGAGCTCCACAAAATCGGGGTACACGGGCTCAACGATCACAAGGATCCGACCGCCGCGTGACGTATAGAGAATTGAATTTTTGATCACATTCATCACGATCTGCTCGAGCGCCACCCCATTGGCCCACACATTTCTGCGTTCGCTTGTGCGGATCTCGATCTCGAGGCGCTTTTGTTCGGCGAGGTCTTTCATCTTGTGGATGACGCCTCGCACTACCTCGCCCAGATCAACGTCGCGGAATTCAAGACGCTCGGGCCTGATGGAGGCGGAGAGTGAGAGGAGGTTGTTGATAATATCGGAGATACGATCAAGTTCCTCTATCGTACCCTGATGTTGAGCGCGGACTTCGTCCCCAACATCCGAGGCAAGGAGCTTCACCTCTGTATTTGTCTTGATGATCGAAAGCGGCGTGCGCAGTTCGTGGGCGATGTTCCCGATGAATCGTTTCTGCGATTCAAGCGCATTTCGCACCGGCGCGAGCGCGAGGCGCGCAACGACATAGGTAAACCCTGCGGTGATAAGGACGATGACTCCGGCGGCAATCCACATCGTCCGCACGCGCATGGACATGATCTCGGAAATGATCGACTCCCCCACCGACGCAGGGCTTGAGTTCGGTGAGAGCGCTTCGACGATCCCCGCCGAGACAGCAGCAGATGCATCATGGTAGAGCTGCGAGGCCACGACGCCCACGACCGCGAGCAGGAAGAGCGCGAAGATCGCTTGGAGAAGGACGATGTTGACCTCTGTCCGGAAGAACGGATCAGAGCGATACTTATACCCGAAGCCTATAACCAACCCCACGGACCGTTTCCAATATCCCATCACCCTTCTCCCCATCAAGCTTTCTGCGAAGGTTTTTAATGTGGACGTCGACGACGTTGCTGAATCCGACATAATTGAAATCCCATAAATGACTAAGAAGATCTTCCCGATTTACGACCGTATTCGGGTGGCGCATAAAGTACTCGAGTAATCCGAATTCCTTGAGCGTGAGCGGCAGCTCGCGCCCTTCACGTGTGGCCTCGCGTGTCGCGGGATTGAGCGTGATGTCTCCAGCATACAGGATCTGCGGCAGAGATCCGGAGGGACGCCGCAAGAGCGCCTGAACGCGGGCGGAAAGTTCTGCGAAGGAAAACGGCTTGACGAGATAGTCATCGGCGCCGGAGAGGAGGAGCTCGACTTTGGTATCGGTCTCTGCCCGTGCGGTCAAGACGAGAATGGGCACGGTGATGTCATTTGCGCGCATTTCCTTGCAGATCTCGTGCCCGTCCATAGAGGGGAGCATGAGGTCGAGGATAACGACGTCGTAGTCGTTGCGATGAAGCGATATCCGGGTGAGGGCTTTCCTTCCATCGGAAATGATGTCGACGGTATACCCGCTCATCTCGAGCCCGCGCTTGAGAGCCTCTGCTAATTTTTCTTCGTCCTCTACAAGAAGTATTTTCATATGTAATCAGTTTACTGAGAATTTTCTAATAAATAGACTGAGGTGACCTCACCTAACCCTACCTATCCCAGATAAAGCTTTCATGAAGTCCCTATTTAGAGACGCGGTATTGCCGATCTGATTACATCGTTACTACTTGACAACAGGCTATTTTTATGTTAATATGCTCATTATAAGGCTTACCGCCTTACTATTCTTATGACCAGTGCAATCTCTCTAGCCATTATGGGGCTCTTCATGTGGTCGGGAGCGACCGGCATTACGGCGTCCACGACTACGTGGGCTTCCCCAGTGCCTCCCGCCGCTACTTCCACAGTAGAGACCGCCCTTTCTCTTTCTGTCCGACTTACCGGCTACAATGCCGTACCCGAGCAGACCGATGGCGATCCTCATATCACCGCCTCGGGTGCGTACTCCAATCCTGCGGTCATTGCCGCCCGCTCGCGCGACCTCGCGGAGACCCTCCCCTTCGGGACCGTTATCGCTCTCGAAAATGCCGAAAAAAACGTGAACTGCGGTTTTGAGACCGTCGACCACCTCATCGGGTACCGCGTGATCGCTGATTCGATGCATCCGAAAAAACAAAAGCGAATAGACGTCCTCCTCGACGCAGCGGATACCGTCATGATCGGCGTCAACGGCAAGCCTCGCAAGGCGACCAACCCTGCGATAGCGCTCGGTTTGTGCAACGTCACGATGCGTGTGGTGGGCAAAGTTAGCCTCAAAAATATCCCTGCGACCCAAAAAGAGCTCGCGCTCATGATGAGCCACACGCTCGCAGTTCGCTAAAATCCTCCTCCCTAGTGCGGATACCAATACGCCAAGATAACTTCGATGTTGGGATCTCCGGCATTCACGAGCTGTTTGAATTTTGCCACATCGGCCAAGCCGTCGGGCCCGCGGTAGTGGTATGGATAGACCTGACGAGGTTTGAACGCGA
>MFLH01000020.1:8962-9930 GCA_001781275.1 Candidatus Kaiserbacteria bacterium RIFCSPHIGHO2_02_FULL_54_11b | reverse complement strand
GAGTACCCGCCGTGTCCCCTGCGATGTACACGCGCGTGTCATCGCGGGCGATGATGTACCCGTTGCCGCGACCCTTAGTGTGGAAATTGCTGTTGGAAACATCGGGAAGGTTGTACATGGGCATGGCGAGTATCTTGAACTCCCTCTCGGCAAGCGTCTCGCCGTTTGCAAGAACCTTGGCGCGCGCCGCGAGATCTGCGGGCAACTCGTCTTTCACCGCCTGCGGCACGACGAGAATTGTCTCCGGTCCGACGACCGCCGAAAGTGTCGAGGTACTTAGGTGGTCGCCATGAATATCCGTCACGAGAATAATGTCCGCCGCCGGCTGGCCGGCGAAAGCTTGCGCGCCGCCGGTCGGGTCGGTATAAAAAACGGTGTCGTCCCACTGGAGGACGGCGGTCGCGTGCGAGATGGGAATTACTTCGACGGATGTTTCTTGCGCGGACATATCTCCCTGTTTTTCATTATAGATGTAGCTATTGAAAGCGAAAAATGCGATGAAGATGGCGACCGGCACGCCGATAATCCAAAGAATACTCCGCATGACGGTTATTCTATCTCGCGTTCTTCACGGGGCAAGGGCGTCTTTTCCTGCGGCGTGTGTTTGCCGTCGCCGCAGTCACAACCGGTGAGCGGCTGGCCATTTTTCGGGCAAGCGAGCGCTTGGCAGGTCCCCGGCTTTTCAGAAACCCCGTTGCACCCCCCTGTGCAAATGTAGTGCTTCATATGCCCATTGTACTACACCGTCAAGCATGGATGTCGCCCGATGGGGACACCCTGTAATGAATGTGCGTGCGCTACGTCTAGAGAAGAAGTCCGCCTCTTGGCGGCGGCGCGGGATATAATTCCCATGCATTAGCGACGTATTAGCAGGAAGATATAAAAATAAAACACTATGGTTCATTCTCGATTGCTCTCCTCGGCTGTGGCGATGGCGCTCGTGCTTTCGTTTGGCCTCGTAGGAGCAG
>MFLH01000020.1:5211-8929 GCA_001781275.1 Candidatus Kaiserbacteria bacterium RIFCSPHIGHO2_02_FULL_54_11b | reverse complement strand
GACCTGCGCTACGACCGTCGCACAAGCCGCGACGTCGACTCCCCCTGCAGGAAGTCTCGCTGCGCAGATCAAGGCGCTGCTCGACCAGATCAATGCCCTCAAAGCACAGATCGTACTCCTCCTCCAGCAGCAGGCAGGGGGTAGCGGCAGCACCGCGACTTCGACACGGCCCTTCCCACCGGGATGCTTCGTCTTCAACAGAGACCTCAAGCATGGCGATAGAGGCGACGATGTGCGGGAATTACAGCGCACGCTCGCAAGCGACCCTTCTATCTTTCCCGCAGAGATGGCCACAGGATTCTTCGGGTCAAAGACGCGCGAGGCGCTGATGAAATTCCAGAGGAAATTCGGAATCAACTCGACGGGCTTCTTCGGGCCTCTGAGCCGCGGATTCCTCAAAGAAAACTGCGGCAAAGCCGACACTGATCACGATGGCATCCTAAACTCCGTTGATACCGACGACGACAATGACGGCGTGTCGGATGACAAGGATTCACATCCGCTCAACAAAAATGTCTCGACGTCGACCAAGTCACGGTCCGATGACGATAGAGATGATGACAACAAGAGGGGCGGAAACGACAGAGGGAGAAACGGGAATTCAGACGACGATTAGTCGTTAGAGCCTCCGAATTTTCATCGCAGCGAAGAACAAAACACCCCTTGACCACGCAGGTCAGGGGTGTTTTGTTTTGTGCCTTCGTGAAAAGTGGACCCATAGAGAGAGTCCGGCGCCGTTTTGCTTCACACTATTTTCACACTGAACACGGTAGCATTGCGCGTATGACAGAACTTGTCTACCAGCGCGCATATTATTACTACCCCACACTCTTCGCGGAGCGGGTCGTGTACACCGTCATCGGATTGATCCAGTTCATGCTGGCCCTTCGCTTTGTGCTGGTGCTTCTCGGAGCCAACGCCTCGGCAGGATTTGTCGCGTGGGTCTACAGCGTCACCAACCAGCTTGCAGCTCCGTTTTTGGGTGCCTTCCCTGCACTGAATCTCGCAGGATTCACCGTCGAACTCTCGATCATTTTCGCAATGATCGGCTACGCCATCATCGGCTGGCTCATCACGGGTATCATTTCGTTTATCTCCGCGTCACTTCACCGACTGCCGTAAGTGCGTTTTCCCGCGGCAAGCGAGAGGGCGGAAATTTGATATCATTAGTTGAGTCCGAGGAAGAGATACAGACCAACTGCGACGGAGAGTGCGCCGAAGATGCCGAAGATCTTGCGCGACTTTTTGATCGCTATTTCACTTAGCACCTGCGGCGCAAAGACATAGAGGATTCCTTTAGCCATGACCGCCCACATGAAGACGGTAATGAACGTCTTCCACGAACCATCCCAGATGTTGTACTGGATGAGGTACATCGAAGAAAGAAAGATCATCATGATGCCGACAAGATACGTAACCGCCGGATGGTCGAAGAGGTCCTTGAGAAGGTGCGGGACCGTCTTCCCCCTGAAAATGAGGAAGAGACCGCTCACGGCGAGGTAGACCCCCAACACTTTTGCAACGAGCATTGTAATATCCATAAGGAAAATAAATGAGAATAAATTGTAATGCCGCCCAGTGTAGCACCATTTTTCGGGCCGGAAGCCCAAAAACGCGCGGGCTGTGGAAGAGTCGACTATGCCTCCTCGACAACCGCGACGTTATTTCCAATCTTGGCCACAGCGTATCAGCGTGGTTAGATGTAGAATATGCCCGAAAAAACCCCGCACCCAGAATCGATGCGTCAGACAGACCCATATGAGATCTTTGAGGCTCTTATCAAAAAGGCAGAGTGGTCGGGAGAGACAGAAGAGCAATTGCAAGAACTTTTGGAATCGCACGAGACGGACCTTTATATGATGTATCTAACCTACAATGAGTCAGGACTTGTAGACGAATTATCTGAATATGAGCGGCGCGTATATCAATGGCTTGATACAAGGTTCGGGAAACTATCGGACGAATCAAGTTGAGAGGACCTTTCTTTTGCTAGTCGCAAGCAGGCTACGCCTCAACGATGTGTACAGCCGGCCCAGCAGCAGGGGCGGCGCATGCCGCCTTTGAGTTTGGAGAGCGCCTTTTTGATACGGATACCTATTGTCTCCGCTTTTTTGCCGGAAATGACCCAGCAAATCCACTCATTACGTGCGAGCGGTGTAATATCTTCCCATACCGCTCGCGCCGCGGGCGCAGAAATAATGGATGCTCGTAAATCCTCCGGTATTTTGTGCACCGTTCCAGTCGCAACCCCTTTTTTGCTCATTATTGTATTCTACCAAATCTCCCCCAACTAGACTCCGCGGGTAGGCTCCCGATTTGTCCACGCGTAGTGTGGCCACAAATCGCAGTCCCCTTTGGCGGATTCGGTCGCTAAAGCGACACGCTATGATTCTTAGCCAAACAGTAGTTTGGAAGAATCATGCGCCTTCGGTTCGAATCCTGCGGGATCAGAAATGCAAAACGCCCCCATTGGGGCGCCCTGCATTTCTGATGCTCCGCGGGTAGGATTCGAACCTACAACCAACTCCTTAACAGGGAGCTGCGCTACCGTTGCGCCACCGCGGAATGTGCCCCCAAGTATAGCCAAAAACGCCCCGCCCGCAATTGCGGGCGGAAGCGCTACCTCCGCATCGCCTTCTCCACCTTGGCGATAGCTATCGTTGTTTTGATGATGGAATCGGGATTGAGGGACATGCTCTCTATCCCCTGCTCGACGAGGAATTTCGCAAAGGCGGGGTGATCCGATGGCCCTTGGCCGCAGATGCCTACGTACTTTTTCTTCTTGCGACAGATCTTGATGACCTCGGCGATCAGTTTCTTGACCGCGAGATCATTTTCATCCGCGACGCGATTGACGATGCCCGAATCGCGGTCGAGTCCGAGCGTGAGCTGGGTCAGGTCGTTGCTTCCGATAGACATGCCGTCGAAGATCCTGAGAAATTCCTCGGCAAGTATCGCATTCGAAGGAATCTCGCACATGACGATGACGGGTGTCGCTGTTTTTTTCTGCTCGCCTTTCGCAAGCAGCCGCGGGTAGAGTCCCGCTTCCATCATGGTCGCAAGAACCCTCTTGCCCTCTTCGATGGTGCGGCAAAAAGGCACCATCGGCACGACGTTGGTAAGACCCATCACATCGCGGACTTTGCGCATCGCACGACACTCGAGAAGGAATGCTGCGCGAAATTTCGGGTCGTAGTAGCGCGATGCGCCGCGCCAGCCGAGCATCGGATTTTCCTCGTGCGGTTCGAAGAGCTCGCCTCCGAGAAGCGAGCGGTATTCGTTGCTCTTGAAATCAGAGAATCGGACAATGACCTGCTTGGGATAAAAGGCGGTCGCGATCTTTGCGATGCCGTAGGCGAGATTGTCTACGTAATAATCCGTGTGGTCTTCCCAGCCGCGAATCTTGTCGTCGATCTTTTTCTGCAACTTCGGCTCGAGCTCCTTGTAGTGGATGAGGGCAAGCGGGTGGATGCCGACTGCAGAGGCAATGATGAATTCTTCGCGCGCAAGGCCGACACCGGAGTTGGGTAAAAAAGACTTCTCAAACGCGGTGTCGGGAGTCGCGAGGTTCATCGTGATCTTCGTCTTCGTCTTGGGGATGTTGGTGACGTCGGTCTCGCGGACCTCAAACCGGAGCGCCCCAGCGAAGATAATGCCCTCCGCAGATGTCGTGTCGACCGTTATCAACTGCCCCGTTTTTATCCTCTTGGTAACGGTC
>MFLH01000020.1:0-5191 GCA_001781275.1 Candidatus Kaiserbacteria bacterium RIFCSPHIGHO2_02_FULL_54_11b | reverse complement strand
CAATCCCAGCTCGCGGGAAACGATCGCCGCATGCGAGGTTCGGCCGCCCTGGTCCGTCACGATAGCCCCCGCCCGCTTCATGACCGGCTCCCAATCGGGGTCGGTCATTTCTGTTATCAAGATCTCACCTTTCTGCAATTGCGCCATGTCACGCGTACTCGAAATGACGCGGGCCTTGCCTACTACGATCTGATTGCCGACCGAAAGACCTTTGGCGAGCACGGTGCCTTCCTCGCGACGAATGTATTCTTTGAGCTTCCCACGGTCTTTGGACACCTGCACCGTTTCGGGCCGCGCTTGGAGAATAAAAAGTTCGTTGGTCTTGCCATCGAGCCCCCACTCGACATCCATAGGACTTGGAGCACCTCGCTTTTTTGTATAGTGCTCTTCGATCGCTTTCGCCCATTTTGCGAGGATGAGCACCTGTTTATCGCTCAGCGAAAAGGTCGAGCGCTCGGCGCGACTCGTCGGTACCACCTTGACGGGCTGTATCCCTCCGCGTGGCGCATAGATCATCTTCGCTTCTTTTGCTCCGAGCCGCTTGCCGATCAGAGGATGCGGTGCTTTCCCCAACATCTTTTTTGCGACAAGGAATTCATCGGGAATGACTCGCCCTTGCACGACCATCTCGCCCAAGCCATAGGCAGAAGTGATAAGGATGACATCAGGAAAACCCGTCTCGGTGTCGATGGTGAAGATAACGC
This sequence comes from Candidatus Kaiserbacteria bacterium RIFCSPHIGHO2_02_FULL_54_11b, assembly GCA_001781275.1. Classification (GTDB taxonomy): domain Bacteria; phylum Patescibacteriota; class Minisyncoccia; order Phycocordibacterales; family UBA2100; genus UBA10103. The sequence continues at coordinate 4,487 of MFLH01000020.1, read as the reverse complement.
CCGAAGCACCCGTATCGGTGCGTACCATGCGCTGCACCCCGACCGAAAGCGCTACGTCGAGGTGGTTGTATTTCTTGTCGATCCGGTATGAGATCGCGCGCGCGGTAAAGAGAGAGGCGAAACACGATTTGATGGCACGAAGCACGTCTTTCCCGCCACGAACGCCGAGGTAGGTGTCGTGCTCGCCCGCGAAGCTCGCGTCGGGCAGATCTTCTGCCGTCGCAGAGGAGCGGACCGCGACGTCGATATACGCACCGTACTCTTTTTCCATCATTCGGTAGCCCGTAATAATTTCGGCCTCGAGTGAGGCCGGGAGTTTCGCACGCTCGATCGCCGCGCGGATAGACGCGGCGACCGTGGTGAGATTCTTGGTGTCGCCTTTTCTCAAGCCCCTGAGCATCGTGCGAATGCGTGCTTCGAGCCCCGCTTCGCGCAGGAAAAAACGGTACGCCTCGGCTGTGACGATAAATCCCGACGGGATGCGAATTCCCTTCGGGCTCAATTCCTGGAGCATTTCCCCAAGCGAAGCGTTCTTGCCTCCTACGAGCGCGACATCTTCGATGCCGGCCTCTTCCATTCGAATAACCAGTTTTTTGTGAGTGTCTGTCTTTCGTTGACGCGTGCCGCGATTCACACCACGAGTATACCCCGCGGTGAAAGTTGGCAAGGGCTTTATTCATGTGGAGAAGTGTGAATTGTTGAAATGTTGCCCGCGATTCTCGAACATCTCTTGAAAACGCGGATGGCTCTCTAGAACGCGTGCCTCCTCTTCGCACCATTCTGAATACGTGCCCGGTTGCGCCGCAATCTCTTTCAAAAAATCCTGCCATGCTACCCAGCGGATAGCTTCGACTTCCTGTTGATTTGGCTTTGGTTCTTCCGTTGCAAAACCGACTAAGATCGGGCAGATCTCATTTTCCATCACGCCATCGCGCACGAAGGTGTATCGATACGGCGCGACCTCCTCAATGTGCGCCGCCCTCATTCCCAATTCGTAGGCCAGCCGACGCTCGGCCGCCGCGACGTTTGACTCGTCGAGTGCGGGATGGCCGCAAACGCTGTTGGACCAGACCAAGGGCCACGTCTTTTTCGTGTGGCTCCTCTGCTGCAAGAGTAGTCGGCCCGCACGGTCAAAAAGAAAAAGGGAGAAGCCCCGATGGAGCGGCGTTTCTTTCCCGTGAACGTCAGACTTCTGCCTCGTGCCAAGTACGCGGTTGTCTTCATCCACGAGCACTACTTCTTCGGCCGGCGGCATGTTCACGTCCATACAAGAATTACATACTATCACTTTCTCCTGCTCCATTGCTCTGATGGCTCAAACGCACTAAAATGCGATTTGGCTCCTTAAACTGATTCCTTTCAACCGGGATGGCGACATCATGACACAACGTCTTCGAGCTGTGGCGGTTGTTTCGGCGAACTCCGCAGGCGAAATCCTGATCCTTAAGGAATTCGTCGGTAAACCCGCTCTCGGTAAATATGAGGACATGGACTCCATTCCAATGGAGACATGCCATCACGGAGAACACGGCGTTCTGGCGCTCAAGCGGCTCCACGACGAGGAGTTGACCGGGCTTCCCTTTCAAGGTGACCCGATCTATATCGGCGCGTATCTGATCATTCCGCGTGTGTGGGTGCGGCTCTACGCAATGAGCGTTGAGCACGTCGCCCCGATCATTGGTCAAACACTCGAAGTGGGCAACCACCGGTGGATGCCGGTGAAAGACGCCCTCGGGCTCTGGCTCCGGCGTGGTGCCCGGGAGATGATCGAGGACTATATGGCAGGTCGCACTAAAGTGATCCGCCGGTACTGCCGCGATGTCCCAGCAATAAAACCGGTGCGGGCATGAATGCCCGCACGGCAATACCGAGCGCATCCCCACGGGATGCGCTCGTTCTACATCTCCCTACACTTTTGAAAACGCGAGTACTTTCTTCCGTATCAATGCGACCAGTTGCATCAGATCTTTGTTGACGACGACGTCGTCAAAGAGATCTTTTCGCTCTGCGAAGATATCGATATCGTGCTCTGCGTTTTTCAGCCGATCATGCATGTGCTCCTCGGTCTCGCGGCCGCGACTGCGCAAGCGATGGAGAAGTTGACTAAGCTTTGCGCGCTTACTCTCCCCTGGGGGCAAAAGTCCGAGTGAGAGGATTGAGCGGCGGCCATACTGGTGAGCGAGGCCCTCAAGAAGCTGCACTTCAGTGATGACCACCGGTGTCTTGCCTTTATTCCAGACCGCCTCGATGTCTTCCCCCCGATACCCGTACTGACGATTTTCGTTTGAAGATGGGATCCGTGTTGAGGCGACGATGATCCCCTTCCGTGTCATTCGCTCAAATTCTTTCTGGGTTACGTAGATGTATTCCCCATCGTCGCCGTGCTTCGGGTCCCGCGTTGTGACCATCGCTATGTCTTCAACATATTCAGAACATACGCTCGTAAGCATCCTACGTACGGTCGATTTACCGACACCCGAGGGGCCGGAGAGTGCGAGAATGTAACCGGGGAATTTCCGAGACGTGAGGGAGTTATTGCTCATATCCGTACAACGATAGTACACGAATCTTCCACAGTGCGGTAGAACTGTTATTATCCGCATACATATGGCTGAGACGACGAAAATTCCTGCATGCATCGGCATTATCCTCGACGGTAATCGCCGGTGGGCGAAGGAGCAAGGCCTTCCCTCGTTTGAGGGCCACCGGCGGGGCATGGACAATCTGGAGCCCATCGCCCACGCGGCGCGTGATTTGGGTATCCGACATATGGTTGTGTATGCTTTTTCTACAGAAAATTGGAACAGGTCAAAGGAAGAAGTCTCGTACCTTATGGGGATCTTCGAGTCGACGGCTCGTGAACGTTTGGCAAAATTTTCCAAAGAAAACATCGCGGTTCGCTTTATCGGCCAGAAAGAGCGTTTCTCTTCCAGCCTTCAAGACGCGATGCGACAAGCGGAGGAAAAGAATCCCGAGAATCCTAAACTTACGGTGTGGGTATGTATTTCATACGGTAGCAAGGCGGAGATCGTGGAGGCCGCGCAGGCGGCTCTCGAAGCGAACGAAACGATAACGGAAGAATCTCTCGGGAAACACCTGTGGACAGCCGGCATGCCCGATCCCGATCTCATCATCCGGACGGGTGGAGAACAGCGGCTTTCCAATTTCCTTCTCTGGCAAGGCGCATACAGCGAACTCTTTTTCTTGAAAACACACTGGCCTGCGTTCACGGCAGGAGACCTCGCAACGGTCCTTAAAGAGTACGCAGAACGTGAGCGACGCATGGGTAAATAAAAACAAAAGGCGCCGCGGTGTCCTACCCGCGACGCCCCATACCCGGATGCTGCAGCTTACTTCATGCAGCTTCCAATGCCCTTCTCCGCTTCTCAAACCTTTCCGGCCAGATGGACAAGAGACCGATCTGGTCGAGCGTGTGCCGAGTCCACATGAGGGCTTCATGGCGTGCCCTCTGCAGGTTCTTGTCCAAGAGGGCCACGAGTACAGAGCCAAGGAGCTCTTTTGCTGCGGGTCCTCCCTGCAGTTCTCCGTAATCCACCCAGATCTCCATGTATCGATGGTGGCGGTCTGCGACGACGATCGACGTACCGTCCTCGATAGCGACGAGCTGGTGCTGATCCACATCATTACGCGCACCGATCTGGATGAAAGCTCCGTCGATAATTTCAGCCCCCGCCCAGCCGTTGCTGATCGGGCCGAAGTAGCTGCTCCCTTTTTCCGCAAACCTGAGGTTGAATGTAGAGATTCGGAGCAGCGCCCCCTTCCACTTCCCCCGCCCCTTGATGGCCGGTAGTCCGGTTAGGTTGTGACAAGGCGCGCCCTCGACAAGCTTCGGGCCGTCGAGTCGTGGCATCGATCCATCCGACTGATTCCGCATAAAGCTTAAGAAAACGTCGCGGCCATCCTCCGGGGCAACGCGCAGCCCGCCTCGGCTTATTCCGTGGACAATCCCGTATTCACCCCAGCCATCCTTCTCCAGTCGAAAAACGTTGGCATGCATGGCGCCATCCTCCTGGTTGACATGTGCACTTCCCGGCTTGGGAATTGGAGAGATGATGCTCTATTTTAAAGCAAAGTCAAAAGCCACGGCGCCCCTTATGGGGCGCCGCTTCTATCTCATCTAGAAACCTAGCCTTATTTCATGTGTGCCGAGACGAGTTTCGTCATCTCGAACATCGTGACCTCGCCCTTGCCCCCGAAAAGAGGCTTGAGCTTGTCGTCTGCCAAAATATTGCGCTTGTTGGCTGGATTCTGGAGGTCGTTCTTCTTGATATACACCCATATCTGCTTGACGACCTGTCCGCGCGACATCGGCCCCTTGCCAACGACCGCCTCGAGCTCGGCGGAGAGATTGAGAGGCTTTAATAATGCTGGATTCGCTGTTCGTACCATAATGGCAATATTATTTACTTGTATGGAGAGATTATAGCCCCTCGCAAGAGCTACGCCAGCCCCTGGGGGGATAAGCG
>MFLH01000019.1:740-12149 GCA_001781275.1 Candidatus Kaiserbacteria bacterium RIFCSPHIGHO2_02_FULL_54_11b | reverse complement strand
AATAATCGCAAGCGACACAACGAGCGCAGGCAAGCGGCGCAAATACATGCTTGCAATTATAGCCTGCCCCGGCAGGGAACAACGTCCAATACGCTCATTATGTGGATACCTTTTCCTCAAGCATTGCGTGTCGCCTTTCGTGTCGCTCGGCCTTATCGTAGTGCGCTTCCAGCCACCTTCGAACAGCTGCTTTTGCTTCATTTTCAGAGAGAAAACGCCCTGCGAGGGAAAGGACGTTGGAGTTGTTGTGTTCGCGCGTGGAGGAGATCATATCGAGCTCCTTACCCTTCGCATCTATCTGCTTCCTTAAGGGCTCTCCATAGTAGACGACCGCACGCACTCCCCTAATGCGATTCGCCGCAAATGCCTCCCCTTGCCCCGATCCGCCGATGACGATGGCGCGGCTGTCCGTACCGCTTTCCACATCGGCCGACACCTTGCGCGCCGCGGCCTGAATAAAGAGTGGATAGTCGTCTTCCATGTCGAGCGAAAACGCGCCGCAATCCTCCACCTCATAGCCGAGCTCGCGCACAAATTCGAGCAATTTGTTTTTCAACTCGTACCCACCGTGATCCGCCGCTAAATAAATTTTCATATATCCCAATGTCAGACATCCGATGTCCTACAACCTGCGCGCGACTTCAAGCACATGCTCCACCAATGTATGTGCATAGCCCATCTCGTTGTCATACCAAGCGAGCACCTTCACGAGCGTGCCATCCACGACGCGCGTCATAGTGAGATCGGCGATAGCCCCATACGGCAATCCCAAGATATCACTCGAAACGAGCGGCTCATCGGAAACCGCGAAGACCCTCTTCCAGCGATCAGTGGTGGCGGCAGCGCGCAGAGCGCTATTCACTTCTTCGACCGTAGTCGCGCGCTTGGGGACAAAGGTGATATCCACGAGCGAGCCTGCCGCCACAGGCACACGCACGGCGATGCCATCGAATTTGCCAGCGAGCTGCGGGTAAGCGATTGCAGTTGCCTTCGCTGCCCCGGTCGAAGATGGCGAGAGATTGATCGCTCCGGCGCGCCCGCGGCGGAAATCGTCGGGCGCGCTGCCGTCCACGATCGCTTGCGAAGCGGTGTACGCATGTGTGGTGTTGAGAACAGCGCGCTCAATGCCGATCGCCTCGTCGAGAATGCCGATGAGAGGGGACGCCGCATTGGTTGTACACGAAGCATTTGATGTAATATCTCCCGTGCCGAATTTTTCTTCATTCGCGCCGATCATGATTATTGAAGCTCCTTCGCCTTTGGAAGGCGCCGTGATAACTACTCTCTTTGCACCCGCATCAATGTGCGCCCGCGCCTTGGTGCCATCTGTAAAATGCCCCGTAGATTCGACAACGATATCCACCGCCATGGAGCGCCACGGTAATTTCGCCGGATCTTTTTCGGCGACCACGGGAATTTGCTTGCCATCAATCACGAGGGCACCTTCTACGCTCTCGACTGAAAACGGCGCCCGACCATAGACGGAGTCGTACTTGAGTAAGTACGCGAGGTTTGCCGGTGTCGTAAGGTCATTGACCGCCACGATCTCAAGCCCCTGCGCAGCTGGGTGGGAGTGCTGCAAAAGAGCGCGCACGAATCCCCTCCCGATCCTTCCAAACCCATTGATTGCTATTTTTACCATGCGGGGATTCTATCACCAAAAAAACGCAAGTCTCTGTGAATAACAAACCCATCCGACCCGCCTCGTTCAAGGACCGTCCTTGATCCGATTTGGTTCCCGACAATTCTGACTTTATGAGGTAACTAGGGCGTGGTGGAAGCCATCGTTTCTACGCTAAGCGGCGCCACGTTGACGATGATGTTGTTCACTGGGTCATAGAGATATACTTTTTTCGCGATGGTATACACCAGCACTTTATCGCCGGCTTTTGCACGTGCAAAAAACAGCTGGTCTTTTAATTTCTCCGGGTTGGAAACCGTCGCCACAGTTGGTATCTCGTCGGGAAGCAGAATGAGCTTCCCGACCTTGAGAGTGATCGCGGTAACTTCTTCAGGTGCGACAGTAGTGCTAGTTTCCAACTTCAATATATTCGCCTGCTGATAGAAATAGAACGCCGCACCACTCGCTATAAGGAGCACCAGCACCATCGAAATCATCAGCGTGTTACGGTTCATGGTCGAGATTATATAGCTACCATTAGCCAGGGAACGACCCGATCACCTTGATGATTGCATGAAGGATGCGCTCAAAAGAACGAGCGGAGAATACCGCGGCGAGATTGCTTGTTCCGCCTCTATACCCGACATCTCCGCCTCCGCCTCCGCCTCCGCCTTCGACCGGAGGTGGTGGCGATGGCGGCGATTCAGGAGCCTCGCCGCCAGATGGGGTACCGCCGCCTACCGGCGGAGCAGATCCACTGCTTTCTATTGAGCCGCCTCCGACGGCTCCGCCACCAGTGACACCGATCGGAAAGTTCCAACACGCGTTGCCCCCCGCATTGACGCTTTCTGTTGCCTCAATATCAGCGTCGTTTGAACAGGCGTTTGAGTCCCGCGCGTTGACATACGAAGCGACACGCGTCCCAGGGACCTTAAGCCCCCAGGTAGAGTCGGCAGTTGAGGAGCGTAGCCAGACGCGCGTGCCCGCCGCAATGCCGTTCCAGTCAATGTTTTGGAAGGTGGAGGTGGCCCCCGCCAAAAATTGCGCCGAAGTTGAAGGAAGCATGGTGAAGGTGCTTGATGCAGAAACGGCGTTAGAGAAGATGACGGATTGCGTGGCATCACCCGTACCGCTAGTATTTAGAATATCAAGATTATTAAAGGCCGAAGGGCTGGTAAGATTCCCCGCGACGGTTTGTTGGGTGGTACCCGAGAGATACACCTTACCCGAGTTATGCGTAAACCCTACATTGTTGGTGTAATTCCCCGAGATAGACAGGAGCCCGGAAGGCGCGGTGGTTGTACCATTGGCAATGGTGAAATTGGTCGTAGAAGCATTTCCGCCAAAGCTCCAGGCGCCTCCACTCGAGCCGCTCACACCAGCCGTGGTGTAGTGGACATTGACTCGAATCATATCGACATCTGGGGCACCGCCAGGAGTGCCGACTGTGGCCGCGATAGCAAACCCGAAGTTAGAAGCGTTGATATCGCTCGGCGTCCACGTCAAACCCCACTTTTCTGTAGGCGAGCCGTAGGTCACGATATAATCATTTGACGTACCCCAATTGCCCGCTTTAGATTTATCTGTTGTCCCTATGGTCCCGCCTTTTACGATCCTGGCGGCGGCGTCCGACACAGTATCGTTACCATCCGCATCGCTCCTCTTTTCCACGTCAACCAATATGCCATCAATGGTAGCGTCGGTGGGGACACTTAACCCGAAGTTCGTCGCCTTCAAATAATTCGTGGTAAATACCCCGCCCGTCGTCTGGGACATGTTGTTGTCACTTGCCTTGCAATACGTCAAAGTGGATGTCACCCACGCCTGCGTACCTATGCCGGTAACGTTTTCACAATCCGCCGTGGGGGTCGTTGATGCCGTTGAGGCAGGACTGCCGGGAATGTCTGCAATTACCGGCCCTGTAAATACCACATGATTGAACGCTGAATTCCCCGTCATGGTCCCCGATAGTACCGTGGACGTCCCGGTAAAGTAGACCGTCCCGCTGTTGTGAGTAAAACCGTTCGCGCCAGCGTTATTGGCATATTGTCCGGCTATAGAAAGCAGCCCGGAAGGCGCCGTGAGGGAGCCGACCGTAATCGTCAGGCCGGTGGTAGAAGCATTATTCGAGAATGTCCATCCACCGCCCGCACCGTCAAAGGTAGTGGTTGCGAAGGTGTTGGCTCCGGTTAACGTACCAGCAATAGTTTTGCCGGTTGTAGTCGCGTTAAATACGACATCGTACCCATTGGAGATAAAGAGTGACCCCGTATCGGCGTTCCAGTTTCCGGCAAGCGTCGTCGTCGCGCCGGCGCTATAGGCCGCGTTGTCATCAAGGTGGAGCGAGCCGTCCGTGGTTGAAGAAGCGTTGCCGTGCAGCGTTACGGCTCCGCCTGGCACGAAAGGGTTACCCGCCGAAATATGAAGTTCCTGGTCTTTAAACACATTGAGTGCCCCGCCATTCGCGCTAAATTGAATATCAGCATCATCATCGGCATCGTATGCTGCAAGGTCTGTTATGGTCGTGGAGGCCGCTGAAGTACCTTCGCGCTTTATGATGAGCCGATTCTGATACAGATCTAAATTTGAAATATTGCTCGTAGACGAGGCCTTGGTTAAAGAGAAGGCCCTGAAGGTAGCATCACCATCGAGCCATGCCCTGACTGTTGCGTTAGCGGACATGCTCTTCAAATTTTCTATTCTCCACGCTCCCGTTCCGGCTACCGTTGTGGTTGCAAAAAATCCCGGTGTGCTCGTGCCCACTCTAAGCATTATTGTTTTACCGGCGGCGTTTAAGGGGGTCTGGCCTTCGTCGGAATAAATCGTTCCGGAAACGGTTATATTAACAACCGCGGTCCATTTAACTTGCCCGGGGTCGGGGTCGGCAGCGCCGTCGTTACAATCAGTACTCTCCCCGGCAAACGCGCCAGTATAGTTGGTAAATTCCCAGAATCCGGTCGCATCCGTACTTGTAGCATTGACATTGCAATTGGCGTTTCCGTTCGTGTTTGAAAAGCTCAAACCGTCCAAAACGTTAGAAGGCTGACCTGCGCCGACAAGGTCGGAGTTTAACGCAATAAAAGAGTCCCCTGTACCATTATTTACAGCAAAATTGTCAAAAGAGCCGTTGTTAAGAGAGGTGATGGTAGCGCCGTTATAGAGCAGCAACCCTTGCCCGATACTATTTCCTAAGTACTCCATCGAGTAGTTACTTGCGTCTAGTGTTCCGGCCACTTCAACCTTATACCCACCGGAGCCTTCATTCCGCGTTACTTTAGTTACATTAGAACCCGCAGATTGGCCCTTCAGTTCAAGCGTCTTGCCAGAGGGGACAGAAATGGAGCTGGTAGCTTGGTTGGCAACCGCCGTAAAAAGGCCGATTTGCTTTTGGGTATTCGTATCGTTAGACGCATCCCAGACCGTAAATGTGTAAGAATCCCCTGCCGTATACGTCGTGGACGTTCCTCCATCTATGGTGAATTTGGTGTTGACTCCCCCATTCGAATCAGTAAATTCTACACCGCAACTGGCTGTCCCCACTGCCACGGTATTGCGGAACACGTCGAATTTGAGCGCAGACGTACAGGCGGCTGATGAGGTAGCTACGAGTCGGTAGTGATAGGGTCCCCCGGAAAGAGTGGCGGTTGTAAGATCGTAATTAAGATTGCTATCTTCAGTTCCGGTACCAAAATAACCGTGAGGGGTAGCGCTTTTCTCCCACAAGTTATTCGCATATTTAAATGCATCTACCGCTTCATTTTGTGGAGTTTCTGGGGTATCAGATTGAACGACATAGTTAGCCCATATTGTCGTTGAAGCGGTTTGTCCGTTATGTTTCCGGGAAATAAAAGACCCGCTCATGGTAGCCTCTGACATAAGTGCGGTAGGGGAACCAAAAGTAGTATTATAGAAGTACGCCCTATGCGGGCCAATCTGTGGAGCCCCCGCTAGTCTGTAAGCAAGATCGGCTTCCGAATTTGCGCCAAGCGTTCCATAACTCTCATTAATACCGATTACTCTCTGGCATTCAGCACTGCTCTCCAACACCATCCCATTGGACGGATTATCGTGAAAAGAATTACCAAAAAGGGTTGCTCTCGCAATATCTGAAGAGCATCCGAAGGTAACCGAGTGTGTTTCCACAGAAGCAAATGCGTCAGTGTTAAAGATGGTACTATCGTTTGAGCCGACAACCACTAGATTTGAACGCTTATTTTGGAATGCCGTTGTGGAGGCGACCGTGGTATTAGCCGAGGATTGCAAGAAGATCCCCCACAGTTGATTCGAAAAAACGGTATTGGCCTTCAAGACATTATTCTCCGAGCTACTAATAAGGATCCCGTAATTGGCCTCGTTGAGACCCGTCCGGAAAACGCTATTCGAGCTAATGGTGTTGTTATTTGAATCGACTAGAGAAATACCGTCCAGGGTAAAATTAGAAATGGTATTCGAAGATATCTCGTTAAACTTCGGACTCGTGGCCAGGGAAATGCCTATGTTCGGACCGCCAAAGATCCTGTTCCCGTAGAGTTTATTTGCGTTTGCGGCACCATCTAGCAACACAGCAATATTTGACGTAGATTCAATCGAGTTTTCCAGTACACCCTTTGTCCCGTTATTATTCGATGCGCCGGTAAGGTAGATATTGCGGTAATTTTTTTTCAATAATGATTTTTCTATCGTTACCCCCTCGTTTGCATTGGCGCCGTCTACCGAATCAAAGCTCATACCGAACACCGTAGACACTCCCCTTCCTAAGTTACAAATGTGCGCATATCGTATAACAGACTCCGACCCTGCGGTTGCAGAAATATACGCTTCACCAGAGCCATTGACCGCGGCGGTACACGCGACACCTCCTTCAGCGGTTACGTGCGCATAGTCCAAAATTTCAAAGGTATCGTTCGCACGAATACCGTCAGAGATTTCAATATCATCGCCCGCGACAAATGTCGTAAAATCATCGGGTAAATTGTTGACAATAATGATTTTGTCTGTGGCATTCGTGGTGCTCGCAATTAGGTAGTATTTATCTTTAGTAACATTATAGAGGTATCGGCCCACATCGGCCCCGCTTGAGGTAACCATCGTGGTAATAGAGGGCGTAATGGTACACAAGCCATTGCCACTGCACGTGCCAGATGGATTGGTATCTTGAGGAGAGGTGGTTGCGTTTATCGTAATGGTGTTATTGGTCGTTGCAGAAATATCGTATATTCTCCCGTACGCGAGATTACTTGGTCCTGAAACACGCAGGGCCATACTGTTAAATTGGTTCGCAGACCAGGGGGTACCAGAAACAGTAATGACTGAGTTGGAAGTACTTTGGGTCCGCGAGAAGACCGTGTTGGTCGTTTCCTGGGTTCCTTGGATTTCAAGATACCCCGTTGAACCTACTTCAATTCCGGTGTCGGATGCGGTTGCGGTCGTACGGGGGTTTAGCCGGAGGACCGTATTTTTCCTTATTTTGAGATTCCCCTGTCCGGCCCCGGAAGACGCTCCGACCTGTACGGTGCAGTTGGCGCACGTCGCAGGCGTTGGATTACTGTTTATGTCCACCGTAGTGGTGGCGCCCTGGGTCAGAGCCGCGGTTTGCAGCGTCCCGGTCTCTCCCGCGGTTCCTGCAATCACCACTTTGCCATTTACCTCAACGTGTATGCCGGTGGTGCCGTCTCCTAGGGTAACCGTCCCGTTTTTGATAACGAAGGTGTCCGTAGCGTTCGCGGCAGTGGTTGATGCCGAGTTCTGAACCGTCCAGGAGCCGGTGCTGTTATTAAATTCAATTTTATTAAAGGCTGAAGTGCCAATTAAAGTTCCGGAAATGGTCTCGGCGGTGGCACTGTTGAAGGTCACGCGCGAAGTGTCGGCGGTAAAGGTGCCGCTGTTGGCCCATGAGCCGCTTATGGTGAGAGTATTGCCGTCAGCGGTGATCGTCCCATTATTTTCCAAATTGCCAGTAGCAACATTGCCTGAACTCGCCGAATCAGGGCGGTATGTTTCCCCACTCCCGATATATAGTTCTTCTCCCGTCCAAGAAGAATTGGAATCAACCACAAGATCATTGGCCGCATCCACCTCGATAGGAATATCCGCATCTCCAGCTACCGAATTGTCATAGGTGGCGATATCTGAATTGGCAATCGTTTGATTGTCTACGCTCCCGAGACTCAATCGCCCCTCAATTAACTCAACGCTCGTAATATCACCCGTTCCATCATATTTTGTAACAGCCACTGCCCTATCTTCAGAAGAAGCGACCCCGTCAATGAATACCGTAATTATAGCGCCGTTCGCTGGCTTCGCTACCCCCGTGATAGACCATGTCCCAGCCACCGTGGCTTGGGTTTCTGCTTGTAATACCCCATTAACCGCTACTTTAATTGCGCCCGTATCGGTGCAGTTGGTTGATTGGTCATTCTGCTTGCATGTGCCTGAAATAGTTACGTAGCTATTGCCAATAGCCCAATAGATTATCTCGTCTGCCGTCGTGTCAGCCGTAGTCCAATTTAAAGTAAAGCCGTCGCTGTTAAAGCGGGTAAAATCAGCTTCGCCGGTCAACGTATTTGAGGTGGTCTTGAGCGCGGTATAGATGGTGGTGGTAGAGGTTCTATTTTCAGGGTCAGGAGATTGATCGTTGTGGGGTTCATTGATCGAGATTACGCCTTGGTCCGTACCTGCAGAGGTGGTGGAGGCCGCCGCCCCCAGGGTGAGGTTACCGCCGGCGAGAACCGTGTTGCCAGCGACCTGATTTCGGCTCAAAAGCATGAGTCCCTGCGGCTGGAAAGACAACCCAGTGGTAGTGGCGTATCCCGTAGCAGTCGGCTTGAGAAAATTGCCGGTTTTATACGACCCTCCTTGAAGCGCTAAAAAGTGAACCGGGAAAGTTGCGCTGGGCATTGGGTCGGGTAGATCGCTTATGTCTAAGGTAAAGCCGTTGGCAGTAAAGGAATTAATATTGCCTAAACTGTCAAATAATAAACCGTTGCATCGATTAGCAAGCCCTTCAATCTGATCCACCCGCTGAGCACTGCAGGTATCAGAACTGTTCGAATTATCTTCCCACAAAAGACCGAGCCCGCCTTGGGTAGCGGTAGTATCCCCAAACCCTATACCTAGTTTTCCTGTCGTGGTAGCCGTGCTTGTCGCGGTCACCCACCCCATATTTAAGAAAAAGAGCATATCTGGTTGAAACCCAAGATTGGAGACGCTCGGGGCTGCATTTGTAGAATCAAGAAAAATACTGCTGGTGGTAGCAGCGATGATGTCGCTCCCGCCAATAGCGTAATAATGGATGATATAGCCGTTTCCATCCGCGGGCGACCAATTGAGCGTGAAGCCGTCTGCATCAAAAGAACTCAATGTGGCTTCGCCGGCATTGGTGCCACCGGCGACCTGGAGTTGAATGGCGTTGGTAACTGAATTTTTCCTTCCCGTATTAGAGGTGCCTGCGGCATCAGACCACACCGATACTGAAGCCGAGCTACTCCCGGCCGTAAAACCGTAGGCGGTAAAGTTCGTATTTGCATTCCCTACGACGGCTTGTGTCGTGGCCCAAAAGATAATGGCTTTAGGTGTGAAACCAACGCCGGTAACCGCTTGGGTCCCCGTTGAAGTTTTTTTATAAAAAGTGCCTTTTTTGACATCAACTGCCGCCTCTGTCTGTACGGGCAAGACCAAAAATACCAGGACGCCTAGTATCAAACCTATTTTGCATAAAACGTTCATATAGACAGATTTTCTACATGTCATTTTCATACAATCATATCACCTCGGCAGGAGGCGTATCTGCCGCTGGGGATGGCGCTGGTTCTGGTTCTGTCGTGGGGGATGAGGTTGTATCTGCTGGTGGCGGGGCATCTGTCGGGGCGGCAGGTGTATCGGTGGTCGAGGTCGTTGAAGTGTCGGTCGGAGGCGCGTCTGCCACCGGCGCGGTAGCAGTATCCGAATCCGAATCCGATACCGGAGTCACCAACTGATCAACAAGTACTGTATCAGCGGACGATGTATCTATCGTTGCTGGCGAGGTGTCGCCAGATAATGGCGTAGATGTTACTGATATCGTCTCGGGAGCTGGCAAGGAGCTCCCTGTGGTGGCGCACTTCCCTGATGTGGTCCGTACAGCGCCATCAGTTATATATAGACAGTACGGCTGTTTGGTATTCGTATCGTAGAGCGTCATGCCGATTGGAGCTTCTGGGGTCCCTATCTCAAGGGCGTCTTTCACAAATACCTGCTTCGCGTATATTGTTTCTGCCTGTACATTTCCGTCTGCGTCTATATACCAGCTTCCGGCAGAGTCGGTGCTGAACACGAGGCCCGCAGTGTTCGCCTTTCGGAGGCTTATGAACATCAGTATCTTCCCTACTTTCACCGCACCCCCCCCTATGGTATCAGAAAGAGCAGGATAATTTTCCGGAGCTACCATTGTCTTTCCCTGTGTACAACTCTCTTCATATGAATCAGTAGGCGCGCTTGTAGATGCTCCGCTCCCTTCAATATCACCGCCGCCGCCAGCCTTGCCGTCGTTGTGTACGAAGGTTGTCGTACACACAGGCGTGCCGGTCGCGACTGTGGTTGACTCAGTATCAACGACCCCTTGAGACAAGTATTCTCCGGTACCGTTAAACTCTTCTAATGCAATGCCCACGACGGTACCGCTGGTCGTGGTGCCGTATTTCATGCCAACGCCAGCAATACTTGAAAGAGCTATCTCGTCGCCGATATGAATAGCTCCATTTTCCGTAGAGACTTTAATCGGGATACGGCCAGCAAGTCCGATCGGATAGCGTGTCATACCATACGGCGTCGGGAGTTCAGTCCCAAGTTCAAGTCCTGGTTTCGTAGAAACAGCACCGATAGCCGCACTTGTCGTCGTGGCTTTGCCGACTCGTGCTCCGCCCATTGTGTATATGATATCGCCCATTTCAAGTGCGTCGCTTGAATAATAGCTTTCCGCAACATCGTTCGTACCCCCCGTGAAGAATTGGCGCGCCGCAACCGCGCCGGTTGTCGTACCAGTACACGAGCCATCGTTATCAACGCAGATACTGCCGTAGGGGATAAGGAGACCGGCAGCGTTCGTTGTTTGTCCGGATTCGCCAATGGTGGTAGTACCGAATTGAGTCACTTTGAATTGCGAAGTGCTGTTTCGTTGGAGGTCAATAAAGTTACCAGTGAACGAGCCGCTGCCGGCGGCAAAATTCATAAGCAATCCCGTGCCGGCAAATGCGGAAGTATTCTGGTAGAACTGTGCGATGTTTTGCGTAGCGTCAGCTATGCTCGTGCTATACAGGCGCAGTACATCACCCTGCGTTGTTCCTGTTGTCTCTCCGAAGATGGCCGCCGGCGTTGAAGTACCGCCCGCGAGTCCGGTGGTGATGCCTTGGATGCCGAAAGTGTGGCCAGTAGAGCGGAGACCAGTATTGACCCCATAGTTATTGGTGCCGCCGCTTGCAGTTATGTCCAGCCCGCGCACGAGATTTGAAATACCGCTGCTATCAACTACCCGTATTATTTGAGCGACGGCGGTATTGGTTGCATTGCTGCTAGGACTATTTTGGACGACTAAACGATTGCCCACTTGTATCGTGTTGAGTGCCGTAGGGTTGAAGGTGAATATTTGATGTATACCGGCGATAGCGTTTGATGAACCGGTATCAGATATTGATGCGTCCATAATGAGCCGTGCGAGTGATGGGGTCGTGGTGGTGCCGATGCCGACAAAACCGTTCTGATTAACGCCGCCTATATATAGAGAGGGGGTGGTGCTTCCTTGATTAGCGACCACG
>MFLH01000019.1:0-730 GCA_001781275.1 Candidatus Kaiserbacteria bacterium RIFCSPHIGHO2_02_FULL_54_11b | reverse complement strand
CCTGGCCGCTTGCGATGGTCGTTGTACCGGTCGCGCCGTTGATCGTTAGTGGTCCTGCAAACGTAGCCAGTCCGTTCTTGTCGATCGCTAGTGCTGCCATCGTGCTCGTCGCTGACATGCTCGAGGTGGCGAGGTAGAAGGAGTTAGAGATGTTGCGGAGAGTCCAGATATTACCCCCGCTGTTGTCGCTCAAACCCAGTTGGGGGAACGAAGCGGAGCCGGAAATGAGTTGTGCATTTGATGAGGTGGTCGTGCCAATGACCGCGAATCCCGCGAGGGTCGAGGTGGCGGTGGTGGATGTGCCGAAGAACGACGCGAAGGTAGGCGTACCTGTGGCGGTGAGCGCGGTCGCGCTTGTCCACGCGGTGAGCATGCCGGTGGTGCCGCCGGATAGGCTGCTGCCGCCGACGCAGGTATTGGAGATGGAGAAACATCCGCCAGTGAGATTCAATCCGTTGGCTGATGTGGAAGTGCCGGTATTGGCTCCCGTGAGGCTAAGGTACGTGCTTGTGATACCGCCACTGAATGTGGTGGTGCCGGTGGCGCCGAAGGTGGCGGCTCCGGAGAGACTGTTGAAGGTGAGTGCGGCTGTGGTGGAGGTGGCGAGTGCAGTTGAGGTGGCGAGGTAGAAGGTGGAAGAGGCGACGCGGAAGGTCCAGGCGTTGGTGCCGTTGGTGTCGACGATTGCGAACTGTGGACCAGTGGAGGAGGCAGTTGCTCCCACGGTTAA
>MFLH01000018.1 GCA_001781275.1 Candidatus Kaiserbacteria bacterium RIFCSPHIGHO2_02_FULL_54_11b | reverse complement strand
AGGGTTCAATTCAAAATACATTCGAACTTCGTTCAATACACACCGCACATGGCATTGAATAGCACTATTGGATTTCGGCCCGTTGCCGCGGCGGTCATCGGCAACACGGTCGTTACCATCATCAAATTTTTCGCCGCTTCCGTATCGGGCTCGAGCTCGATGTTTTCGGAGGCGATACACAGTCTCGCAGACACCGCCAATCAGATATTGCTGCTTATCGGTCTGCGCCGCTCGCTCAAAAAAGCCGACGACAGTTTCGAATACGGGTATGGCAATGAGCTTTCTTTTTGGGCCCTTATCTCAGCGTGCGGCATATTTTTCGTGGGAGCGGGGGTGACGGCCTATCACGGCATTACGTCGTTTCTCCATCCGCACGAGATAGAGATATCATTTGTGGTCTTTGCGGTGCTTATTGCCGCCTTCCTCATAGAATCCTACACACTGTGGGTCGCCGCAACACAATTGAAAAAAGCGTTTCCGCGCATGCGATGGGGGAAGCGGCTCGCGCAGGCGGACCCCTCTACGCTCGCCGTATTTCTCGAAGACGCGGTTGCCGTCGTCGGAGTGTTCATCGCGGGAGTTAGCATCACACTCTCGTACTACACGGAATCTCCTGTGTGGGATGCGGTAGGCTCGATCATTATCGCAACGCTTCTCGGCGTGGTCGCGGTCGTGCTCATTATAAAAAACCGTTCATATCTTTTGGGACGTGCCATACCGGAGACCCTTCAGGAGGAAATAGTAGAACTTCTCCTGCGGGAGCCGGCGATCGAAAAAGTCCTTGATTTCAAATCGGTTGTCTTGGGGTTCGGAGTATACCGCATCAAGTGCGATGTAGAGTTCAACGGCGGCTCGCTTTTAGGAGAGGCCTATCAGCAAAAAGCGCTACGCGATCAGTATGAAGAGGTGCGCGATGATTATGAGGCATTCAAGCGATTTTGCGCCGATTATGCGGATCGCATTCCGCGCCTGATGGGAAAGAAAATAGACGATATCGAGGCGCGCATCCGCAAACATCACCCCGGCATACGGCACATTGATATTGAGATCAATTAAGAAGTCTCCGCATGTGGGCGTGAGATAATGCTGAGATGTTTTACGAATACCAAATTATATTTGGAATTCTTGCCGCCACCTTAGGTATTGTCGCGTTCTTTCCTTACTTTAGGGACATCTTCAGAGGTACCACAAAACCACATGTATTCACATGGTTTGTTTGGACGCTTCTAACGGGTATTACTTTTTTTATTCAACTCTCGGAGGGTGGGGGCATTGGCGCATGGGTAACAGGCATTGAATCTCTGTGTTGCGCTGGCGTAGCTGTTTTTGCATACACTCGCGGTGAGAAAAAAATAACTCGTTTCGATTGGATATGTTTTGGTATGGCGCTTCTTGCCACTATCTCGTGGCTTTTTGCACATCAGCCGCTTCTTGCAGTTGTGTTGGTTGTTTGTGCCGATGCCCTTGCATTTGCTCCCACGTTTCGCAAGTCATATTGGAAGCCCAACGAAGAAACAGCGATGAACTATGCTTTGGGCGCAGCTCGTTGGCCACTTGCTATTTTCGCTCTTCAATCACTCACGCTGACAACATTTTTGTATCCAGCAGCAATCGCTATTTTTGATATGGCCCTTGTGGCGATGCTCTTAATTCGCCGCCGGCAATTGGCTAAACGAGAGAGAGGCGATACCCCCCATGAGATAGGGACATAAGGATTTGAGCATGAAGTTGGCGTTCGTGATTCCAGATTTACGAAAACGTTAGGTTTGGATTTTCTATCTCACGGGGTACAATGTCTCGCAATGGCTGAGAGGAACTTTCGGCAGCTCTTGGAAGCTCAATGGGGAGAGGGCAAATTTCTCTGTGTGGGGCTCGATAGCGATTTTGAAAAAATACCGGAAGCGGCGCGACAAGGAAGTGTGAGCGACACCATCGTCGCGTTCAACCGTGCCATCGTGGACTCCACAAAAGACCTTGTCTGCGCGTACAAGCCCAATTCTGCGTTCTATGAGATCCACGGGGATGAGGGTTGGAAGGCGCTTCGCGCGACGATTCAATACATTCACGATGTTGCGCCGGAGACGCCTGTGATACTCGACGCCAAGCGAGCGGATATCGGCAACACGAACAACGGCTACGCCGCCTCTGCTTTTGATCACTTGCACGCGGATGCGATAACAGTGAATCCATATCCCGGCCGCGGAGCTCTTCAGCCGTTCCTCGACCGCAAAAACAAGGGGATTATCGTGTGGTGTCGCACCTCGAATGAAGGGGCGGGGGAATTTCAGGACCTTGTTGTTGATGGAAAACCCTTGTATGAGGTCGTCGCGCGCCATGTCGCGGAAGAGTGGAATGCCAATGGAAATTGCGCCTTGGTGGTCGGCGCAACCTATGTAGAAGAATTGCGCGCGGTGCGCGCGGTGGCACCCGACATGCCGATTTTGATACCGGCGATCGGGGCGCAGAAGGGTGATCTCGAAAAGACCGTTGCGGCGGGGAAGGATGCGCGGGGACGTGGGATTATCATAAGCGCGTCGCGCTCGGTCATATTTGCCTCGGGCGGGGCGGATTTTGCGGAGGCTGCGCGTGAGAAAGTCACAGCCCTCAATGGCGCCATAAGAAAATCGTTATAGAATACCCCGATATGGTAATGACTGAAGCGGAAGTCCTCGACCTTCTCCAAAATGTAGGCGCTTTTCGCGCGGGGCATTTTGTCTTCGTCTCGGGCCTGCACGCCGACACCTACGTCAACAAAAACGCGATGTACCCGTACACACGCGAAATGTCCCGACTCTGCCGGAGTATCGCCGAGGGCTTTGTGGGGAAGGACGTCGGTGCGGTCGTGGGTCCCGCGACCGGTGCCATCATTCTTTCGCAGTGGGTCGCGTACCACCTGTCGGAACTCGAAGGGCGTGAAGTGTACAGCACGTACGCAGACAAAGACGGTAATGACGGATTCATTATCAAGCGCGGGTACGACGAGATCGTGAAGGGAAAGAACGTGCTCCTCGTCGAAGACCTCGTCACGACCGGCAACTCCCTGCGCAAGTGCGTCGAAGCCGCCCGCGGAGTTGGGGCGAATGTCGTTGGGGCCGTAGCCGTCTGTAATCGTGGCGGGGTAACGAAAGAAGCGGTTGGCAACCCGCCTGAATTTGTCTCCCTCCTCACCGTGCATCTCGAACAGTGGCCGGAATCCGAATGTGACTTCTGTAAGCGCGGGATCCCTGTGAACGTCGATGTAGGACACGGGAAGGATTTTTTGGCTCGAAAAGGTTCATAGGCTCTTCATGAAGGGCTGTGCTATACTCTTACTTTATTCTTTTAGAAGTCTTATAAATTAAAATCACAATTATGCAAAATACATGGATCTGGATAGTGATCGCGGTCATCGTTGTCGGCGGCGGCTTTTGGTGGTGGCAGAGCTCGCAAGTACCTATGGCAGACACGGGCACCCCTGTCGGCACCATAGATGACGGAACAACCCCACCGCCGCCGCCGAGTGTGCCATCCTTTGCGACGGTGACGTACGGCGCGACGGGATTCTCGCCTTCGGCAGTAACCATTAAAAAAGGTGGCACGGTGACGTGGAACAACGAACGTACGACCGAGATGTGGGTCGCTACGGCGCAGCATCCAAATCACACGGTCTATAGCGGCACCTCACGCACGGCACATTGTCCGGACACTTCCGGTGCGGCCTTCGACCAGTGCGCAGGCGGCAACAACTACACATTCAAATTCGAGAAGGTCGGGACGTGGAACTACCACGACCACCTGAATCCTGCCGCCTTCGGGTCCGTTACCGTAGTTGAGTGATAGGGGCTTCGACGAATTTCCTTTCGGGATGTAGAATGGGCAAATGCAAGATTCGGATTTTCCGGAAGACTTGAAGTTTAACTTCAAACGCGCAGAAATCTTGCGCTACGGCGAGAATCCGCACCAAAGCGGCGCACTCTATCTCGATCCAAGCGACAAGCGCGTTGGCGTTGCTACCGCGCGGAAAGTACAGGGCAAAGAGCTGAGCTACAACAATCTGCAGGATGCTGATGCGGCGTTTGAGTGCGTCGCTGAATTCGAAGAGCCTGCGGCTGTTATCGTAAAGCACATGAACCCGTGCGGGGTGGCGGTCGGCGAGAGTGCGCACGAAGCATACCTGCGTGCGCTCGCATGCGACACGGTCTCGGCCTTCGGCGGCATCGTTGCGCTGAATTCGAAATTGACTGCGGCGCTCGCGACGGACCTCGTGCAGATATTTCTCGAAGTCGTGATCGCGCCCGACGCAGAAGACGACGCACTCGCGATTCTTTCAGCCAAACCCAATGTTCGCATTCTGCTCACGGGGGAAATGCCCGACCCTGCCCAAAAGCGAACGACGATGCGCTCTATCGCAGGCGGAGTCTTGGTGCAGAGTGCGGACGACAGAGTGTTCGATGGGGAAGTAAAGACTGCTACAAAACGCGCCCCGACGTCTGAAGAATTATCCGACCTCATGTTCGCCTTTACGGTAGTGAAGCATGTGAAGTCCAACGCGATCGTGTATGTCAAAAATGGCGCTACGGTCGGCATCGGGGCAGGGCAGATGAGCCGCATAGAATCCGCCTACATCGCGTGGCACAAGGCGCAGAACGCGAAACTAACGCTCGAAGGCTCGGTCGTCGCATCCGATGCCTTCTTTCCGTTTCCCGATGTTGTCGAAGCAGCTGCACAAGCGGGTGCCACGGCCATCATCCAACCCGGCGGCTCCAAAAATGACCAAGAATCAATCGACGCCGCCGACAAGCACGACATGGCGATGGTCTTCACCGGCGTACGGCATTTTAGGCACTAAATTCTTAGGTACTATAAATACGCTATAGCGTAAACTTAGTACTGGCATTAAAAAGTTTTGCCGCCCCATTACCCGGGGGCGGCAGCGGGAACAGAATTTGACGGAGGATAATCCTCCAAGTCGGTAACATGGCTCGGGATGAGCCAGATGCCGGGGACGATATCTTCTTCGCCGGCTTCGTTGCGGATTTTCACTTGGCTGAAGGCGCCCGTCTCGACCACGGTGAGGTTTTCCCTGCCGAGACGTTTGACGATCGGTTCCATCGTCTCGTTGTTGAGCCGACCGAGCGCGCTGCGGAATCGAACCTTGTCTTCCGCTTTGTGTTCGTAGCTTTTGGGATTGCGCGACATCCCATAGACCGGATACGAGCGCGTTTGGCCAGGAATCAATCCTGCAGTCGGCTCTTGCGCCGGGGTTTTTCCTCCCTCGTGGTCTGGCGAACGACGACCATCGGCAACCTCACCTACCCTTTGGGGAGGCACCACTCCAAAGCGAATCTCTGGCATAACGTTTCTCCAGCTTGTTGCGCAGGAACATACCTGCCTACGTGCAACATAATCGTACTCCCCCCGTGATGCAAATTTTGGGGGGATAGTTGCAAATATATTACAAATTGTTATATTTATAACAATGAGGACAATAAGCCAAGCCGTGGAGGAGATAATCCAGCGCTCGCCATTTCTGGCCGAGGCGATCTCCGAAGGCATCGCCAATAACGCCCAAATCGCGCGCAAGATACGGCCGGACGTCGAGAAGCGGCTCTATGAGAAGGTTTCTGAAGCCGCTATCGCGATGGCCCTGCATCGCATGGGTAAAAAAGCGCCGAAGAATATTTACAGCGAGAAACTCATCAAGCAGATGAATGATCTTACGGTGCGCTCGAATCTCGTCGAATTTGTCTGCGTGAATTCTTCGGCGCTTCCGCACGTACTCGACGTGCTCTCCAAGAGCGCGTCACAACGTAAAGATACATTCTTGAATTTTTCCCGCGGACTCCATGAGTCGCTCATCATTGTGAGCAAAGAATTTGCAGACGAGGTCGCAGGAGCTCTCAAAGGAGAGAAACAGACGCGCAGACTTGACGGGCTTTCGGCGATCACGATGCACCTTCCCGAGGCGAGCCTTACCGTTCCCGGCATGTACTACCCGATATTGAAAGCACTCGCGGCAGAGGGCATCAGCTTTGTGGAGATCATGTCGGTGCGGACAGAATTGAGCATCATTTTTGAAGACAAAGAAATCGACCGCGCCTTCGCGGTCTTGAAGCGGATTACGTCTTAATAATTTTCATCAACATCCAGTATCTCCGGCATCAATTAAAATACATGCGCCGCCTTGGAAGGCGGCGCGCGTTGCTAGGGGATCGACTGGAGAATCATCCCGTACCCTCGGGAAGATATTTCTTCTCGAGGTACCGCTCGTAACCAGAGGCAGGCGCATCGCGTTCTTCGAAAAGAAACGCTCGCATCCCCCTGTGTTCTCGGGTCTGGAATGGCATGCCGGTGACGTACGAGACGACCGACGCGAGGCCGAATCCGTCGTCCGCTTGCGGTACGAGAAACGTATCAAACGTTCCCCCTGCAAAGTGAAGCACTGCTTCTCCGCGTAAGATCATGATGCGACGCTGGGCCTTGTTGTACACCATCATGTCGCCCGCTTCCAAGGTAGCCGGTAGACCGTGCAGTCCAAGAGTTAAGTTCATCGAAGCACCTCCGGTTGTCAGCGAGCAGTAGTATGCAATGAGGCATTGTTTATTGCAAGTCGGAGTAACACAACTAAGCGCGGCGCAGAGACATGTAGATATCTTCGAGCGCTTTGACGGCGTCGCCGGCGGCGATGTTGTTCTGGTGGTAGAGACCGTCGGTACAATCGCCAGCAGCCCATACGCGCGGGTGCGAGGTCTGATGTGTGCGCGGGTCCACTTTTATCTGTTTGACCGCGTTCATCTCGAGTGCCGTTCCCACCCAATCGGTGTTCGGCAGTAAGCCTATCTCGACAAAGATTCCTTCGACGGGGAGTAAAGTTTCCACATTCGTCTTTGAGTCTTTCCAACGCAAGCCAGTGACGAATTGCGCTCCTTCGACCGCGATTATTTCCGAATTCTTCACGACGCGCATATTCGGATGCGCAAGCGCGGCTGCGACACTTATCTCATCGGCTTTAAATGCCTCGCCGCGGTTGAAAAGCGTCACCGTCTTACAGTACGTGAGGAGCTGGAGTGCGGTTTCAAATGCCGCGTTGCCACCGCCGATTATCGCCGCATCTTTATCGGCAAAAAGCGGACCATCGCATGAGGCGCAGTAAGTGAGACCTTTTTGGTCGTAGGTGTCGGCGCCCGGCACTTCGAGCTTGCGCCTGTTTGCGCCGGTTGTTATCAAGACGGTCGAGGCGACGATGGGATCTCCTTTTGAAAGAGTTATCTCGACAGACATATCATCTGGCTTGAGTCCTGTCGCGCGTACAGGGGAGATGATAGTTAGAAATTCGCCCGCGTACTGCATCACGTGTTTTTTCAGATTGTCGGCGAGATCAGCGCCGGAGATTGAGGGGGTGCCGATCCAATTCTGAATGTCGGATGAGACACCGCTCTGGCCACCCCACTCTTCGAGGACCATCACCGTCTTGAGGCGTTTGCGCGCGGCGTAAATTGCCGCGGCGGCCCCTGCGGGGCCGCCGCCTACTATCGCCAATTCATACAAACCGCCGTAGGTGTCCGACATCGGGCTATTTTACCTTATTATTTGCGGCGCAAAAACGACGGGAGTCCTCCCCACACATCGTCATCATCGTCTTCGACTTTTGGCGGAGTTTTCGAAAGCTCCGATTTTGAGACGTCCTTGATCATCGGCTTCTCATGCTTCTCAACAACCTCGGCATTTCGCTTCATTTCCTCACGCGCACGGGGATTTACCGGCGGCACGTCCTGATCTTTCTTGGCAACGAGGCGCTGAGAGCCGGCAAAGAGCGAAGAGCGAGTCCCGGCCTCCGGGAAGCCCGTCGCGATGACCGTGACGCGCACCTGACCTTTCTTGAGACTGGGGTCGGTGACAGCGCCGAAGATCACTTTGGCGTCCGGATCGATTGCCTCGGTGATCACATTGGCGGCATCCTGAATTTCGAGCATACCCAAATCTTCGCCACCTGCCACGGAGAAGAGGACGCCTTTGGCGCCGTGGATGGAGACTTCGAGAAGCGGGGAGTTGACGGCCGCGCGCGCCGCCATCTCGGCCCGGTGTTCGCCGATCGCGGTGCCGATACCCATCAAAGCCGAACCGGCATTGTGCATAATGGCGCGCACGTCGGCGAAGTCGACGTTGATGATGCCGGTTGTGGTGATGAGGTCGGAGATACCCTCGACTGCCTGTTTCAAAATATCGTCGCACATTGCGAAGGCATTCTTGATGCCCGTCTCGCGCGAGACGATAGTGAGGAGTTTGTCGTTGGGGATGATGATGAGTGCGTCTACCGCTTTGCGCAGCTCGGCCAAGCCGGCATCTGCGAGGCGCATACGCTGCGCTCCCTCAAAACCGAATGGTCGGGTGACGACGCCCACCGTGAGGGCTCCGAGCTCGCGCGCGACTTTTGCAATGATCGGTGCTGCACCGGTCCCCGTGCCGCCGCCCATGCCACAGGTGATAAAGACCATGTCAGAACCCTTGATAGCTTCTTGGATGTCTTCACGCGTTTCCTCTGCCGCCTGCTTGCCGAGCTCGGCATTCATGCCAGCGCCAAGGCCGCGCGTGAGATTCTTGCCGATGTTTATCTTGCGTTTCGCTTTGTTCTTGTGAAGGTCTTGCGCATCCGTATTGACGGCGATGAAATCAACACCCACCACATGAGAAGAGATCATGTGATTCACGGCATTTCCCCCCGAACCTCCGACGCCGATAACTCGAATTCGTGCAAAAGACTCAACGTCAGGTCTTACTTGTTTTGTCATAGTGTGGACATAGTACCACTTTGGGCCAAAGCGCAAACTTGACCATATATCTGTTTTGTGTCATCTTTCTGGTTGCGCAAATACCAGAAAAGACGTTGCATTGGAGAAGGATGATGAAAGTCTCGCAAAAAGCACTCGACGAAGCAGTCCGAATGGCAGCGACTGCACTCGCGCGCAACGGCCAAACAAGTAATGGCGACGTTTTCGATCCCGCCCATCAAGGGCAGAACAATATTGCCATTGCCACTTTGGCTTCGGCAATCTTTCTCAAGCACAGTGCAGACGAACTGTAATGCGTGATGACCGCCAATCGGCGGAAACAGAGGACTGACCTCTGCTTCCAGCCGAGGCGGTCTTCTGTTTTATGTTCGGTTTACGAA
>MFLH01000017.1:3793-13092 GCA_001781275.1 Candidatus Kaiserbacteria bacterium RIFCSPHIGHO2_02_FULL_54_11b | reverse complement strand
CAAGGGTCTGCAGCCGCCGGTAGCACACCGGCGCTCCGCACTCAATCTCGATGCCGTACTCAACTACTGCGGCATTCCCGAAGAACCTTCGCCGCACAACGCGCTCACAGGAGCCCTGTCACATGCGGAGGTCATCGCACGTCTACTCTATGGGCGCAAGCTGTTGCCCGAATTCGCGCAGTTTGAAATTCCTTGGAAATAATAGTATGAACGAGCGTTTTCCTCATGACAGATACGATCGACCCCGAGGAAAGCCGCCCTTCCTTCGCGACGAACCTCCCGCGGCCTTAGAGAGAAATAAAGGAGACGATAGCTCTACGGCTGAATCCTTTCCTGAGAGAACGATTTTTAATGGTCAGAAGCTTCCTCCCGCGGATGTCTTGCGAGAGCGTGCGAGGCGAGGAGAGTGGGATGTGGACATTTGGCGGCAGCAACTCTTGGACGCGGGATTTGTCAGGAGTGATCAAGATATCCGTAGGGATGCTCATGCTCAAATGACACGACGCACTTTTTTACGGGGTGCGGCAGCGACAGCTGCGGTGGGCATTGCCGGCGCAACTGGCCTCGCAGGTATGACAGCAATCGGTCAATTGAAGATGGAGCAGCTCGCGCGATTTCTAGACGACGCCTCTGGAGAGCCGCAGTATGACTACGACACAGCCATCAGTGAAGCTAAGACCTTCCTCAAAACAGCATACGATATCGATCTCAAAGTAGGCGTCGGCAAAGATCACGAGAATATTGTGGGCGATCACGCAAGCATGGAGCGTACGCGCGACACGCTCCGTCATCTTGTGCAGGAGCTGAAACGGTACCCGCCCGATATGATCCAGAAACTGGGCGAGGGCAGAGGTTTTCAGATCCACATTGTCGAATCGCGTCTCATCGTCAAGGATAAGGCGCCGACGGGGGAGATCGTGATGGAGCGTTCCGTAGCGGGTGTAGCACCTTTTTTGAAAGAGGGTAGGCCCGCAACGATGATATTGAAATCTGATGGTGAAGATGAATGGCAGCGCACGCTTATTCATCACGAGCTAAACCACCGCTTTGCGGAAAAATGGCAAGTTTGGCGCGAGCGCGATGAAAAATGGATAGCAATGCACGCACCGATGACGGAGCGTCCGTATTGGGGGTATTACAAAGTGAACGATCGTAAGGACAAAACTCCGACACCTGCCTACGTTTTCCGGAGGTATGGACTCGCGGCGCCGGTAGAAGATCAGGCGATATGCGCCGAGGCGGCTTTGATACCGCGTCTGCATGCCTACATGGAAGATGCGATACGCACTACAGCTGACCCGCATGCCAAGAAGGTACTGCGAGCAAAACTGCAAGCGACCAAGGCTGACTACCTTGTGTGGAGTGGCGGGAAAATGGACGCGAAATATTGGGAGCGGCTTTGTAAGGAACATAAGGACGACTATGTCGCTGACGTTTCTCCAGACGAATACACTGACGCGAGTTTCGGTGATGAGTGGCGTGAGCATGTACCGTTGCCGCGTCCACGACCACGCATCGGTAAAAGTAGAAGAAAATAGTGTAATCTCATCAACACGCGTATGCATCTCGTCCGGAAATTCGGAATGTACCTCTCGCTCACGATTATTTCGGTGGTTCACACCGTGCGCTATTGGACTTCGCTGTCAACGAACACCATTCAGGGTGTGCGGGTCATTCTCGTAGAAGGGCGCCGGGTCCTTTTGGTCTCTCATTGGTATGCACCGTGGACGTGGACCCTGCCCGGCGGCGGCGTGGATAAAAATGAGTCACCGGAAGAAGCAGCGATACGTGAGGTGCGCGAAGAAACAGGTTTCGTCGTCAAGTTGATCGCGGGCGAGATCGGCAGATACGCAGGTACGTGGGGAAGGGGCGACATGGTGGCCGTCTTCTATACAGGAGATTTTGAGGGCTCGCTTGCACTCAAACCGAATTTGGAGATTATGGCACGTTGCTGGTTTGATATCGATAATCTTCCTGAAGAAATTTCTCCGGCGAATCGTCGGCGCATTGAAGCGTATCGCGATGGTGTACGAAATGAAGTTGGAAAATGGTGATACCCCGTAAGAGGGGAGGAGAGAGGCGGGCATAGAGATACATTCGAGACACTTCTCCTGCGGGCGTTTGTATGTTTGCGAAAAAATATTTCCGACCGAAGGATTTTTGGATGCAAAACTTTACCGGTCGTAGTAATGGGAGGTCCTCAACCTAGGGTAGCCGAGTTGACAGGGTAGTGGTCTAATGTGGTCTGTGGCTTAATATCGGCATGTCGCACAATGTTTGTTTTGCGACGTATGGTTAGGAACAAACTGGACGCGTGCTTGGACCAGCCCTCCCACTTAGATCAGACCGCGGGCTCAGCCTGTGCGCTCTCTCCTAGCCTCGTATAGAGGCTCAAAAATGCCTCAGGGGCGATTTTAAGACCTCGGGCTCCCCTCAAGCCGCATCTCGGTCTTTTTCCTAATCCAGCTAGGCTTTCTGTCGATCAGACTCCCCTTCGGTAAAAAAGGACAAAAATCGGGGGGAGTCGGAGCTCTCTGCTAATTATAGGGCAGGCTACAATGAGGCATGAGCCGATCGTATGCAAATACATTGATGGCAGCACTGTCCCCCGCCGAACGGAAAATTTTTGCCAAACTTTCCACAGCAGAAAAGATTCAGGATTATTTAGACAGACTTCCGATCAATTTTGAGATGCAGGGCGAGACGTACATGTCGCCGCGGCGGCTTTTGCGGGAGAGGACCGCTCATTGCTTCGAAGGTGCGCTTCTTGCCGCGGCGGCGTTTGCGTACCACGGGCACAGACCACTCTTGTTGGATCTTCAGACGCGACCAGAGGAGGAAGATCACGTCGTCGCACTTTTCCGTGAACACGGACTTTGGGGTGCGATAAGCAAGACCAACCATGGGATCTTGCGCTACCGCGACCCAATCTACCGCTCCGTCCGCGAACTCGCGATGTCATATGCGCACGAATACATCATGGACGATGGTCGGAAATCTCTGCGTGCCTTTTCATCTCCTTTCGATCTTTCACGATTTGCTCCCGAGCGGTGGGTTACGGCCGAAGAAGATCTCGAGTGGCTCGTCGAGACCCTCGATTCTTCGCGCCACTTCCCTATCGCTCCAAAAAAAGTAATCCGACGACTCCGCAGGGCATCAAAGACGGAAATACGCACACTCGATATCGAAGAGTGGAAGACGCCACATGCGTTTAGGCGCTATGCGTGATGCTTAGAGATACCCGAGAGGATTCAGGAACCCTGCCGGAGGCGTGATGGGTATGGTCGCTTTGGCACAGGCGGATACGCGATTGGTCGCCTCACCAAAAGTCATGATCTTTGTCACTGCGGTCACGTAGACACTTAGGTGCAGGTGGGGCCCTGTCGCGTAGCCTGTCGCCCCCACGTTGCCGATTATTTGGCCGGTAGCGACCGCCTGCCCTTGCGATACGCTTATCTGCGAAAGGTGTCCGTACATCGTCGAGAGACCGTTGTTGTGCTTGATCATGATCCACTTGCCGGCCGAATAGCAGCCTTTGTAGAGATCTGTATTCCCCGTCGCGAGAACAGTGCCCGAGAGAGCCGCTTTGACAGGGGTACCGATCGGCGAACCCATATCGATGCCGTTGTGACCTTTGCCGTTGTATGCGCCGCTTTTTGCAAAATCTGATTGTCCGAACGTCTGCGTTATCCGGACCTTATCGAGCGGCCATCGGAGGACGCCTTTTTTCGGAGTCAAGATAATTGATGGATCAACCGCCTGCAGATACTGCGATTTCAGGTCCGAAAGTGCGGCTTCGAAGCTCGCCTTTCCCGCTACTTTTTGCGCCAAGAGGGACTGATAGGTTGATTCTTGCGATTTGGTCTGTGCCAAGAGCTCATTTTGCGCTTTTTTCTGCGCATTCAACGAGCCTTGCTGGGCGAGGAGTGTGTTCTGCTGGACAACAAGCTCAGCACGCTTTTCCTCGGTCTTTTTCTTGATCTCGGAAAGCGATCGTTTTTCCTCCGAAAGTTGCGTCATCTGGTCAGTCACCGCCGTCTGGAGCGACTCGTGCGAATCTACATCACGCCAGATCTCCGCGATATCCTCTGAAGCGAGTATCTGCATCGCGAGCGACGATTGGTCGAGCTCGTGTATCTGGCGGAACGATTCGGCGAGGCCGGCTGCGCCAGTATCGATAGAATCCTGCTTCACGGCTATCCCCTGCGCCAGCTGTTTGATCTGCAGTTGGGTCGAACTGATCTTGCTTTTTGTTGAGCTTATAGAGGCGGCACTTTTTTTGAGGAGCAGGTTGAGTTCCGAAAGGACGTTTTGGAGCGTCGTTTTTTTCGAACTCACCGCGTCGAGTTGCACTTGGAACTGCGCGATCTCTTTGTCGAGTTGCGTGATTTGGGTGTTGTATGAATCAATCTGTTGCTGGATCTCTGTCGGCGTTTGCGGAGTTTCAGTTGTTGTCTGCGCAAAAGACCCGAGAGGATAGAGCGTGACAGCATACAAGGTCAAGAAACCAAAAACTGCGCTCGCCACTTTCATACCAACCCTCATACCTTTACCTTCGAAAGTTGCGACAGTGCGAAGTCGACACGTCGTAGCGTCGCCTCTTTGCCGATTATATGCGCGACTTCAAAGGGATCAGGGCTGCGTTCCCTGCCGGTGAGCGCGTAGCGTAGTGGCCAGAGCACGGCGGCTCGGCCTTCGGCACCTGCGTACTCCCAAACGGCCGATTTTATCTGCTCTGGATCACTGTAGGCATCAGCGGGGATTTCTGAAAGAAGAGTCTTCACGCTTTTTAGATGACGTACGGTGTCTTCGGCACTTACGCCTTTTTGCGCGATTCGCGATGGCTCCGACGCAGGATCGGCAAAGAAAAAATCATATTCCCCTTCTTGTGCGTGGATGCGCAGATCTTCCCACACCGCTATGCGCTCGCGAACTACGGGCACGAGCGATGCTGCGATAGACGGGTCGAATGGAATATTCCGACCCTTGAGAGATTCTTTGAGTATTTTCCCCGCCTCGGCCTCAAACAAATCGGCAGGCATGGCCTGCAAATAGTGACGGTTGTACCAGCGCAATTTTTCAATATCGAATACTGCGCCGCTTTTGTGGAGGTCTTTCAAGTCGAATTCCTCTATCATCTCTTCCCGTCCCATCACTTCCTGTTCGCTCGGCGGGGTCCATCCCAAAATAGCGATGTAGTTGAGCAGTGCTTCCGGTAGAAATCCCTGTTCACGATAGCTTTTGACCGCTACATCACCAGTGCGTTTTGAGAGCTTGGACCTATCGGTTCCAAGGAATAATGGGTAGTGCGCGTATATGGGGCGCGGATAACCCAATGCTTCTTGTATCAGTATTTGCCGTGGTGTATTCGATATGTGGTCTTCGCCGCGTATAACATGAGTGATATTCATGGTTCCATCGTTGACGACAACTGAAAAATTGTAGAGCGGCTCGTCGATTGATCGGGCAATAACAAAATCGCCAAGCTCCGTCGTATCAAATGAAATATCTCCTCGTATCACATCGTTGAACGTGACCTCGCGGCCGGGATTGCGAAATCGCACAACTCGTACGACGGTCCCCGCCTCCTTTTTTCCCTCTTCCTCTGAGACGTACGCCTTATCATCCGCGATGAGTCGTGTGAGCGCCTCCTTGTGCCGGTCAATCAATTCAGTATCACGGTAGAACTCGTCCCATTCGAGTCCGAGCCAATGCAGCTGCTCAACGATGTCCTCCTCGAATTCTTTTGTGCTGCGTTCTTTGTCGGTATCTTCGCTGCGGAAAATAATGACACCCCCGTGCTTTCGTGCGAAGAGATAGTTGAGAATGGCCATGCGGGCAGTGCCGACATGACAAAGGCCTGTGGGACTTGGCGGAAATCTGACACGGATACTTTCCATAGGCTATGAGGGTTCGTGTGAGATCGATGTCTCGAGAAGGGTCATGGCAATTTTCTTCGCTGCGTCAGGTCGCGCGTAAGCGCGAGCAGTATCCGACATCTTTGCGCGAAGAGCTGCGTCCCCCGCGATGCGCCCGATCTCTGCGGTGAGGAGATGGGGCGTAAGGTTGCGTTGCTCTATGACGACTGCTGCACCGGAGCGGGCAAAAGAGAATGCATTCTCCGTCTGGTCGTGCGAGACGTCTTTGGGTATGGGTACGATGATCGAAGGCAGGCCCCAGCTCGCGATCTCAAAAATAGTTCCTGAACCGGCTCGTGCGACGACCACCGTCGTGATACCTGCGGCCATGCGCAGGGCGAGTGTGTTGAGGAGGCCAAACACTTTGTATCGCTGTGCAAATCGGGAATCTTTGAGGACGACGGATGCGATGTTGGTCGTCTCCTTGACGTTGGCTTTCCCCGCTTGGTGCACGACATTGTATTGCGGCACGAGCTCTTTCAGCGCGTCGAGGACGACTTCGTTGATAGCGCGCGCACCCTGCGAGCCACCCATCACAAAGACGGTGGGTACCGACGGGTCTAGTTTCAAGAATTCGTGTCCGCCTTCTTTCGTAGCCAGAATTATCTCTTTGCGTATCGGGTGACCAACCGCGGCTATCCTGTCGCGCACGCGCGCAGGGTACCTCCCTGCGGCGGCGGGTTGGGCGATGGCGATCCATTTTGCGAATTTCGAAGACCAAAGTGAGACACGTCCCGGTGTCACGTCGGCATCGTAGATAACGATGGGGATCCGCAAGAGACGCGCAGCAAAGAGTGTGGGAAATGCCGCAAATCCGCCCGTGGAGAAGATAACATCGGGATACAAGTGAAAAAGCTGCATCATCGAGCGGATAACTCCTATCGTAGTCGGGAAAATACTGATGACATTAAGAATGCTCCGATAGCGGCGGATCTTGCCTGCCGGGCTCGGCAGGTAGACGATGTCATGCTCGAGAAGAGCTTCAGAGTCAAATGGCGGCGGGCCGATGTAGAAAAGCTCGGGCTCAATGAGTGTGCGCTCAAGACACACATCCTCAATGGCCTCGGCAACCGCAATAAGCGGGTAAAAATGTCCGCCACTCCCCCCTCCGACCAACACGATACGCATCCTCCTATTCTATCGTTCTCTCGCGCAATCACAAACGCGTTATGTGCGACGAGATCGTGAAATATTAAGAAGTATGCCGGCGCTGGCGAGCGAGATGAGCATGGCACTTCCCCCTTGGCTCATGAAGGTCAGCGGGACGCCGGTGAGTGGTGCGAGCCCTAGCATCGCGGCGATGTTGATGAAGGCTTCTCCGGCAAGGTAAGTAGAAATGCCGACGGCGAGTAATCCGCCAAACATATCAGCTGTGCGGGCCGCGACAACGTATCCACGGAGCGCAAGGCCCAAGAAGAGGATAATGATGACGCTTGAGCCGATAAAGCCGAGTTCTTCACTCGCAACCGCGAATATTGAATCCCCCATCGGTTCAGGTAAATAGGTGAACTTTTGTACGCTTTGCCCGAAGCCGCGGCCGAAGATCTGTCCGGAGCCGACCGCAATGAGCGATTGTGTGATCTGGTACCCTTCAGCCTGTTGGTTTTGCGCGGGATTGAAGAAGGTGAAAATGCGATCCTGCACGTGCGGCTTGAAGTACGCGAGCATCGCGAGCGAGACAAGAGCAATACAGGCAAGGATGGCGACGTCGCGCATGCGCGCACCCGCCGCGAAAAATACCGCCGCGACGCTCATGCAGATAATGCCGAGCGTGCCGATGTCGGGCTGGAGCACAAGCAGGATGATTGGGGCGGCGAGTATTGCAAGAAGCCCTCCTATCCCCCACGTGAAGCTTTCTGTTTTTGCGCGAATGGCCGAGTAGTACGCTGCGGCAACGAAAATGGAAGCAATTTTCAAAAATTCCGATGGCTGGAACGAGACGCCGAAGATCACGATCCATCTCTGCCCTCCACCGTGCGCGAACCCGAGATTGGGTACGAAGACGAGGAGCATCCCCACGAGCGCAAGACCGTAGATATACGGAGCAAAACGCTGCCAGTGCTGATATTTTATATTGAGTGCGATGAGGAGAAGTACCAAGCCACCACCAACGCCCAAGACGAGGTGGCTAAAAGCGACCGAGGTGATGGCGGAGAATCCACGACCAAGAATTCCAAACGCGGCCGAGACGAATATCATGCAGCCTCCCAAGACAAGGAGGGCGATGAGAATAGCCAGAGGCTTGTCGACGCGTGCGTGCTTCATTGTTACAAAATAGGCAATGCGGCGAGGGCGATGATAACGCCGGCGAACGCAAATACGACCGAGAGCACCCAGTAGCGCATGACAACCTTGTACCCCGGCCACCCGATCGCCTCGAAGTGATGGTGGAGGGGTGCGATACGCAGGAGCTTACGCCCGAAAAATCGTTTCCATAGAATTTGTGCCACATCAGAGACGACCGTGGCGACCAAGAGCGCGCCGATAATGGGCAAGACCGCGACGCCGACTCCTCCTGCCAAATGGTCGGTCATAAAGGCGATGGTGCCGATCGCGAGCGTCAGTCCCATAGTGCCGGTGTCACTCATATAGAATCGCGCGGGCGGGATGTTGAACCACAAAAATGCGAGTAATCCGCCGACGACACAAGCGGTGAACGCAGCGAGGTCTATTTGATTTTGGGAGAACGCGATGATGGTGTATGAGGCAAAAATGCTGGCGAAGACGCCGCCGGAGAGACCGTCGATGCCGTCGATGACGCCCGAAGCGTACAGGCAGAGAGAGACAAGAACAAAAAACGGAATGATGAACCAGCCGATCTCGAGCGGTATCCCAAAGGGGATGTTGACGGCCGTCATGTCGAGCTTGTCCCAAAACCACCAGCCGATGCACGATGAGAGGAGAATGACGATGATGATACGGTAGCGCAGGCGCAGGCCCTCACCGTTTTTCCGAATGACCAGAAGGTCGTCGATGAGCCCCACAAAGGCGCCCGCGAGCAGCGTCGCAAACGGGAGCCACGTCTGGTTGCGACTCAGGAAATTGAGGTCTCCGAGCGTCGAAGGGAATGCTTTTGCGAGTGCGGCGATCCCCAAAATCGTCAGAAGCACGCTTCCCCACACGACGATGCCGCCCATGCGGGGCGCACGGACTTCATTGTGCGTGTGTAGCCGGTTGAATTCGTGTGCGGTCTCACCGTCGAATCCAAGCTTACCTGGGCGTTTCTTCCACGCTTTGAATTTGTACAGGTAGTGCGTCAAAATCGGGCTCAAACCAATGCCCAACGTAAAAGCAAGGGCGGCAGGGACGAGTACACGGACAAGGTCTGGTAGCATATCCGACAATTGTACCCCTTTTTACTGCCCCGCTGCGACGGCGTCC
>MFLH01000017.1:0-3727 GCA_001781275.1 Candidatus Kaiserbacteria bacterium RIFCSPHIGHO2_02_FULL_54_11b | reverse complement strand
TTTTTCATGTCCTCGAAACGGCCATTGCGCGTCGAATGAAGTACTACCGCAACGACGGGATGCGTCGGGCCGACCTCAAAAAGAATAGCGAGGTTGCCTCCTGCGAGCTCGGTAAAGCCTGTTTTCCCCATAATGAGTCCCGGTATTGCCGGCAGTGCCTCATCAGTATTCACGCCACTCACCGTCTCACCGCTCGTAGCCCGGATCTCGATCCTATCGCGCGATGTGTGACCGAATACATCGGAAGCGGTCGAGGCCGCATGGCCAAAGAGGAGTGCCACGTCATGAGCGGACCCGTATGCGCCAGCTTGGGTCGGACTTAGGTCGAGACCGCTTGTGTTGAGGAAAAATGTGTTGCGGAGCCCCAAATTTTTTGCAATGTCGTTCATCCGCCACAGCGCAGATGCACCGGCAACTGCCTCCGGATATGTGGCGCGAAGCGCGTCTTCTGCAGCATCCGCGAGGATGCTCGCGCCTTCGTTTGAAGACGCAACAAGGGTGAAGTCGATAAGATCACGTACTTCGAAACGAAGTCCCGCGGGGAGACGGATCGGGGCTCCATCGGGCGTCGTGTGCTCCGGTATCGTTACGTCCATTTCAGGCTTCAGTACTCCCGAGACGGCGAGTGCAAGCGCCACTTTGGTGAGTGACGCCAGTGGTAATTGGATATCAGGGTTTTTTGAGTATAGGACGCGGTTTGTCGTGAGGTCGATGACGTACGCTCCTTGCGCCTCGATCATTACCCCCGAAAACGGATCGTTGGCAGCGGCAGCGGCGGCTTGTCCGGCGGCGGCCGGCTGCGAACCGGATAGGTAGGCGACGGTGAGGCTTGCGCTTGCAAAAAAGATAAGGACGAGCGCCGCGACACCCGAAAGATATTGCAGAGAACGACGTGGCGCCTCGGTGTGTTCAGGCAAAAGAATCGGTGGCTGGGAAGTCTGTGTTTCCACTTGCGCCGCAGCCTCCGGCTGCGGCGCGCTTTCCTGTATCGGTGCCGAAGTTCCGGTCATCATAGAGTCGTTGCATTCCCCTCTCCTCCTGATGATTCTGTTCGTTGTGTCTCAAACGCTTTGAGCTCACCGGTGATCTCTGTGTAATTGGGAAGTTCTGCACGGTCGCGCACACCGAGATGCGAAAAAAGCTCGACGGTCGGCCGATAGAGATATTCACGCCCGTCTTCCGGATTCCCCGTCCGCTCGACCAATCCGCGTGCAAGCAGGTTCCTGATAGTCGAGCTGGTGTTTACCCCGCGGATGTAGTCGATCTGCGCGCGCGTCGAAGGCCCGCGATACAGCACGATAGCCAAAACTTCGAGCCCTGCATCCCCTATCTCTTTCCCCAACTCGCGCTCGAACGCTTTTTGGATAGCAGGAGAGGTGTCTTTGTCTATCGCGAGCGAGACTTCAGTATCGGTCTGGATAAGCGCCAATCCAGTACCTTGCAATCGCTCTGCGAGTGTCGATAGGGGCTCGCGGAGCTCGGACTCTTTCACTTCCAATAGTTGCGCAAGTTTGCGCAGCGTGAGTGCCCCCCCTTCACTAAAAAGAAATGCCTGTGCGCGCGATACGAGATCGTTACTCATACTATGTTCCGTATCGAGGAGCCGTCGCATTCTCCAATTCAATGGTGATATCTTCAAAAAGCTTTTCCTGTGTCACACTCGCGGAGCCAGAGCGCACTAGTTCAAGCATCGCGAGGAAGTAAACGATGGTCTCGTGGCGATCACGGGATTTCGTGAGCTCACGGAAACTCGTGCGGATCGCGCTTATGAGACGGGTGCGTACAGTCGCAATCACGTCTTCGAGTGCCAAGATCGGAGCGACGGCCGCCTGTGCCAAGGCCTCGGGCTTGGGCAATATGCTCACGAGTCGCAGGGCCGCGCTCGCGATCGTCGAGAGGGCGGCGTCGGCAGGGCTAAAGACTGGTGGACGCAAAGGGGCGCGGTGAGCTAAAGAGAGCGGGCTTTTCCCCCAGACACTCCGTAGAGTCTTTGCCGTCTTTCGTATAAGCGCGTAGCGCGCAAGACGACGCTCAAGCTCTTCGACCGACTCCCGCTCGTCTGCGGAGAGTTCGAGTGAGGGCAAGAGGGTGCGGGATTTGATGAGAAGAAGCGTGGAGGCGACCAAGATGAATTGAGCGGTCTCAGCAAGCGGAAGCTCGGGCAATTTCTCCACGTATGCAAGGTAGCCGTCTGTTACTTCGGCAAGCGAGACATCGGTGATCGACATCTTGCGGTCCTCGATCATGTTGAGCAGCGTCTCGAGCGGGCCCGCGAAGGCGGGCGTCATTATCGTAAATCGTTCACTCATGTTTCTTTGGTGGTTTTATCTGGATACCAAGTTCGTCGAGCTGCTCGTGCGTAAGCGGCTTCGGCGCTTTCATGACCGACGTCTGGCCGCCGCGCGTCATCGGAAAAGCTTGTACTTCCCGCAGGTGCGATTCTCCCGTGAGGTTCATGACGAGGCGCTCCACCCCAAGCGCGATACCACCGTGCGGCGGCGCGCCAAACCCAAAAGCAGTCAACATGTGCCCGATGCGCTCCTGCGTCCCCTCTTCGCTGTAGCCCATAATCTCGTAGACAGCCTTTAGAATTTCCGGTTTGTGTGCGCGGATGCTTCCACCGCCCGCCTCGTATCCATTGCACACGAGGTCGTATTGGGTCGTCAGGATCTCGCCGACATCTTTCTTGGCGAGGAGCTGCTCGATGTGTTCGGGGATAGGCATCGAGAACGGGTTGTGGGTAAAGGTCCACGCGCCGTCGGAGGTTTTCTCAAAAAATGGGAATCGATGCACCCATGCATAGGCGAGGATGCCTTTTTCCTTGTCTTCGGGAGTCCGCAGATCGAATTTGTCGGCGCCGAATTTTTCCATTGCCTCAGCGTAGGTGAAGCGCGGGAAAGGTTTTTCCTTGATAGTAAAGCCCATCGCCTCGACAGCGGTCGTGACCATCTCCTCCACCGTGTGCATGATGTCTTCCTGTGTGACGAACGACATCTCGATGTCTACTTGCGTGTGCTCAAAGCCGCGGTCCGCCCGCAAGTCTTCATCGCGCACCGCGCGGGCGATCTGGAAGTACCGCTCGAACCCGCCGACCATGAGGAGTTGCTTGTACTGCTGGGGCGACTGTGGGAGTGCATAAAATTTGCCGGGATGCAGGCGCGAGGGCACGACGAAGTCGCGCGAGCCTTCGGGGGTTGATTCGGTAAGGAGCGGCGTCTCGATTTCTGTAAAGTGTTGCGCAAAAAGATATTCACGGCACTTTTGGACGAGCTGGCTACGAAGGCGGATATTGCGCTGCATTCGTTCGCTTCGGAGGTCGAGGTAGCGGTATGCGAGCCGCACTTCTTCATTGATGCCGGAGGTGTCTTCGCTAATTTCGAAGGGCAGTACTCCCGAGGGGCTTACTATCTCTATCGCTTCGATGAGGAGCTCGATGCCGCCGTTCATCTTGTCTGCCTGCGCATTTTTCTCGGGTCGAGCTTGCACCGTCGCGGTAACCGCAACTGCGCTCTCGCGATCTGTCTGTTTCGCGACTTCCATCGCCGCACTTTTCGGGGTCACCAGACCCTGCACCTCTCCGGTCATGTCGCGGAAATCAAAAAAGACCATCTTGCCCTGATCGCGTCGCACCGATACCCATCCTTTGATGAGGACTGACTCCCCTACGTGCTCCGCCAGATCTTTAATAAATGTTCTGTTCATAATTTTTTCTATTGCAGTCTTTTGC
>MFLH01000016.1:6840-21548 GCA_001781275.1 Candidatus Kaiserbacteria bacterium RIFCSPHIGHO2_02_FULL_54_11b | reverse complement strand
GGTGATCCGCATAAGCCGCGCCTCCGGCAAGCTCGTCTCGTGGCTTCTGTATGGCATAGCAGTCGCCCGTGAATCACTCCGACACGACGTTATATACGCATTCGACCTCACGACCGCGGGAATCCCCTCGGCTCTTTTCTCGCGTATTTTCCGTAAGCCTTTTATCTTGAGAATAGGGGGGGATTCTCTCTGGGAGCGCGTCGTGGAAAAAGGGGAGCGCAGTATCCCCATGCGGGCGTACTACGAACAGGGGTTATTCAAGAAAGATAGGCCGACGCTGTACCGCCTCGTCCGCTTTGTCGTGCGCAGGGCCGATACAGTCGTCATCCCCTGCGGTTTCCTTAAGGATTTGTATATACGCTTCTACGGTGTGAGTGCGGAAAAAATCACATTGATACAAAATCCGTTCCCGCCAAAATCTCCTGCAATGATTGAAGAGGATACATTTACATTCCTCTTTGCCGGCAGATTTGTCTCGTACAAGAATCTCGTGCGAGTCTTGAAAGTATTCCGCGATATCGCCGAGAAATATCCGCACGCACGTCTCGTCCTCATCGGCGAAGGCCCCGATGAAGCGGCACTCAAGGCCCGCGCCGCGCTCCTCGGGGAAAATGTGGAGATAGTGCCAAAGGTGAATCAAAAAACGCTTTTTGAATGCATCAACGCTTCATCCGTCGCCCTCGCGCCTGCACTTACCGAATTCAACTCCAATTTCATCCTCGAAGCACTCGCCCTTGGCAAGCCAGCGCTCATCTCCCGCGACAACGGCCTCTCGGCCAATCTTCCTGATTCTCTGCAATTCGACCCAATGAGCGACGCTTCGCTCCAAGAGGCGATGGAGCGGATGCTCAACGCCATCCACTACCACGCGGCCCTTAGTCTCGTCGCCGAGCTTCCCATGGACCAAACGTGGGACAAAGTCGTCTCCGAACACGCTGAGATTGTCAGAAAGTCTATTCGGTAGTGTTTTTATCGAATTCCAACATTGTACCGAACTCGGGCTCGTGCCAGGTATTTATTTCAGCGATATACTTAATTGTATGGAAAAAAATCTAGCGCCTAAACTTGAACGTTCTTGGTTAGAGGTAGAACTCCGACCTTCGTCGCCTTCAGATGTAACGGGAGAAAGGGTACAAGTTTTTCAAAAGCAACTCGCGGAGATATGCAACATGCATATATTTTGCGGCCCAATGCTTATTGCTCCGGACTCAGAT
Organism: Candidatus Kaiserbacteria bacterium RIFCSPHIGHO2_02_FULL_54_11b; assembly: GCA_001781275.1. Lineage (GTDB taxonomy): Bacteria > Patescibacteriota > Minisyncoccia > Phycocordibacterales > UBA2100 > UBA10103. Next base: position 20,334 of record MFLH01000016.1, on the reverse strand, counting down.
GACTCACTACTCCCGTACTACACGAACAAAAAATTCAAGCCGCGAGATTGGAATGCTTATACGTGGTGGACAAGAAAAGATGCTCCGAACGTTTTGACCGTCTTGGATCATTCTCATGAATCGTTTTACTACTATCCGGAACACAATCTTATCGATGTTTCTATAGCCACCTGCAATACTTACGATTTAGAGAAAGTTCTCAAGTTTATTCATGAGTTTTGGAAACCAGATTCTGATGGAATACGGTATGCGTTCTTGAGTCCTAAGAACTCCGGAGCGTCATGGGAGGTCTATCCGAAAAACTGAAGTATTTTAGTTTGAAAAAGGCCTAAAAACGGCTAGGATGCGAGGATGGTTCGATTACGGGAATACGCCACAGAATTCATTGTGTTCGGGCTTAAGCAGGCGCGGGCGGCTATTTTTGCGGGGTCGTTTTTGTTCTTGCTTATCATCTCCTCGCACATCCCACTCTTCGGCCTCGCCCGCTACGACTTCCTCTTCATCGCCGCAGTCCTCATCCAAGTCGTCCTCTACTACACAAAAATGGAGACGAAAGACGAAGTAAAAGTCATTTTTCTCTTCCACATCATCGGTATGGTGCTGGAGCTCTACAAGACGAGTGCCATGGTCGGTTCGTGGAGCTATCCGGAGGACGGCTTTTTCAAGATCGCGACGGTGCCGCTTTATAGCGGATTCATGTATGCGGCCATCGGGAGCTACATCAGTCAGTCGTGGAAAGTGATGCAATTGGAGATGAAACATTACGACCACTACCTATTGAGCGTCGCTTTATGCGCGCTCATATACATCAATTTCTTTACCAACCACTTCATCTACGACTTCCGCATCTTTCTCATCATCGCCGTCTTCGCGCTCTTCTGGCGGACGACCGTGTATTTCACCGTCACCGAGCATAGGCGGTGGATGCCTTTGAGTATCGCCTTTTTCCTCATCGCGTTTTTCATCTGGATAGCCGAGAACATCGGCACCTATGTCGGCGCGTGGCAGTATCCCAATCAGGTGCAGACATGGAATGTCGTCTCGACGCAAAAAGTGACCTCGTGGTTTCTCATGGTCATCATCAGTTTCATCATCGTGGCGTATCTGAAGCACTTCAAGAAGGATATTTTGAAGAAGTCGTCATGAACAAGACATTGAGGAAATGGGCGAAACGCGATAGTCTGTGGAGAATGAGCCCTCAAAAGAAGACGATATTGGTTACTGGGGGAGCGGGGTTCATCGGTTCGCATCTCTGCCGACGGGTTGTCGCCGATAGTCACACCGTTATCTCTCTCGACAATTATTTCACGGGTTCGCGCGATAATCTCGTGCCGGGGGTCGAGTATCGTGAGGGGCATACCAAGGATATCGAGAAACGCATTCCTGAGACTCCCGACACCATCTATCACCTCGGCGAGTATTCCCGGGTGGAGAAAAGTATCGAAGAACCGGCCCTCGTATGGGATTTGAACGTTGCAGGCACATTCGGTGTTCTCGAGTATTGGCGCAAGAGAAAGTGCAAACTTGTCTACGCAGGTTCTTCGACAAAATTCGGCGATGGCGGAATGGGGCGTGACCAGAGCCCCTACGCGTGGACGAAAGCTACGAATACAGAGTTGGTGCGCAACTACGGTGCATGGTATGGGCTACCGTATGCAATAACGTATTTCTACAATGTGTTCGGACCGGGCGAGCGTGCGGGCGACTACGGCACGGTCATTGAGATTTTCCATCAACAACACGAAAGGGGCGGGCCGCTTACAGTCGTCGCTCCGGGCACCCAGAAGCGGAATTTCACACATATAGACGATATCGTTGAAGGTATCCTTCTGGTCGGGGAGAAGGGTGAGGGCGACGATTTCGGGCTCGGGAGCGAACATGAGTACACTGTTCTCGAGGTCGCAAACATGTTCTCGAAGGAAATAACGATGCTGCCGGAGCGACCCGGCAACCGCCTGTCTTCGGGGATTGATACGTCAAAATCCAGAGCGCTGGGGTGGAGCGTAAAACACGACCTCGAAGAATATATCAAGTCACTCAATACGCCCCTATAAAGACGTCGCGCGGGATTTCCTCGAATTTCTGCGGCAGGGACAACTCCTTGAAAAGAAGACATAAAACGGCTACAGTTCGCGCATGCGCGTACTGGTACTCTCCACGGATTGGAACGCTTTCAACGAAACGAGCGCCGTCACGAAGCGCTTGCGGATGCAGGCGCGCACCGTCGAGCGCATGGATGTGCTCGTGCCTCACGGGCCGAAGCAGCTCGTACAGATATCAGGCAATGCCTCGGTGCGGGGCTTTGGCTTGGGGCGCATTTTGGGCTCATTGCGCACAATCGCGGCCGGTTGGCGCCTCCAGCGGCCGGACGTGGTGTCGGCGCAAGACCCTTTCTTTACCGGACTCATTGCGTGGGTGATCGCATGGATGCGCGGGAGCAAGCTCCACCTGCAAATTCACACCGATCTTTTCGATACACAATTTACGTCACATTCCCCCGGCAATCGTTTGAAGCTCCTGCTCGCGCGATCTCTCCTCTCGCAGGCCACATCGATCCGCGTCGTCTCGAAGCGAATCGCCGATTCGCTCAAAGCGCGCGGCGTCAAAGCACCGATAACAGTCTTGCCGGTATTCATCGACCTCGAAAATCTTAAGAAAGCGGAGCCGCTCGATAAACGCGCGCGGTACCCGAATTTCAAGAAGATAGTACTTGTCGTCGCGCGGCTGGAAAAAGAAAAGAATGTCACGGCGTCTATCCGTGCATTTGCAGAGATCGCAAAAGCGGATGCGACGGCAGGGCTTGTCGTGATCGGCTCCGGTTCGGAGCGCGTGTCGCTTGAAAATCTGGCGAAGGAATTGGGAGTTGAAAAGAAAGTCGTGTTCGAAGGCGCGCAAGACCCGTTCCCATTTTACAAGGCCGCTGATCTTCTCCTTCTCACCTCATCGTACGAAGGTTTCGGCATGGTCCTTATCGAAGCGCTCGCTGCGGGATCTCCGGTGGTTTCCTACGACGTCGGGCTCGCACGCGAAGCGGGAGCCATTATCGCAACGCCGGAGAGCATGCCGCGTGTCGCTATCGCCGTCCTCTCTGAAGGTAAGCGCGGTAAACTGACGCTCGATTTTCCCAACGAAGCCGAGTACCGCGAGCTGTGGCTTGCCGATATTTCGCTCGCGGTCTCGGGCACCGAATCCCGCACGGGCGAAAAAGAAAGTGAGATGCGGCCGACGGTGGGCTACGTGGGGCAGGGATTCATCGGCAAAAATTATGCGGATGAGCTCGAAAGCCGCGGCTACCCGGTAGTGCGCTTTTCGCTCGAAGAGCCGTACCGAAAAAATAAAGACAACATAAAAGACTGCGACATCGTTTTCATCGCGGTCCCGACACCCACCACCCCCGATGGATTTAGCGACGCTATCGTTCGCGAGGCAGTGGCCCTCGTGGGTGATGGCAAAGTGGCTGTCATCAAATCCACGATGCTCCCCGGCATGACGGAGGCGATCCAAGCGCAGTTCCCGAAAAAGATCGTCATGCACAGCCCTGAATTCCTGCGCGAAGCGACGGCCGCATACGACGCGGCGCATCCCGACCGCAACATCATCGGAATCTGCACCGAAACCCCCGAGGTGCACGCGCTCGGGCAGAAAGTCATTTCTATCCTTCCGCCCGCACCCTTTGAGCTCGTCTGCTCCTCGGTGGAGGCGGAGTTCATCAAGTATGCCGGCAATAACTGGCTCTACATCAAGGTCGTCTACATCAACATCCTCTACGACCTCGTGCGGAAGCTCGGCGGCAATTACGAACACGTGCGCGACGCGTTCGCGGCCGACCCGCGCATGGGAAGAAGCCACCTCGACCCCATACACGCGAGCGGGCACGGAGGGCCTCCTGGCCGCGGCGCGGGCGGGCACTGCTTCATCAAGGATTTCGCGGCGTTTAGGGCAATGTATGAAAAAGTCCTTTCGGAGGACAGCGCAGGCATCGAGGCGCTATCGGGCATGGAGCAAAAAAATGTGAAGCTCTTGCGCGATGCGCGCAAAGATCTGGACCTGCTTGAAGGTGTCTATGGAAAATAAGCGCGGGAGACCGCTTATTGTTACGCAGGTCGTCGACGCAAACGACTCGAATCTCGGATTTTTCCACCGTTGGATAGAAGAGTTCGCGAAGCACTGCGAACACGTCACCGTCATCTGCTTGAAGGAAGGAGCGCACCAACTGCCGGGAAATGTCTCTGTGTATTCGCTTGGAAAAGAGAAAGGCACACACTCCTCTTTTGTATATGCGTCGCGTTTTCTTTCGCTCATGTGGCGACTCCGCCGCGAATATGACGCCGTGTTCGTTCACATGAACTCCGAGTATGTGCTGCTCGGCGGATTCTTTTGGCGCGCACAAGGCAAGAAAATCGCACTCTGGTATGTACACAAAAGCGTTACGTGGACGCTGCGCATTGCCCTGCGCCTGGTCGACGTTGTTTTCACCGCCTCACCCGAAAGCTTTCGTCTCACGTCTCCAAAAGTGCGTATTGTGGGGCACGGTATTGATGCGGAATTTTTTTCACCTGATGCAAGCGTGCCGCGGGGTAACCACTTCCTCTCGGTTGGTCGGCTCATGCAATCCAAACAACATAACCTTGCAATTCGTGCGGCGTATGACGCGAGAGTGCCGCTTCGGATAGCGGGCGAGGGGCCAGAGCGCGAACGCCTTGCGGCACTTGTGCGTGAGCTCGGTGCGAATGTTACTTTTCTCGGCGGGCTCACCCAAGAGAAATTGCGCGATGAGTATCGCGCTGCGGCGAAACTCGTTCACCGCTCCGAAACCGGCTCTTTGGATAAAGTGGTCTTAGAAGCCGCCGCATGTGGCTGCTCCATAGACTCGACCGACCCCGCAATCAGGGTACTCCCACTTTCGCCGGAATACGTTCGTGAGCACCACTCACTTCAATCACTCATTCCGCGAATATTTGTGGAGTTCTCACGTAAGCAGTGATAGGATGGCTCGAACACAGTATGAGAATAGGATTTATCGCCGAGCCATACGAGGAGCAAGGCGCTTCGGGCATGGGGTATGCCGTACAGGAAATCATGCGTCACCTGACTGTCGAAGGGCGCGGCACGCATACGTTCGTCTTCTATTCGCGCGTGCCGATCAATCGATCCTTTATAAAGGGCGAGTATGAGAATGTGCTTATACCAAAGGGGTTCATACATCAGTTCATATGGTTCCTCATACATCGACTGAGTGTGGACGTCCTTTTTTTCATGGTGCCGCTCTTGCCGCTCCTGATACGAAAGGGCACAAAAACAATACCGATATTACAAGAACTCGAAGGTAAGGACGTACCACTGAGAGGTCTCCGAACGAAGATCGTGGAGTTTACTCATGAACGTGCATTATTGCCGCTCTCGCTCCGGCGGGCTGCGCACAGTATCGTTCCATCGAATGCGACAAAAACCGAAGTACTGGCGGCATATCGCATACCTAAGGAGCGGCTCTCGGTCATTCCCAATGGATTCCAAAATCTGGAAAACGTGCAGGGCATTCCCCCCGCATCTTCCCTCAAGCCGTATTTTTTCTTCGCAGGTCGCGTAAAATTTCGCAAGAACGTACACGGCATTGTCGCTGCATTCATTGCCTTTAAGAAACGGACACACGCACCGGTGAAATTGGTCATCGCCGGGCCACACGGCGGGGCATATTCTCGCGAACTGCATGAGCAGTTAGCGCGCGCCGGGCTTACAGAGGATGCACATTTTCTCGGGTTTGTGAGTACCGAAGAGTTGCGTGGCCTTTTTGAAAACGCGCTCGCATGCGTTTTTCCATCATTGCACGAGGGTTTTGGTATGCCCATACTCGAAGCGATGAGCCTCGGCGCTCCTGTCGTTACTTCGTCGGTTTCTTCTATGGCTGAAGTTGGGGCCGATGCGGCGTTGTTGGTCCCCCCAAAGGATACGCATGCAATTAGTGTGGCAATGGAAAAGGTATATACTGATTCGGCGCTCCGGACCACGCTCATAGAGAAAGGTCTCGCACACGCAAAATTATTTTCTTGGTCAAGGGCGGCACGAGAATACCTTGCCTTGGCCACTACCGTATGAAAAAGGCGCTCATTACAGGGATCACCGGACAGGACGGCTCATATTTGGCAGAGTTTCTCCTCAATAAAGGCTATAAAGTGTATGGACTCGTGCGCCGCTCGAGCAATGACCCTTTTGTACGGTTGTCGGATGCAGTCAAAAGACAAGTAAAAATTGTATACGGTAACCTGCGTGACACTAGTGCCCTTGAGAGAGCGATACAAGAGTGCATGCCCCACGAAGTGTACAATCTTGCTGCGCAGTCGGATGTAGGGATATCGTTCAAGAATCCCGAAGAGACCACGGAGGTTGATTACTATGGTGTCGGTCGGCTGGTAAACGCCATTCAGAAGATAAAACCGGATACGCGCGTGTATCAAGCTTCAACGAGTGAGATGTTCGGAAAGACCAATCCAACGCAAAACGAAGACTCGCCATTCCAGCCGGTTTCCCCGTATGGAGAAGCCAAGCTGAAGGCGCACGAGGACTTCGTGGAGGGCTACCGCGAAAAGCACGGTCTCTTCATCTGCTCCGGATTTCTTTTCAACCATGAGTCGCCGCGCCGCGGAGAGCATTTTGTGACGAGGAAGATAACCATATCGCTCGCCAAGATAAAACTTGGACTTCAGAAGTCTTTCGAGCTCGGCAATTTGGATGCAAAGCGTGACTGGGGATTCGCCGGAGATTACGTCGAAGCGATGTGGCTCATGCTCCAACAAGATACGCCGCAGGACTTTGTCATCGCGACCGGGGTGGCACATACTGTACGAGAGTTCGTGGTCGCGTCTGCTGAGACGCTCGGCATGAAAATTACATTTTCTGGCAAAGGCAATGAAGAAGTTGGAAAGGATGAAAAGGGTAAAGTGATTTTGCGCGTAAATCCAAAATTCTACCGCCCGAAAGAAGTAGGCGCTCTGTGTGGGGATGCTTCAAAGGCAAAAAGACTTCTCGGATGGAAGCCGAAAACCTCATTCGAAGAATTGGCCGCTCTCATGGCGCGAGCCGACTATGAGAAATTCTCAAATGCTGCGCCTCTACGTTGATCCTGCGTGGAGGCGCGCGAGTGCGCTCTACTCGCCGCTCCTCTTTCCTTTTTGGGGCAATCCGACGACGGAAGTATCTCTCTTCGCAAAGGAGATGTTCGATAGTTATCCGATGAACACACGTTTGTTTACCGTTACAGAAGAGATCCACGAGGCAGATATGATATTTCCGCCCTACAGGCACAGCTGGCTTTTGGAACACGATGAAGCGCTTTTGGGCACGTGTGTGCAGCAGGCCAGGGATACAGGTCTGCCGCTCCTCATCGACGGTGTTGGTGATGTCGAATTTCCCGTCAACATAGAGAACGCGTATGTGCTCCGTATCGGCGGATATCGTTTTTTGCCCGAGAAGAATCGTATTCAAGTTCCTGCGGCAGCCGATGACCTCCTGGAGCGGTGCGCGGACGGGCGGGTACAGATACGCGCGAAGCGTGAAGGGAAGAAGCCGATCGTCAGCTTCGCTGGTTGGGCGCAGCTCACTACGATGCAGACTCTCCGCACGGTAGCGAAAGAATTGCCATCACGTCTGCGCGGAGTCATGGACTCGCATTATCGCGCTATGCGCAAAGGCGTCCTGTGGCGACAGCGCGCACTTAGGATTCTCGAGCACTCCGACCAGGTGGAACTTCGCGTCATCAAACGACCTACGTTTTCAGGGAGCTCGAAGACGGCAAGCGCTGATATGCGCCAGCTCCGACAGGAGTTGGTGGATCTCGTTTTGGCAAGTGATTATGGACTCGATGTGCGCGGAGATGCCAACGAATCGACGCGATTGTACGAGGTACTCTCCCTCGGAAGAATCCCGGTCATTCTTGATACTGAACGCAATCTCCCGTTCCGGGATGTCATTCGATACGAAGACTTCTCTCTCATTGTCGATTTTCGCGATATCAAACGTCTCCCTGAGCGAATCGCTGATTTTCACTGTTCGCTCTCACCGGAGAAGTTTATAGAGATGCAGCACGCCGGACGTGCGGCGTTCGTCGCACATTTCCGCACGGATGCGCATATGCGCCACATCGTTCGTCAGCTTGAGCAATTCGGCGCACTCACAAAATAACCCGGGAAATGTCTGGGATAATCTCCCGTGCTACCGCACGGGCTGCCTGATATACTACCGCCATGCAATGTCATATTTGTCGGAACGATACTGCCGAGATGTTTCTCGACCTGGGACTGCAGCCGCTTGCGAACAAATATCCTCGCGAGGCTGATTTTGCGTCTGAAGATTTTTTCCCAATGAAGGTTTTTTTCTGCGTGACCTGCAAAAACGTGCAGCTTGGCACCATTGTCTCGCGCGAGAGGATGTTTGAAGATTATTACTATCTTTCGTCGGTGAACCAGGGGCTCGTTCGGCATTTCGAATCTCTCGCGAAGAAGCTTTCCGAGGCAACGTTTGTCGTCGATATCGGCAGCAATGACGGCATCCTTCTGAAACCACTGAAAGAAATGGGAGTGAAAGCAATTGGCATCGAGCCATCGATCAATGTCTCGAAAATCGCAAATGACGCTGGCCTCACCACGATCACCGCATTTTTCGATGCGGAAAGTGCGAAGAAAACGGTGGCAGAATATGGAAAATCCGACGTCATCGTCGCGAGTAGCATCTTCACTCACCTTGAAGACCCTCACACATTCACAGAAGACGTAAAACTACTTCTCACCGACGACGGTCGTTTCATCATCGAAGTTGAATATATTGGCAACATCATTAAACAGATTCAGTTCGAGCGGTTCTATTTGGATCGGATTTTCTATTACTCGCTCACCGCTTTGAAGTATTTGTTCGAATTACACGGAATGCATATTACGGACGTCGAGCATATCGAACCGCACGGCGGATCACTGCAGGTAACGATTCAGCGGCAAGGCGTTGGAGAGCCAAGTGCACGTGTAGCGCGTCAGCTTGCGGAAGAGGCAGAGCTTCTCACATCGTCGAAGATGCAAGAATTCAAAGTGATTGTCGACACACAGATGTCGGCCCTCCGCGATAAGCTGCAAGAATACAAAGCAGCAGGACTCCGCGTCGCCGGATACGGCGCGCCGGCGCGTGTCTCGACCATTTGTAATTACGGCAAGATTGGCCCAGAGCTCGTTGAATTTACCGTGGACGACAGTCCGCTCAAGCAGAACAAATTTACCCCGGGCACCCATATCCCGATCGTCACGCGTCCGTACCTGGAATCACACAAGCCGGATATCCTGGTGGTATTCGCGTACGAATATTTCGAAGATATCAAGAAGAAGACCGATGGTGCGTACCGGTACCTCATTCCCATCCCGCCGCGTGAGGTGAACTGAATTTCTTTTTTTAACCTCGGGGTGGTATACCCCGTGAGATATCAACTCAATATCTCGCGACCCGCCCAGATGCCCCCACACATCCAAAGAGCTGTGAAAGTTTGGAAAATTTATCTCACGGGGTATACTGCGCACACTCGTATGTCGTCAATACTCAAGGAAGACATCGCGGCAATAACCACAAAGCTAGGGCGTGATGTGCATCGCTTTGCAGGTAAAACGGTTCTCATCTCGGGAGGTGCTGGTTTCCTGGGCCGCTATTTCCTTGCATTCTTCCGTCATTTGAACGCGTCGGTCCTCAAGGAGAAGGTGCGGGTCATTTCCGTCGACAACTACATCACCGGTTCGCAGGAGACCGGAGAGCACGACCCGAATATTTCGCACGTGTGGGCTGACGTCGTGCATCCGCTGCCGGTGCGCGAAGACATTCATTACATTATCCACGCTGCCGGCATCGCGTCACCGGTCTACTATATGAAATATCCGCTGGAGACTATCGAGAGCGCCGTAACCGGTGTCAAGAATCTCTTGGAGCTCGCACGCAAGAATAAAGGGCTCGAGGGTTTTTTGTTTTTCAGCTCCAGCGAGATATACGGTGATCCGAGCCCTATGGCAGTCCCGACTCCGGAGACCTACCACGGGTATGTCTCGAGTGTCGGCCCACGCGCGTGCTATGACGAGTCAAAACGGCTTGGCGAGACCATCACAACGATCTACCATCAGCTCTACAAAGTGCCGACAGTCGTCGTCCGCCCCTTCAATGTGTACGGTCCCGGCATGGGTCACGCTGACCGGCGTGTCATTCCGATGTTCGCTTACCAGGCGCTGAACAAGAACCCCATTCCCGTCCATGGTGACGGAAGACAGACGCGTACGTTCTGCTATATCAGTGACGCGATCACCGGCTTTCTTCAGGTATTGCTGAACGGTAAGCGTGGTGAAGCCTATAATATCGGAAATCCCGACAGCGAAATCGCCATGAAGGATCTTGCACAGGTATTCACGGAACTTGTCCCGGGTGCATCGTTCCAGACGATATCGTATCCGGATACGTATCCCGCCGGCGAGCCGCAACGGCGCTGTCCCGATCTTAGAAAGGCGCGATCACATGTCGGCTATTCGCATAGCGTCGGACTTCGCGACGGATTAAAACGCTTTATTGCGTGGGCCGAGACAGAGCCGGGGTATCGCGCATGACTCTGAGCTGAAGGTATCATCTACCAGTTATTCCGAAGTGAGGTAAGATGCCGATATGTGTGCGATCAACGGGCTGGTTCGCGCAAAACGGGATGGTGTGCACAGAGAGCACGACCGGATGCTCGTTGCACAGATGAATGAAGCAACGAAGCATCGCGGACCGGACGGGACGGCTGTGTGGGCGGATGAGTATACGACCTTCGGCCACAACCGGCTCGCCATCATCGACCTTGATCCGCGCTCGAATCAGCCGATGACGAGCGCTTCCGGCCGATTCACCATTACCTTCAACGGCGAGATCTTCAATTTCAAGGAACTTAAGCGTGAGCTTTCCTATCCATATAAAACGGAAGGGGATACGGAGGTCATTCTCGCGGCGTTTGAGAAATGGGGCACAAAGGCGTTTGCGCGGCTCCGCGGACAATTCGGACTCGGCATTTGGGACACGCGTGAAAAGGTATTGTATCTGGCTCGCGATCATTCAGGCATTAAACCGCTCTATTATCACTCGACTCCGGAGCGACTCATCTTTTCGTCGGAATTGAAGGGCGTACTCAAGGATAGCTCAATCGCACGGCGCTTCAACCACACTTCGCTTGAGCGATATGTGCGCTTGCGTTACGTGCCGGAGCCGGATTCGTTGGTTGAAGATGTCTCAAAATTGCCGCCGGGGAGCTTCGCGGTGTGGCGAGAAGGGACGCTGGTCATTACCAACTATTTCCTGCCCGAGCTGCAACCGCTTCATGAGGGATCAGCCGAGACCATCGCGCGACGTGTTGAAGAGTTGGTCGATGCATCCGTGAAGCAGGAATTGATCGCCGATCGGCCTATCGGGCTCTTTCTTTCGGGCGGCCTTGATTCGAGTATTGTGCTCGATAGCGCTTCGCGTGCAGGAGCGGCGCTCGATACATTTTCGCTCGCCTATGAACTCGGTGCGGGCGAAGAGGCCGAGAAATTCAATGCTGATGCCGCGCTTGCGAAGCAAACGGCCGCACAGTATGACACCCGGCATCATGAGTTTGTTCTCACTGAAAAAGAGTTTCTCGCGACGCTCCATGCTTCTCTCGAAGCGCTCGACCAGCCGATTGCGAACGCGACGTCGGTCGCGCAATACGCGCTCGCGAAGATGGCGCGCGAGCATGTCGTCGTCGCCCTCTTGGGCGATGGCGGCGACGAACTCTTCGGCGGGTATCCGCGATACCGGTTTTCGCGGCTGATGGACGCGTACCAGACGCTGCCGCAGCCGCTGCGCAGCGTGCTGAGCACGCTGCCGAACGCCGCGAAGCTCGACACCCCTCTTGGTATCGCACGTGTCGAGCGTTTCCTGTTTGAGAAAGATGCCATGCTCAAGGGAGTCGTGGCGAGCGAGTTCCTCACCCGTGCGCCGTATGCGTGGTACGAGGGGCGATATTTGCACGGACGGAATGAAGTTGATTTCACCCAGCTTTTTATGGACAGCGATCGCCGCAGTTGGCTTACCGACGAGGCGCTTGCGCGCACCGACGCGATGACGATGGCGCACGCGCTAGAAGCACGGGTGCCGCTTCTCAATCCCGACATAGTCGCGTACGCATCGCGAATCCCGACAAAGATGCGCGTCCGGCTTATGGCGAATAAATGGATATTACGCAAAGCGTTCGGAAAGCGTCTGCCAGCGCATATCCTTTCAGCCAAAAAACGCGGTTGGTTCACTCCGACAGCCAAATGGCTCCGCCGACCGGAAGTCAATTCGCTTGCCAAAGAAATCTTTTCGCGTGGGTATCACGCAGGATCGGACGAGCTTCTTCACTCAGATGGCGCTCTCGCGATGCTCGATGCGCACGTGGCAAAAGGACGCTATGCCATGTCGACGTTGTGGATGCTGGTTACCTTGCGCGTATGGGCAAAGACGTACGATGTCTCGCTATGAAGATCATCTACATCGCCAATATTCGTTTCCCAACGGAGCGTGCCCACGGTATTCAGATAGCCAAGACCTGCGAAGCTCTCGCCCTTGCAGGTGCTGAAGTAGAACTGGTGGTGACGGATCGTGCGACCGGTATAGCAGAGAATGTGCAGACGTATTATCATCTCCGCCGCGTGTTTCCAATCCACCGCGTTCGCGTGCCAGATATCGTGCAGTGGGGGCGGATCGGATTTCTCATAGAATCAATTTTCTTTGCACTCGGTGCCCGCCGACATGCAGGAAAAGGTGTTGTGTATTGCCGCGACGAATGGGTACTCGCGCTCCTCATGATTCTTGGGGTACGTGCTACCGTCTGGGAAAGTCATACCGGCGCATGGAACAGCGCCGCACGGTTTGTCGCACGACGCGCGAGAGCGCTCATACCAATCACCCGGGGTCTTTCTGATTTCTACGCCGAGCGTGGCATTCCGAGAGCGAAGATGTGGGTTGCTCCCGACGGCGTCTCGCTGGAGGACTTCCTCTGCCCCGCACCAAAAGAGGAAGTGCGAAAACGGCTCGGTCTTCCCGCCCACGCGAAGCTCGCAATGTACATCGGCGGCCTCGACAGCTGGAAAGGGTCGGACACACTGTATGCTGCGGTAGATATGCTCCCAAAGGATGTGATAGTTGCGGTCATTGGGGGAAAGAAAGAGGACGTATCGATGCTCTCCGCCTCACACCCACGCGTGCGTTTCCTGGGCCCTCGTCCGTATACCGAGCTTGCCGACAATCAAGCGGCAGCTGACGTGCTTATCCTTCCCAACACCGGGGCAAGTGAGATTTCCGTGCGATTTACCTCACCTCTCAAACTCTTTACCTACATGGCGTCGGGCGTGCCGATCGTTACTTCTGACCTGCCCAGTATCCGTGAGGTCGTAGACGAAAAATCGGCGTTCTTCGTCCCGGCAGACGATTCCCGCGCGCTCGCGGAAGGTA
>MFLH01000016.1:0-6830 GCA_001781275.1 Candidatus Kaiserbacteria bacterium RIFCSPHIGHO2_02_FULL_54_11b | reverse complement strand
TACCCGCCGCGCTGGTGCTGCTCGCGCACTCCTTCCCGACTACACATGGACCAAGCGCGCGGAGCGGATATTGGCTTTTCTGAAGGTGCAGACGTGGTAGGATACTTGGCATGAAGAACGCCGACCACCCCGAAATATCGGTCGTCGTCCCTGTCTATGGTTCTGACAATGCTTTGCGGGAACTACATCAGCGCATAGTTGCGACGGTAGAAAAGATTACGCCCTCGTTCGAACTCATCCTCGTCAACGACGCGAGCCCCGACAACGCGTGGCAGGTGATACGGGAGCTCTCCGCAAGGGACAAACGGGTCCGCGGACTTAATCTCTCACGCAACTTCGGCCAGTATCCGGCTATTACCGCCGGATTGCAGGCTTCGCGAGGCGAGTGGGTTGTGGTTATGGATTGCGATCTACAAGACCAGCCGGAAGAGATCGAGCAAATGTACGCGAAGGCGAAGGAAGGATACTTCGCGGTGATAGGATCACGGCAGACGCGGCATGATAGCCGTCTCCGCTCGTTCGTATCGCAGGTGTTCTATGCGACGTTAAGCTATCTCTCGGGTACCTATCAGGATCCCACGCTCGCCAATTTTGGCATCTATCATCGACGCGTTATCGAGGCGATCCTTTCGCTGCAAGACCACATGCGCTATTTTTCCGTTATGGTGCGCTGGGTCGGCTTCCGTACTGCAACCATACCCGTCCAACACGCGAAGCGGAAGGGCGGCGCATCCGGATATTCGCTCCGAAAGCTGCTCAGTCTCGCGACGGATATCATACTCGCGTATACGGAAAAGCCCCTGCGTCTCATCATCAAATTCGGCGTCATCGTCACGGCGATCTCAGGCGCGTATCTTTTCATCATTATTGTGCGCACCCTCATTGCAGGTACGGAGGAACCGTTCGGGCTCCTTATCGGCTCGCTCTGGTTCATCTTCGGGCTCCTCTCCACGATGCTCGGCGTCATGGCTCTGTACATCGGCAAAATATTCGACGAGGCGAAAAAACGGCCGATTTACATAGTGCAGGAGGAGGTATAGAATGCCACGACCATGGCAAGTACACAGGCGCGGCGCGCTCGAAAAGGATCAGATGCGACGCTAAACGGAAAGACGGTATTGATCTGCGGCGGGGCCGGATTTATCGGCTCGAATTTCATACGTCAGCTCCTTGAAAAATACCCCCGCATTAAGATCGTCAATCTGGACAAGCTGACGTATTCGGGCAATCTGGATAATCTCCGCGATATCGCACGTGACCGGAGGTACACATTTATACGCGGGGATATCGCCGACGCGCGGAAAATGAGCAACGTATTCAAGAAATACGCACCCGACTACGTTATCAATTTCGCTGCGGAAACGCATGTCGACCGGAGTATTCATGTCGGAGCACTTGAGTTCATCAATACGAATGTCGTCGGGGTCTTTAATATTCTCGAGGCGGTAAAGGCGTCGGGACGCGTCCGGAAATTCGTGCAGGTCTCGACCGACGAAGTCTACGGCTCTCTTCCGCTTAGCTCAAAGAAGAAATTTTTTGAAACGACCGCATTTTCGCCGAACGTCCCGTATGCGGCCACGAAAGCGGGGGGCGACATGCTCTGCCGCGCTTATCACAGCACATGGAAGGTACCGGTCGTCGTAACCCACTGCTCGAATAATTACGGACCCCGCCAGTATCCGGAAAAACTCATTCCGTTCTTCGTCTTGCGGATGCTCGAAGGGAAAAAACTTCCGCTGTACGGCGACGGCCGACATGTGCGCGATTGGATCTATGTCTTGGATCACTGCCGCGCACTCGAACTTTGTCTCTTACGGGGTAGGGCGGGAGCGGTCTACAACATCGGTGCGGACAATGAGATGAGCAATCGCGAAATTGCCGCTTTGATCCTCGAATACTTCGGCAAAGACAAACGATTGATTGAATTCGTCGGTGACCGGCCCGGACACGACCGTCGCTATGCCATCGATGCCGCGCTGATTCGCAAAGAGTTGGGGTGGAAGCCGCGGCATCACTTCAAAGATGCATTTCGCGAGACAATTCGATGGTATAGCGATAATATACACTGGATCGAACGTGTACGGCGCAAAACCGGCGTGTTCAATCCTCACATCGATCTATGGCGCACACACAACGTAAACTGAATAAACCGAAACTTCACAACAGGATGAAGGGCGTGATATTGGCGGGCGGGCTTGGCACACGCTTGCACCCCCTCACCAAGATTACCAACAAGCACCTCCTGCCGGTGTACAACAAACCGATGATCCTCTATCCCCTCGAGACCTTGAAGCGCTCGGGCGTCGAGGAGGTCATGATCGTCTGCGGCCGCGAGCATGCGGGGCACTTCATGCAATTTCTCGGCTCGGGAAGAGAGTTCGGCGTCAAATGCTCGTATGCGCTGCAGGACAAAAACAACGGCGGCATCGCCGACGCGCTACGTTATGCGGAAGATTTCTCTGACGGAGGGCCAGTCGCCGTCATCTTGGGCGATAACATTTTTGGACAAGATTTCAAAAAAGAAGTGTCCTCGTTCAAGCAAGGCGCTAGGGTTTTTTTCAAAGAGATGCAAGACCCGACGCGATTCGGCGTCCCTGTCTTCGACAAGGGCAAAAAACAAATTCTCTTGATCGAGGAAAAGCCTAAAGCGCCCAAGTCGAACCTCGCGCAGACGGGATTTTATCTCTACGACAACGAAGTGTTTTCTATCGTGAAGACCCTCAAGCCCTCCGCCCGCGGCGAGCTCGAGATTACCGACGTCAACAATAATTACCTCAAGCGCAAGAAACTCACCTTCTCCGTCATCAAGGGTCTCTGGTCCGACGCGGGGACTTTTGAGTCGCTTCTCAATGTGAGCAATGAGATTGCGAAGCGCAGCATATGAAGTCGTTTGACTTCGGACAGGTCCTCTCGACGGGTGCCTCTGGAATGATCGGGTCCTACGTGGATTTCGGGATCCGCACCGATCGCACGATACTCGATATTCTCGATTGCGAAGCGGTCACGACGTTCGTCAAAAAACATAAGCCCCGCGCGATCATTCACCTCGCGGGGGCGACCGACATGGTGAAAACCGAGCAGGATCCTCTCTATGCCTACGAGCTCAATGTGCGCGGTACGTACAATGTGGCGCAAGCTGCCGAGAGCGTAGGCGCGACCATGGTTCTTGCTTCGAGCTCGCGCGTTTTCGACGGGCACAAAAAAGGTCCGTACACCGAGGATGACGCGCCGGATCCGCAGACGCACTACGGTCGCACCAAATATATCAGTGAGCTCATCGTCGCATCACTTACGCAAAAGTACATCATCGCCCGCACTGCGTGGGTATTTGGCGGGGGTCCCGCGCGCGATAATAAATTTTTTGGAAAAGTACTCGCGCAATTCGGAGGCGACGAGATTGAGGCTATCGATGATCTGCGGGGTTCGCCGACGTACGGTAAAGACTACATTACGGCTATCAAAGCATTGCTTTGCGAGGGCGCGCAGGGCATCTTCCATATTGCCAATCGGGGCGAGGCAACACGCGCAGATCTCGCAGAGGCGATGGCAGCGCAGCTCAAACCGGCACTGCGCGTTGTTCCGGTAGCGCACGGTCATTTCAAGTCAGCCGATGGATTACCGGCCAACGAATCCATGCAATCGAAACGATATACAATGAGGCCGTGGAGAGAAGCGCTCGCTGAATATTTGAGGGAAGAGTGGGAGCCATACCTGCACGCACAAAAGATTATATGAGCTTTGTTCACAAGACGCAGTGCCGGATTTGCAAAGGAGAAGACCTTGTCCGGTTTCTTTCGCTCGGCGAGCATCCGCCGGTGGACAATTTTACGGACAAAGCGCATATTGAGAATGAGAAGCGTTACCCGCTCGATGTGTATTTTTGCCGGCAGTGCAATCTCGTGCAGCTTTTGGACGTCGTCACACAGGAGGAGCTCTTCCATCAGAACTACGCGTACTTTTCATCCGCGTCCGCGCCCTTGGTGGAGCACTTCAAGTCGTATGCAGAAGACCTCAAGAAAGATTTCCTGCAGAAAAACGATTTGGTCGTCGACATAGGCAGCAACGACGGCATTTTGCTGCAGTTTTTGACCGGTACGTGCCGGGTACTTGGCATCGAGCCATCCGCCAATGTTGCCGAGGCGGCACGCAAAAAGGGTATCGAGACGATTGACGGATTCTTTACCGTCGAGATGGCGAAGAACATTGTCGCGAAGTACGGCAAAGCGAAGGTTGTGACGGCGAACAACGTATTCGCGCATATTGACGATATCGATGAGATTGTGAGCGCGGTACAGACGCTCCTTACCGACGACGGCGTATTCGTGTCCGAATCGCACTACCTTCTCGACCTCATCTCGAAACGGGAATTTGATACGGTCTATCACGAGCACCTCTGTTACTACAGCGTAAAGCCACTCATGTACCTCTTTGAGCGCTTCGGTATGGAAGTGTTCGACGTGCGGCGTGTCGACGTACACGGCGGCTCGATCCGGGTCTATGCGCGTAAAAAGTCCGGCAAGCCGCACAATCCTTCCGTTGCGATGATGTTGCAACTGGAGGAAGAAGCGGGGCTGCATGGCCCCCTGCGCTTCAGCGGGTTCCAAAAGGAAGTGGACGCTATCCGCGGGGAGCTGGTTTCGCTGGTGCGAGGGTTTAGCAAAGAGGGAAAGACGGTAACCGCGTACGGCGCGCCGGCGAAGGGAAATACACTCTTGAATTTTTGCGGCTTTACCGCCGCCGACCTGAAATACGTGACCGACACGACGCCGCAAAAGATCGGCCTTTTGACGCCCGGAAGCCACATTCCGGTCGTCTCACCCCTAATCCTCACCACCGAGACGCCCGACTACATCCTCTTGCTTGCGTGGAATTACAGGGAGTTTATTCTGAAGAAGGAAGAGGCGCTGCGCGAACGCGGAGCAAAATTCATCATTCCCATCCCCGAAGTTGAAATCGTATGAACGACATCGATATACAGCCGATACTTATGTGGCTCAAGGAGCGACAAGAATCATATCCCGTTACGGTCGAAGAGGTCGGCATTAACGATTTGCAAGGGTGGAAGGCCAATCCACAAACCGGCAATATCGAGCACGAATCGGGCAAATTCTTCTCCATCATCGGGGTCAAAGTGACGGGCGCGTCCGACCGCGAGGTTCCCTCGTGGAGCCAGCCGATGCTGAAGCAGGAAGAGGTCGGCATCTCGGGCGTTCTCATGCAGCAGCAGGCAGGGGTTACGCGGTATCTGTTCTATGCGAAATTCGAGCCGGGGAATATCGATACGGTACAAATCTCGCCGGCGCTCCAAGTCTCCGAAGGCAATCTCTCACGAGCGCACCAGGGAAAACGACCGCGGCTTGCGGAATATTTCGACGGGACAAAGGGTACATTAATCGCATCTGTGACGGGCGTTGAAGACGGCGGCCGGTTCTATCACAAGGTAAATCGCTCGATGCTTGTCGAAGTTGATGAGTCGGAAGCAGTTCCCGTAACCTCGGATTACATCTGGCTTACGCTTCCGGAAATTAAAAAGCTTCTCCTGGTCGATCGCGTCGTCAACTCGCTCGCTCGCAATGTCTGCGCAATTCTATCTTGCGAGGATAGCGAGAGAAATGAAAGCGCGCTTTCATTTCCGAGCGACGCAGCAAGCAAAGGTAACCTTTCATGAAAAAAAAGCTCCGCATCGGCATTCTGGGCTGCGCCAATATTGCAGAGAAGTACGCAATCGGAGCATTCAAATCGCTCCCGGCTGTCGAGCTCGTCGCCATTGCGAGCCG
Source organism: Candidatus Kaiserbacteria bacterium RIFCSPHIGHO2_02_FULL_54_11b (assembly GCA_001781275.1). Lineage (GTDB taxonomy): Bacteria > Patescibacteriota > Minisyncoccia > Phycocordibacterales > UBA2100 > UBA10103. The sequence continues at coordinate 1,053 of MFLH01000016.1, read as the reverse complement.
GGAGAAGGGTAAGGCCGAGGCGTGGGCGGCACGTCATGAATTGGAAGCGGAATCGTACGATTCACTTATTGCACGCGACGATATCGACGTCATCTATAGTCCGCTCCCCGTCGGACTGCAGGAAGAATGGGCCGTACGGGCCGCCGCGGCGGGGAAGCACATGATATGCGAGAAATCGATCACGTACAGCCTCGACTCGGCAAAAGGAATGGTCGATGCATTCAAGCAAAACGGCCTCGCGCTCTATGAGAATTTCGCCCCGGAATTCCAGCCTCAACACGGGAAGGTGCTCTCGCTTATCAAAGAGGGCGCTATAGGCACCCCGCACGTATGGAGCGGGCAGTACGGATTCCCGCCGTTCCCGAAAGGAGATATCCGATATAGCTCCGAGCTGAAAGGGGGTTCCTTGAACGACTGTGGTTGCTACACGGTTTTTATGGCGCGCAAGATACTGCAAGCCGAACCGGTCGCGGTCACTTGCACACTCTCGAATGACGGTGCGGAAGTCGATATCAAAGGTTCGGCATTGCTGGAGTTTCCGCACGCGGGCGCGCTCATGGCATTTGGTTTCGATCATCTTTATCAAAATACGTATTCCGTCTGGGGCTCGAAGGGAATGGTGCGGACGGATCGCGCGTTCGCAATCCCGCCGACGTTTGTCTCGACCGTCGAACTTATTACGAACGATGGTTCGCACGAGAGTCGCGAGACTTTTGCGATCCCGGCCGCCAACCGGTTCGCACTTAGTTTCGGTTTCTTTTGCAAGGCCGTCGCCGCGAATGATACGGATGCAATCCAAGATATGTACGAGGCGCTCATGCGGCAAGCAGCCGTCATGGAAGCGATGAGGGTATCGGCGCGGGAGGGAAGGCGGGTCGTTCTCTAGTCGCGCCGCTCGAACCACGCGAGGACCTTTTCAAGTTCGCTCTCAATATCGGCACCGCGCTCCTCAGCGAGGATTAGAATATCTGCAATAAGCGCCGCAATTCGATGGTTCGGATCTTGATGCGCATGGTCGTCGCTCCGCACTTCTCCGCTCTCCACTTTGAGCGC
>MFLH01000015.1 GCA_001781275.1 Candidatus Kaiserbacteria bacterium RIFCSPHIGHO2_02_FULL_54_11b | reverse complement strand
CATGCCGTACAGTTCTGCGACGGAGAGGACAGGCAGAAGAGTCGCGGTGAAGAAGAATTCCGTTTTTTCCATCCCCCACGCGAGCAAGCACATCGGATATACTCACGACACGGGAAGAATCTATGAGAAAAACAATCACGCTCGCCATTGTAGTCGTCGCGCTTGTGCTCGGCTTGTATGTTGCGTTTATTCCGCGCGAGGAGGCGGCCGTAAATGCCGTAGCGCCGAAGGATTGGAAAGAGTATAGCAACGACAGTCTGGGCGTGCGGTTTTTTTCTCCGACGCGTCTCACGGTCGCCCAAAACGGCTCGTATAGCGTCACCATAAGCGACGCGTCGGCGCAGACTGCGGAGTTTTATTACGTGTCCGTCGTGCCCTCGACCCTTTTGGACACGAATGAAGCGGAAGTCTACAACTATCAAAAGGCATTTCATCAGAAACTGCTCGGTCTCGCGGTGGGAGAGAAAGCGAATCTCGCGGACGTCGCGAATCTGGCCGAATGGTACACGTATGTACGACAGCCGGATACGGTGGTAAACGGACGCACCGCCCGCGTGTTCCTCAATCAAAATCCGTGGGAGTTTCCGGCGGGAACGCGCGAATACCGGTACGTCTTCGAACTCAGAAACAAGACCGTATTAGTCGGCGGATACTTTACCGACACTCAGGTACCTACACGCCTCAATTTGGCGGAGTTCGAACAGATAGTGAGCTCAATGGTAATCACGGACTAAAACCTAACCGGCGCCTTTGCCGTCAATGCTTTTATCTTAGCTCCAAATCGGATATACTCACTCCTGCATTCCGAGGTAACTCAATGGTAGAGTGACTCCCTGTTAAGGAGTAAGTTGTGGGTTCGAGTCCCACCCTCGGAGCCAGATGGGATTTGCGTCGCCAAAAGCGGCGCTTTTCCTTTTAGTGGAGCCACCCTTTGGAGGTTCGAACGTGTCGGAATTTTGCTCTACCGGATTTGAGACGAGAATCATCGGCAAAAGCGCTAAATCGGTGTCAATGCTTATCTTTTTGTCCTTCAGGAGGAGGTTCGAACCAAGTGCGGTCAAAATGACCTTTCGCGCATGTTCGCCCCTTTCGGTGAATGCTTCTTTGGCGTCTTTTGCGAACGTCAGCACGTTATCGGCGGTCTGCATCCAGCTGTCTACTCGGGCGTCGGTGTCATTCAGAAGCTCGTGGAGCTTTACCTTCTCCTTGTTCACTATCGATTTCTTTCGCGTAAACTCCTCCTCGCTGATCTCTCCGGCTGCACGCATATCGATGAGCGCGTCGAGCTTTCGCACGCACGCATCATAGTTTTTTTGCTGGTTGGCGAGGATCGCGTTACGATCAGTGGCCTCGCGACCGTTCTCGTTCTTAAGCCATTTCATTGCCCAGCTCTGAAATTCTTCTGGTGGTCGCACCCGAGAGAGCGTTTCGGTGACCTGCTTCTCAAGCTCTTTTACTTCGATGCACTTCTCGGCGCATGGACCCTTTCGCTTGGTGCAGTGGTAGTACACGTAACGGTGGACGTTGCCATTTTTATTGCGCTTGGTCTTGTGCTCGGCCGTTACCATGCAACCGCAGGTGCCGCAACGGATCATGCCGGTGTACGGAAATGTGTGCGTCTCGGGTTTTGGCTTGCTCCCTCGGCCGAGGAACGCTTGCACACGGTCGTATTCCTCACGCGTGATCATCGGTTCGTGCTTGCCCTTGTGCCAGTTGCCCGATCCGGCCGGCCATTCAAACCAGCCGTAGTAGAACGGGTTGTAGAGTACGCGGTAGAAACCGCTCCGTGCGAGTTTTTTGAGACCCCATTGGTTTACCGCGATCTCATGCACGCGAGGCGCGGTAAAGGTTCCGCCCATCACGGGAGCCTAAAGGTCTATGGAGGTATAAAAAGAAATCAGGGCTACCCAACGAGTGGATAGCCCTGAAAAATTTTCGGAACTCAAGAATCAAGGAAACAAAAGATTCAAGAGTTCAAGGTTCGAGGATCACGCCTGCGGAACGGACCACCCCGATGCGGAGCCGAAGTTGCCGATGGCATCGTCAGACCATTCCGTGCCGAACCTCAACTGACCGCCGTTGAAGTAGAAGCACGGAGCGAGGCCGAACGGCGCATCGGAGTTCTGCGGGTCATGGAATTCGTCGCCAGCGCAGTCGATCCAGAGATCGTCCACGTTCTGGAGGCGGTCCATGTGCGTGAGCAGCATGATGCCGACGGCAAACGCGCCGAGGCCGAACTCTGCCTTCCGCATGACCTCGCGTGCCCGGCGAACCGAGCGACCGCGATGACGCAGACCGAACTGAGCCGGAACGACGAGGATGTCGCCCTGCTGCTCGTTGCCAAGCTTCTCCCACATGCCGACCGACTTGGCCGACTGCCGGAGATTGTTCGGACCGAGCTGGCCTTCGCGCCAGTTCTTGAACTTGCCGCCGTAGGCCTTTGACAACTCGTCGAGGACCTTCTGCAGCGCCTCGCCGTAGGTCTTGCCGATCTTCTGCCAGCGTGGGATGGCGAAGGGACCTTCCGCGCCGTCGGGCAGTTCCTTGTCGCCGAGCGCGAAGTCGCACTCGCCGAGTTCGGGGAACATCTTCCGCAGGATCGTGGCCTGGTCTTGCAGGCTCTTGGGCTTATCGTAGCCAGACAGATAGCCGTAGGAGGATTCGACCTCCTCGTCGGCGTACTGATTGGTGATGCTGAGCTTGGCGATGAGTTCCGAGACCCCTGCCTTCAGCTCATCGCCGCGCTCGTTGAGGAGCTGGGCGGAGTCGTCATCGAGCTTCGCCTTGTCATAGGCGGCCTCGATGATGGACATGGTCTGACGGCCTTTGGGATCGCGTGACGTGATCAATGTCATGGACATCGTCATCATCCTTTACCCGATGTTTAGCTCGGGCGAGCACTCATCTCCCATGAGACGAGCTTTTTAGAGCCTGTTTCCAAGCCCCAAAAAGCTCGTCTCATGGAGTAATCCTCATTACAAAGAACTCTTGCTATTATAGCAGATTGTAGCCCTCCCGTCAAGAGCAGACCGTGGTGGGCCAATACACCATATTCCACAAGCTCATTCCAGAGCCATGATATCCTTTTGAGTGAGCATAGGCTAATGCACGGCCGTTCACGGATTGCCGTCGCCGAACTCTTTCTCTTCTAGAGAAACGGCCAGAGTCCTGCGGATCACGGTTTGCAGGAGAGAGCCAGTATGAGGAGATACTGCTTGCTTTTGTTCAAGGCGGAGGATTCGCTTTACAGCCCCTACTGCCGTATTAAATTCAGGAGTGAGAGCACCGCCTGTTTCCAACAGGAAAGATGTTCGAGCTTCGGTGCCACGGATGGGCAAAAGCAAAAACCCGCAGAACTCCGATGCGCCGTTCGACCACGCTCCGTACTTCAACTTCAACGACGGTCAGTTGAAGTTCGACACGAAATGGTCTGACAATGCCAACGACAACTACGGCTCCGCATCGGGGTGGTCCGTTCCGAAGTCTCCTTCATGCACAAGTGGTCGAGGGCATCCGTACGGATGCCCTCGCGCTTACTTGCTTCCCTGCGACCGTATCCAACCACCAAGCATTCTCCCGATCTCGTCTATGTGGGCTTGGAGTGCTGTGTACTTTTTCGTATCGATGGAGCGTGTTTCTTTCATCAGTCGCACAAAGAAACGCAGAAGATTGAGCTTCATGCTTGCCCTATCCAGCATGGAGGTCTTATCGGCACTCTTGCTGTATCCGGCTTCGAGCAGGCACTCGACCATGTCGAGAATTGCATTCTCGCTTCGATCGTAAATTGTGAATCGGTCGGACTTAGGCACGAGCTTGCGGTACTCGTTGAATGTCCGGTACAAGTCGTAGGACTTTTTGAGAATGGGAATGTCAGCGTCATTCATATATGAAAACGTACAAGCGAATATTCGAGAGCATGACCTCGGCCGAGCACCTGTTCGGGGCATGGGATCAATTTAAGAAAGAGAAACGCAACAAAGCGGACGTGATGAACTTCGAGCGCGATGTGGAGCAGCATATTTTTCAGTTGCACCGCGACTTGCGAGATAAAACATACAAGCATGGCTTTTACACCGCTTTCTATATTTCCGACCCCAAGCTGCGCCACATCCACAAGGCGACTGTGCGTGACCGGGTATTGCACCATGCCATCTTTCAGAAGCTCAATCCGACGTTTGAGCCCGGTTTTATTGCCGATTCCTTTTCCTGTCGCGTCGGCAAGGGTACGCACAAAGGCGTCGAGCGATTGGCGCAGATGCTCCGCGCGGTAAGTCGAAACGGCACACGTCCCTGCTATGCGCTGAAGTGCGACGTGCGAAAATTCTTTGACAGTATCGACCACGAGATTCTCCTGCAGATATTGGGGCAACGAATCAAAGACAAGGAGGTCATGTGGCTCCTGCGAGAAATCGTAGGCAGCTTTTCTACCGGCCAGCGCGATCTGTTCCATCCGCGAGGCGTACCCATCGGCAACCTGACCTCGCAGCTCTTTGCGAACGTATACATGAACGAGCTGGATCAGTTTGTGAAGCACGAATTGAAAGCCAAGCACTACGTACGCTATACCGACGATTTTATTATCGTGTCCAGTGACAGGGCGGAGTTGGAGAAACTGCTGGCTCCGGTCAGTCCCAAGAACAGAAACAGACTCCACAGCAATAGGAATATCGCGTACCAAGGATTGATAAATCCAAGGACCACAATGGAGGTAGCGATAAGCACGATCTCCTCGATAACGTTATTGGTGAGTACGAGAGTAAGGCGCTCAAAGGCATCCGCGCACATGGCTATCTTGTGCGCTATCTCACCGGCAAAACGGTCGGCGAAATAGCCGAATGAAAGTGAGCGTGTGTGATTGAACAGAGCTTTTTTCGTTCGAGCGCGAATGCGCGTCTTTGCGAATATTTCGCATATGTGCCCGATTCGATAACTTACCTCGTACCACACCACGGAGCCTACGATGAGATACATCAGCGTCCGCAGTGGGATTTCCGGACTATTCGTTAAGCCGTCGATAGCCTTGCCCAGGAAATACGACAGCACTATGAGGGATACCGCTCCCATGCTGTAAAAGAAAATATTGAGCAGAATCAAAGGAATCTCCTTGCGGTTGACCGCCAGAAAAAACCTAAGAGGGGTGGCATGGCGTTTTAAATCAAGGATGTCTTTCATATTATTTTTCGCCTTCCCAGGGTATTTCCCCTCCGAGTAAGTTTGAAACTTCCATCGATGCGAACAGTCCGTCCTCATGGCATGCGTAGCTGAAGTAGCTACCGCAGTAATAGATGCCACCAACGCCTTGCAGCTTGGGTAATTCTTTTTGCGCCTTGTACGATCCTGCTGTGAAAGTTGGGTGGGTGTAATTAAATTCGGCAAAGCGGCACTCTTTTCGCACCGCGTCTGTGTTAATAGACAAAAACAGAGGATATTTCTGATCAATATTTTGTATCAGGTTTAGCCAATAGGTTACTGCGAATCCTCCATCGAGCGCCGGAATACGGTCGTTAAAGGTAAATGCCGCCCACGCCGACTTGCGCCGCGGCATGACATTTGCATCGTCGTGCACAATCACTTTCCGGCCACTCGTGTACGGGAATGCGCCCAACAGCCGTTGTTCATCCGCCGTCGGTTCGGTAAGCATAGCAAGAGCCTCGTTAGCGTGCGCCGCGATGATTACTTTATCGAAAATCTCTTGCGTGCCGTCCGTGAGCAAAATAATTATTCTCCCGTTTTCGTGACGCACCTGCTTGACTGGTGTGCTGAGGCGTATGGCGTCTCTGTATGGCGCGGTGAGCTTTTCGACATAGGTATGCGTGCCTCCGCGCAACATGTACCAGGGCGTATCCCCGAATATTCCAAGTCCCAGCATTTGGTGACGATCAAGAAATCCGAGCATGAGCAGTGTCGGCCAGGCGAGGATGTCTGCCGGTGCGAGGGAAAAGATGCACGCATAGAGCGGCGTTATGATGTGGTCGATGCAGTCTTGGCTGACGCGTATATCGTGCAAATAGGCTCCGAAGGTTTTACCTTCAAGCGTCTGTGGGTTTTTCACGAATGCACGCTTGCTTAGCCATGCAAAACGCGCATAGTTAAAGAACAATCTCCATGAGCGCAGAGAAAACGTATTGTGCCACTGCATGAGGGGATTGCGGTTGGAGTACTCCAGTGTTTCATTTTCGAAGAACGCTGCGCCCCATGACACGTTGCTAGTCACCTTGTCTTTATCGGTGATACCGATATGTGCGAATAGTTTTTCGATGTTCACATAGTTTTGTCGGTCGAATATCATCACGGCCGTGTCGACCGATACGCGCTGTCCTCGGTAATCGATGTCTACCGTATGTGAGTGGCCGCCGATATAATCATTCTTTTCAAACAGCGTGATGTCGTACTTTTTGTGCAAGAAATATCCAGCAGACATGCCCGCAATACCTCCCCCTATAATGGCTAATTTCTCTTTCATTGTATTTTCCTAATTAACTGCTTGGCACACATATAACCGGACGTGCCCGCGACCGAGCCACAGGGATAGGTGCCAGCCGCGCAGTAGAAAATGCCCGGGTCTGAGCCAAATTGATAGAAATTGTTTGCTGGATCGGCAGAGTAGGTTCGGTCCGCGAAAGTCTGCCCCTCGGCAAGCTCCATGTGGTCTATGTTGCCTCCTGGAAAGAAGAACCAGTTCATCAAGTCTCGGGGCGTTTCGAGAATAGTATCTATGAGATCCTCGGGGTTTTCTGCCTGTTGCAGTACGAGATCGGCTATTTGTTTTTTCACTTGAGGTAATTCTATTCCCGACTTACGAGCACCAAGCGCACCCAGGTACACGGAGACTATGTCATAAGGTCGGCCGCCTCCCATTGCCAGATCAGCTAGCCCCTCGGAGTACACTTCAATATTTCCTGCAGCAAAATCGGCACCGTTAGCTGCCGCCTGAGCACGTTCTTCAAATTCGTCGAGTGTTGAGACTTGAGGAAGGTCACGTAGCGCATGGTCGAACTCCGGCATGCCGGTATCGCCCTTCCATTTCACTGGCTTGCGGAACAGCATCACTAGCTTGCCACCTGCGCCGAGTATTTTTTGTTTTGTAATCCTTTCTTCTATTTCTTTCTCTCCAGCAATTCGCGCGGCGGTCAGAGGATCAGTTGCAAAGATAATGTAGTCGGCTGTTAGGGTAGCTTCCTCGCCATTCTGGTCGTAGGTTATTTCTTTTCTTTCCCGATTGAGTTTCATAACCCGTGCATTGAAAATCCGTTTTACACCCAGCTCCGCATTTATGGCATCAAGCGCGAGGGGTATCTGCCAGATACCACCTTGTACGTACCCCCACGCTCCGCCAAAAATGCTGCCGGAACTCATGAGCGGAATGGAGAAGGCCGAGTAGGGTGAGTCAAACGATACGGGGCCACTTTCCACTACTGAAATTCCGAATGCAATTTTTGTTGCTTCTGCAGTTAGGTAGTGGTCGAGAAGACTTCGCGCACTCCCGGTAATCCAAAGTGCGGTAAGTTCTTTGCCGAGGGTTGTTTCTGCGGACTTTACAGTCGGTACCACGGCATCGCGATACCCCTGCTGCAAAAAAGACACGACGAGTCCCATATCCAATAAAAACTGCTTTGCCTGACCAGTTTCGCCGAACTTCTCTCGCATCTCGGCTTCGAACTGGTCGGGGTCGCTCCACATTAGACAAGCTACTCCGTCTTTGGAATAAAAAATAGAGGGGTGGGATGGCTCGTGTATCTTTACCTTTTTGGAAAGTCCCGTTTCCTCAAACACGAAGTCTTGCATCATGCCGAGTACGCTCGCGCCTTGCGGATATTCGTAAGGTACGCCGTCAATCACACGGGTGACCGAACAGCATGCGCCGCCAGCTCGGGCTTTGCGTTCGAGCGCGGTAACATCAAAGCCAGCTCGCGCTAGGTAGTTCGCAGCGACGAGGCCGTTTATTCCTGCTCCGACAATCACTACTTTTTTATTTGAGTTTTGTTCCATAAATTTATCGGCTGAACCAATATATGATCGCTACCCCAAGAAAGACGAAGGCTCCTCCCACCGCGGTCCCGATGGTCAGCTCGTTCTCTTTGAAAAGGAGAAAGGCGAAGAGAGCGATAAACAACGGATAGGAAATCTCGATGAGCCCTGCGAGTGTCGCGTTTTTGGCTGTGATTGAAAACCCTATCAAAAGTTCGGCGATCAGTGCCGCCACCGTACCAGCTACGAGTAACCATATCAGCGAACGCGAAGCACCCACGGTGGCGATGTCGGTCTTGAGCGTTCCGGTAAAGGCCATAACCACTATGGTCAGAACGGAGAAGAACAGGGCTTCAATTGCTATCGTAGTCGGCACCGAGAGCTGCTTAAAAATCTGCTCGTTGAGAACGTAAGTGATTCCCCAGAACATTGACGCTAATGCTGCGAGTAAGAGCCACATAATTTTATCGGGTACGTTTAGCCAGGTCGTCGTAATGGAGGAACACTCCTTTGAACGGAGATGACTCCATTTTGTCGCGCTGCTCGTCGGTGGTTAGGAACCAGTGTGCCAGATGACATGCGATTCCGTTTGCTTCGATTTCACTGATAACAACCGTGCTCCATTGCCATCTGCCAATCTGTATCATGTCGACAAGGCCAACGAGCTTGAGAATTTCGCGGAACCTTACCCAGACCAATGGGCGGTTCAAAACGTATATGAAATCTTCGCCAAGGCCGGAGCGCAATTCACTAAGTTGCGAAACGCTATACGCCGTTACCCAAATATTCCGCTTACCCTCGATGAGGGGTTTGAGGTCCGCACTGGTTATCTTTGTAGTCTTCAGGTCGAGATAAATATCTATCGAGGATGGCACGGCCTCTATCGCGGACCGTAAGCTATCCAGCTTGCCGACAAAGCGCTGAATCCGAGCGAACGTAAGAAATCCAAAAAACTGCGCTGCAAAAACACCCAACGGAATGGAGCCGTGATGCAGATACAAAATGTCATCTCGGCTTTTACGCACATCGACCTCAATTATGTCAGGGCTGTATTTTAGGGCCTCTCGTATGGCCTCAACTGAATTTTCCCGACCATGCCCAAGACCTCCTCCGTGGGCCATGATGAGCGGCAGTCGCCGGTGTTTTAATTGGTCCTGAAATAATTGCCGCATTTGTTGTGGTGTCCGCATCCAAATAATAGCAGGAAACCTTCATAAATGGGATGAGCCAAAGCTCTTTATTTTTTGCGATTACACAGTCAAAGGGTACGCGCAGCATGTGATAAAATGTGAGTCCATAGTGGCGCGAATCCCGAGCACGTTGCTCGGGATTTTCGTTGGATCGGCCGGTTGCCCCGGGCGGTCGCCAGGCGTACAATCCCTATGTATTAGACCCACCACAGCCTTATTTTCATATGCGAATTGACCCGAACACCCTGACGGTAGGAAACCTCTTTAATATCAATAACGAGCAGTTCAACATACCTGCCTACCAACGGCGGTATGCGTGGGGCGAGAAACAGCTCAACGATTTCTTTAACGACATCGACTTGCTCGGAGCCGGTGACGTTCACTTGCTTGGCACGGTCGTCTTTCTCACGGACACGCATACGCCGAGCATTGTTAGGCTTCAGCTTATCGACGGCCAGCAGCGCATAACGACGCTCTCCATCTTGCTCAAGGCACTGTATGAGCGACTGGCTCCCGGCGACAGCGATAGCGCACGCGAGATAAAAAAGTACCTCTCATCCAAAGGCGGTTCCGTTTCCGGTGACAAGCTCGTCTTGGGCGACCTCGATGCCGAAGACTACAAGCTCATCATGAG
>MFLH01000014.1:10892-12154 GCA_001781275.1 Candidatus Kaiserbacteria bacterium RIFCSPHIGHO2_02_FULL_54_11b | reverse complement strand
GAGCTTGTCGAAGGGTCGTCGACCCCTCGAGTTCTCTCGGGGTGAATAACAGTGAAGTTACCCATACTTTCATTCACCGACGGCGGCAAAACCGAGATGCCCATGCGCTTGCACTCGGCGACGACCTCCGCGATCTTGTCGACGTCACCGGCGTCGGCCGTGAGGACTGCGGCCATATAATCGACGGGGAAATTGGCTTTCATGTAGGCGGTTTTGTAGGCGAGGTTGCCGTAGCTTGCCGCGTGCGCTTTGTTGAAACCGTACGCGGCAAAGGTCTCGATCTGCTCCCACAACCTTTGTACCGATTCTTTCTTCATCCCATTTGCGACACACCCACGGGTAAATTTCTCTTTCTGTGCGGCCATTTCTTTCGGGATCTTCTTGCCCATCGCTTTTCGGAATTTATCCGCCTCGAGCCACGTGTAGCCCGCGATCTTGATCGCGAGTTCCAGGACGTCGTCTTGGTAGGTGATGACACCGTATGAGTTTTTGAGGATCGCCTCCATACGCGGATCGAGGTACTTCACTTTTTTCGGATCCTTCTTGCGCTCGATGTACGCAGGGATGAACGCCATCGGGCCCGGGCGGTAGAGTGCGACCATCGCATTGATGTCGTGGATGGATGTCGGCTTGAGATCGACGAGGTAGGCGGTCATACCGCCGCCGGAGAGCTGGAAGACCCCCAAGGTCTCGCCGCGGGAGAGCATTTCAAAGGTCTTCGCGTCGTCGAGTTTGAGGTGGTCGAGATCTACGTCGACCGAGAGGCGCTCGCGCACGCGCGCGACGGAATCGGCCAAAACAGACAGGTTGGTGAGTCCGAGAAAGTCGAATTTGAGAAGACCCGCTTCTTCGATCGCATACATGTCGTATTGCGTGATGATGTGGTTGCCTTTCGGATCGATCTGGATGGGGGAGAAATCGGTGACAGCGGAAGGTGCTATCACGACTCCCGCGGCGTGCACCCCGACGTGCCGCGCGTTGCCTTCGATCTTTTGCGCGAGGTCGAGGCATTCGCGCACGTCCGCATTTTTCTTGTACAGCTCTGCGAGCTCGGGCACTTCTTCGAGCGCGCCTGCGATCGTGACCGGAAACCCCTGCTTACCGAAAGGGATGAGCTTTGCGATCGTGTCGCCGAGGCTATAGGGATGGCCCAAGGCGCGCGCGACGTCGCGGACGGCCGCGCGCGCCATCATCGTGCCGAAGGTGCCGATCTGCGCCACCTTTTCTTCGCCGTACTTTTCTCGCACATAGGCGATGAGTTC
>MFLH01000014.1:1817-10869 GCA_001781275.1 Candidatus Kaiserbacteria bacterium RIFCSPHIGHO2_02_FULL_54_11b | reverse complement strand
AATGCCTTTTTCCCGCGCGTGATGGAGCAAGTCGGCGACGACAAGGAAGTATGGTGAATAGCCTTTGCTTCCGATGATGGAAAGTTCGTAGTCGACGCGCTCTTTGTTTTCTTTCGTCTCTGCGATGCCGCGTTCTTTGAACCCTTTTTCGGCAAGGAGGCGAAGTTCGTCGTTTGCCGTGCTGCCGGCAGGAATAGGGAAATCCGGGAAGACCCAGAGCCCTAGCTTGAGTTTGAGGTCGCACTTTTCGGCTATGCGCGCGCTGTTCTCGAGCGCTTCGGGGATGTCTGCGAAAAGTTCCTGCATGCGTGCGCGGGGGATGAAAGAAAAGTCGGGCGCACCTTGCTCGAAATCCCTATTCAGTACATTTGCACTGCGGATTTTACGCACGAGCTCGCGCGCGAGCGCGTCTTCTTTTTTCAGATAATACGTGTCGTGTGCTGCGACAAGGTCGACGCCGCTCTCGCGTGCGAGCGAGATGATGCCTTGCATTTCTTTTTCATGCCCTTCGATCTCCGGATGGCGGGTGATCTCGAGAAAGAGGTCTTCTCCATATATTTTTTTGTGCCAGTCGAGCGACTCTTTTGCACGCTCGGTATTGCCCTCGCGCAGAAGTCGCGCGTGCTCACCGCCGAAAGAGGGAAGCATCGCGACGAGCCCTTCCCGATGTGCTTCGATAAGCTCGCGGTCGATGCGCGGGCGGTAATAAAACCCCTCGAGGTGCGACCGCGAGACCAATCGCAGGAGGTTGCGATATCCTGTGAGGTCTTTTGCGAGCAAAACGAGCCTCGAAGTGTGTTCGTCGATGCGATGTTCCTTTTGCGCACGCGTGCGCGGTGCGACATAAAAATCAACGCCGAGGATCGGCTTGATGCTACTTTCTTTACACTCTTTATAGAACTCGATGGCGCCGTACAGGTTGCCGTTGTCTGTGAGCGCAAGCGCCATCTGCCCGTCACGCGCCGCCGCGGCAACGAGCTCGGGCATTTTTGGAAGTGCTTCGAGTAAAGAGTAATGGCTATGCGTGTGTAAATGGACGAAATCACGCGCGCTCATGGTCGCAGTATATCACCGCGAGTTTTCCTCCTTTTACTTTGACTTTATTTGAACGACCCCGTAGAGTGTTGGCAGGTTACCGAGTAAAAGTGCGTGTTGTTAGGGCAACGTCGGGGCCCCGATCCGACAGGAAGCAGGGACAAATAGTCAAAAAGACGAGGAAGACGCGGACAGTTCCGCGAAGTGCCGCAGCAGGGTCATCTCTCAACGACCGCGGATCGGGGGAAGAGAAACCGCGGGGTCGAATGGGGTACATGCCGAAGGGGGTTGGCCAGGAGGCTGACGGTATAACTCGGATGGGTAGCCCAAATGTTGGGGCTGACACACGGGGAGGCTTGGGGCGAAAACCGCCCACTAGTACCGTCGAGGCGCGGCACGACCTCGGCAAATTCAGGCAATGAACCCCCATAGCCGGTGCGAGCTGCGTTTGCGGATGATTTTCGCAAATGCAGCTCGCATATTTGTTATTATATTTAGGTGCAAACTTTTCTCATCGGCATTGACGAAGCAGGGCGGGGGCCGCTTGCGGGCCCCGTCTCTGTCGGGGCGGTCATAGTGCCAGCGGATTTTGACTGGAATCTTCTTCAAGGAGTCAGGGATTCAAAAAAACTTTCAGAAAAAAAGCGCGAGGAGATATTTGAACGTACACGTGAGCTCGAGAAAACCTCTTTATTGCATTTCAGCGTGTCGACATCTTCGGCTGCATACATTGATACGTACGGAATTGTGCCGGCTATCAAACGTGCGCTCTCTGAAGCACTCTCCCGATTCGAAATCGCTCCGGTGGATTGTCGCGTGTTGCTCGATGGAAGTCTTTCCGCACCTGCGGAATACATTCATCAGGAAACGATCATTGGCGGAGACGACACCGAGCCCGTCATCTCGCTCGCATCCATCATGGCAAAAGTGACACGTGATCGGCTCATGCAGCGGCTTTCGCCGAAGTACCCCGCGTACGATTTTCATGTCCACAAAGGCTATGGGACCGCCTCGCACCGCTTAGCGATAGCGCAGTGGGGCCTTTCGCCCGTCCATCGGGCGACGTTCTGTTCACGATTGCATGTTGGCTCAAAATCGGTATAATCGCACACCATGGTAGTCCGAATGCGCAGGAATCGCTCCCAAACCGCCAAGCGGCGCAGCAACCACGCTATTCATGGCCAGCGCTTGGCAAAATGCGAATGTGGCGCTGCACGCATGTCCCACCGCGCCTGTCCGCAGTGCGGCAAATACAATGGCAAAATTATTATCGATATCGTTGCTGTAGCATCACGCGCGGCCCGTCGTGCAAAACGCAAGCAGACCGAATTACGTGCGAGTGGACACTCAGACGAGACGAAGGAAAAAGAAACGGCTAAGACCTCTTAATTCACACCCATTTTCATCCGTTCTTTATTTTCTTCCTGTATACTGGAGCAGTGAACTTGTTCTTCGTATATGGCAAATAGACACCTCGCTCGTTCAGTCGTTCTCCAAGTGCTCTTCGAGCGCGATTCTTCGGAGGGCAAAATGACCAACGACGAGGCACTTTCGCGCCTCACCGATTATGGCAAAGAATTTGGTGCGCGCGACTCCGACATGCCGTTTATGAAGCAGCTCCTCCAGAGTGCGATCGCGAAACAGAAAGAAATAGACGAGGTCATCGTGCGCGCGGCGCCCGAATGGCCGATCGACCGCATCGCGTCTATCGATCGCAACATCTTGCGGCTCGGATTGACCGAGCTCCTCTTTGCGGACCGCACGCAAGTGCCGGCGAAAGTTGCCATCAACGAAGCGATCGAGCTCGCAAAATCTTTTGGCAGCGCGTCTTCCGGAAGATTCGTAAACGGGGTGTTGGGCGCCGTCTACGTCGAGCTCGGTGAGCCCGGCAAAAATGAAGGCGGTGCACGCAAAGATGTCGGGAACAAACCCGTAAAAATGCCGACCGAACACCTGGCGGGCGCCGTCGTCTACGCCCGCTCGGAAGGGGAGACATACCTCGCATTCGTACACGACATTTTTGGCCATTGGACCCTCTCCAAGGGTAAGATCGAGGAAGGTGAAGACATACAGGCTGGCGCTATTCGGGAGATAAAAGAAGAGATGGGTCTCGACATCAAGATCGTCCAAGAGCTCGGGGTCAACGAATACGTGGCGAATGATTCGAAGGTGGAGGGTGGCAAAAAGCGCAAGCGGGTGAGTTACTTCCTTGCCGAATCCCCTTTCTCAGAGCTGAGACTTGGCTCGAGTGGCGGCCTCGATGACGCGCAGTGGTTCCCACTCTCGACGGTCGGTGATCTTAATTTTTATGATGATACGCTCAAAATAATCGTGCCCGCCATCAATGTGCTTGCCAAACGGAGTGCTGATCCCCAAAAAAAGATCGAGACTGAAGAGGGCTCTGAAGGCCAGAAGAAAGTAGAGGAAAAAGAGGAAAGTCAGGAAGCACGGACTGAGCGGCACGGAGGCAGGCGACGGCGTTAATGGACGGCGATTATATGGATTTCTCCGATTTCGAGAAAAAGATAAGCCATCACTTCAAGGAAAAGCGCTTCCTTGAGGTCGCTTTCACGCATCGTTCGTATCTCAATGAAAATCGCGCACCCGGTCGTGAACACAACGAACGACTCGAGTTTTTGGGCGATGCCGTCTTGGAGCTCGTCGTCACTGAATTTTTGTATGCAAAATATCCGGAAAAACCCGAGGGCGACCTCACTTCGTATCGCGCGGCACTCGTCAACACGCAGAGCATCTCGGACGCGGCTTCGAAGCTCGGCATGAACGACTACTTGCTGCTTTCTCGCGGCGAATCAAGAGATCAGGGGCGTGCGCGGCAGATAATCCTTGCGAATGCTTTCGAAGCACTTATCGGGGCACTCTATCTCGATTCCGGATATGACGTCGCGCAGAAATTTATCGCGGATCAGCTTTTCCATAAAACCGAAGAAGTAGTTGAAAAGCGGCTTTGGCAGGATGCAAAAAGCAGGCTGCAAGAGATCGCGCAAGAAAAGCACAGCATCACACCGACGTATCAAGTCGTGAGCCAGACCGGCCCCGACCACGACAAGGTATTTCTCGTCGGGGCATTCATAGGGCAGGAAAAAATAGCGACGGGCGAAGGTCGTTCGAAACAAGAGGCAGAACAAGACGCCGCGCAGAAGGCCCTTGCGGCAAAAGGCTGGTAAATTTCACGTAATCTTTATCGACACGTCGTTCCTTGCCCTAGGTGGACAACAGTGGCATTGTGATAGCGGGACTGTACCTTCGGTCTGTCCCTCCCGGTCCGAAAAGGACCTTTTTTGATGGAGGAAACGAAGCATGCGTCACTGCCGTGAATACGCGGACACACCAGCCCTGTTGGGTGACCGCGACGGATTCCTCGGCCTTCCGAGGATGGGGATTGCACAGGTCTTCTTCGGTCTAGCCAGCTTCGTCGGCTCGATTTTCCGGCGCCGCTAAGAAGCGGCCGAAGTCCACTGCTCCACAGTTCAGCATCGCGTGGCCGTTCGGCTGAGCCGAATGGGTTTTGATGCGGCAGCGGGTCCCCTCTGGGCCCGCTGTTCTCTATATATTTTGATACAATAAGCGTCAATGTTTCTTAGTCTCAAATCCATCGAGCTTTCGGGGTTCAAATCATTCGGCAAGAAGACCGAGCTCGTTTTTGGCTCGCCCATCACCTCGGTCGTCGGACCCAATGGCTCGGGCAAGTCCAATGTCGCTGAGGCTTTCCGTTTCGTCTTGGGCGAGCAGTCGATGAAATCGATGCGCAGCAAGCGCGGCGAGGACCTCATCTGGGGTGGCTCGCCCAGCCTTCCGCGCATGAATCGCGCGGGGGTGAAGGTGGTTTTTGACAACAGCAAACGCCTGCTCGATCTCGATTTCAAAGACGTCACGGTCGAGCGCGTCGTGTATCGCGACGGACAAAATGAGTATCTACTAAATGGTACGGTTGTGCGGCTCAAAGACGTTATCCGGCTCCTCGCCGGTGCGAATATCGGGGGCTCGGGGTACCAGATAATCTCGCAGGGCGAGGCGGACCGTATTTTGAATGCCAGCCCTCGTGAGCGCAGAGAGATGGTGGAGGACGCGCTTGGCCTCAAGCTCTATCAACACAAAAAAGCCGAGAGTGAGCGCAAGCTCGAAGAGACGGGAAATAATATCGAAAAGACAAAATCACTTCGCCGTGAGATAGCACCGCACCTGAATTTTTTGCGCACACAGGTGGAGAAGATCGAAAAAGCGCGCGAGATGAAAGACGAGCTCGCCATAAAATTGAACGAATACCTTGCTCGCGAGAATGCGTGGATCACACAGGAAGACGCACGCCTGTCGCAAGAGGTGCGAGCGCAAGAGGCCGAATTGAAACAGCTCGGCGGCCGTGTCGCCGAGGCGCGGGGAAAACGCTCGGGCTCTGCAGAGCATGTCATCGCCGAGCTTCAGAAAAGAGTTGCCGAGCGAGACACGAAGCTCTCGGAGGCGCGTCGTGAGAGCGAGCGGCTCACCCGTGAGCTCGGTCGCGCCGAAGGGGCACTCGAGGCAAACACCGTGACGGTCGAGCAGATAGTACCCGTGCCGCACGTGCGAGGATTTACCCGCGAGCTCACCGAGGCGATTGCCGAGGCCGAGCGGGAGAGTGATGTTTCGGTCATCAGAAGCCGGCTCACGCAGATACGCGAGCGGATCAAAGCCTTCGTTGAAGGCCTCTCGGGGGCCGCGCCCGAGACCAATGAGGAAGTGCGGCAGCAGGTAGAGGCGCTCGCACGGTCGCTCGAGCGCGTGCGCAAAGAGGAACTAGCGCTTGCCGAAGAGTTGGAGGCGCTGCGCCAAAGAATAGCAGAGGCGCGCGAGGCAGGATTCACTGCCGAGCGCGACCTTCTGGAGCTCGAATCGAGCGTGCGCGAGGCGCAAGGAAAACTCGGGAGCGTCCAGTCGGCGCGCGCGAATATCGCCGGCCTTCGCCAACGATTTGAGGAAGAAGTGCGCGAAGGAATTGCGCTCATCGGAGCAGCGGTACACGGATGGGAAAAGTCGGCCATCCCCGAAGGAGCACTTCTCGAAGAAGATCGGCAAAGACAAGAAAAGCGGCGGCGTGAGATAGAGCGCTTGAAGATAAAGATAGAGGAGTCGGGGATAGGCGGCGGGGATGCGGTCGTAAAAGAGTTCAACCAAACAAAGGAGCGTGAAGCGTTTCTCGCGCGTGAACTTGCGGATCTCGAAGCGTCGGCAGAAAAACTCGAAGATATCATCGCCGAACTGGAGAAGACCATCGATGCTCGATTTACCGAAGGCATCAAGCATATCAACGTCGCGTTACAAAATTTCTTCGCGAAGCTTTTCGGCGGCGGGCACGCCAAGCTTCTTGTTGAAGAGCCCCGAAGGAAAGCGCTCCGCGCTTCCTACGGGGCAGGCCTCGCCGACGGAGAGGATGATGAATTGGACGTGCCGGAGGAAGAAGAGCTCTATGCCGGTCTCTCTATAGACGTCGCACTCCCGCGCAAAAAAATCCGCGGGCTCGATGTGCTCTCCGGCGGCGAGCGCGCGCTTACCTCCATCGCGCTTATCTTTTCGATGAGCCAAGTGAATCCCCCGCCGTTTTTGATCTTGGACGAGACCGACGCAGCGCTCGACGAGGCCAACAGCAAACGCTATGCGGACATGATAAAGGAGCTTGGAGCAAAATCGCAGCTCATTGTCATCACCCACAACCGTGCCACCATGGCCGCTGCCGGCGAGCTTTACGGCGTCACCATGGGACAGGATGGGGTGTCCAAGCTCTTGTCAGTCAAACTCGAGGAGGCCGAGCGTGTTGCAAAATAAGGGCGAAAGAGGTAGAGTGTCGCGACATATGTTGAAGATACGAATGCAACGCACAGGGCGCATCAACTCGCCTTCTTATCGCATTATCGTCGTAGAACACGCCGAGGGTCCGAAGACGGGCAACATCGTTGAGAAAGTCGGCACCTACGACCCCAAAAGCAAGCAGCGTGTGCTCGACGCGGAGCGCATCAAATACTGGATTTCGGTCGGGGCAAAGCCATCGGCGACCGTCCACAACATGCTCGTCTCGCTCGGTATCATCAATGCCAAAAAGATCAATGTCCTTCCGAAGTACAAGGAGCCTGTAAAAGAAGAGGCCGCGCCAGAGGCAGCACCAGCGGCTCCCGCGGAAGTGCTTACTGAAGAGCCGAGCGCTGAGGCTACCCCCGCCGAGGAGGTAAAGGAAGAGACTCCCGCTGCGTAGGTTTGCCCGCCTGCCCAAGCAGGATATACTGAGCTCATTACCAAGATAGCAAGACAGATATGGAACAAGATCAGCAATTTTTGGAGTACGTAGTGAAAGCACTCGCGGATCATCCGGAGGATGTGAAGATAACCCGCACTGTCGATGAGATGGGCGTACTGCTCACGCTCTCTGTGCACAAAGACGACATGGGCAAGGTCATCGGACGCTCGGGCGCAACCGCCAAAGCAATCCGCACCGTCCTGCGCGTCGTCGGGATGAAGAACGACGCGCGTGTGAACCTCAAGATCGAGGAGCCGGAAGGAAGCGAGCGCGGGCAGGGCATGGCGCCGGAGCGTGGAGAGCGCGGCGAGCGCCCCTCAAGCGCTCCTTCGGAGCCCTATGTGCGCGACACGACGGTGGACGATGTCATCAAGGATTTGAAGGGGGAGTAGGACGCTCGCGAATTTGGCCCTTGGGAGTCGCATAATTTTCTGCTGAAAATTTGCTGCTGCTCGGGCCGTCGCCCTGCACAACACTCCCAAGAACCAAATTCGCTCGCTGAAGGTGAAGAAGAAACATGATTCATTTTCATATCATTACGTTGTTTCCGGAATCGATCGGGCCGTACCTCAGGGCTTCTATTATTGGGCGCGCGATCGTGGCGAAGAAGATAAAAATCTCATTCTACGACCCCAAAAAATTCACCCGCGACAAATACGGCCGCGTCGACAGGCGGCCGTATGGTGGAGGCCCTGGAATGGTGCTTGAGCCGGATGGGATGCTGCGCGCGGCGGAAAAGGCCCTTCGACGAGCTCAGGGTAAAGGAGCAGAGAAGATATTTTTCTCAACCGATGGAAAACTCTTCGACGAAGCGATGGCAAAAAAACTTTCCAAGAAAAAAGACATTCTCTTTATCTGTGGTCACTACGAGGGTGTCGACGCGCGTGTGCAAAAAATATTGAAAGCCAAGAAAGTTTCCGTTGGCCCTTATGTACTCACCGGCGGCGAGCTGCCTGCGGCGACCCTCGTTGATGCGATCTCTCGGCATATTCCCGGAGTTTTGGGCAAAGCAGAATCCCTCGAAGCCTCGCGTGTCTCAAGCCCCGATGTATACACGCGCCCTGAAATTCTCGAGTGGAAGAAAAAGAAGTATCGCGTTCCGAAAGTCCTTTTGTCCGGTCATCATGCAAAGATAGAGGAGTGGAAGAAGCGCACCGCAGGCGCTTGACAGAAAACAGGGCGGGAGTAGAAAGAAAGGACGAGACCCCGCCACCACTCCCAGAAAGGAGAAAACGATGGGTCAGGCCTCGAGTGTACTGAAAACCAAGCCCGATGTATCGGTAAGGTTTCCGAGTCAGCGTCCGCCCAAGCCGGTGGACACTGGAGTTGCGGAGAAATCCGCGGACCATAACGCACCGCCGGGGTACAAGCCCTACGAGGGTTTTCGGGGCGTTTACGTTCCGAAGAACTGGGTGCGTCGATGAGGCCCCAGTGAGCGGACGGAGGCAAAAACAACAAGACCTCCGCCCGCTTCACCTATATTTCAGATGGCGCTTGACTCAAAAAGAGGCTTCGTATATACTCCTCGGACATTTCAAGAGCTGATTGAGTTGCGGTTGCGCTTTTGGAGAAAGAGGAGGTCGCGTCGAAAGATGCGTTTTGATACGAAAATTTAATAACGGGGATCCACACCTGGAGCGCGAAGGCGCCCCACGGGTAGCTTGTTGTAAACATGGCGAAAACCAAAGTGCGACCGCAGAAATACTTCGGGAAATTCAGCGAACCTCTCGTCAA
>MFLH01000014.1:0-1810 GCA_001781275.1 Candidatus Kaiserbacteria bacterium RIFCSPHIGHO2_02_FULL_54_11b | reverse complement strand
AGCCTCGTCGAGGCGCAGATCAAATCGTTCCACGACTTTGTGGAGGGAGGTGCCGAGCGCGTCTTCAAAGAATTTTCCCCCATCTCGGATCATTCCGGAAAGAAATTTGAATTGAAGCTCGTCAAGTTCACATTTGGCGAATTGCGCTGGGACGAACAGTACGCGAAACGCGCGATGAAGACCTACGAAGCACCGCTTTCGATGGTGGTGCGCCTCAAGAACAAAACAACCGGCGAAGAGAAAGAGCAGGAGATTTTCCTCGCGGATTTTCCGTGGATGACCCCGCACGGCACTTTTGTCATCAATGGTGTCGAGCGCATCGTCGTGCCGCAGCTCGCGCGCTCATACGGCGTTTTCTTTGAATCGATCCCCTACAAAGGAAAAAATTATTTTGCAGCCAAGATCATCCCCGCACGCGGTGTCTGGATCGAGATCGAATCCGATGCCGACGGCGGTGTGTATGTAAAGATAGATCGCAAGCGCCGATTCCCCGTCACCTCACTTTTGCGTGTCTTGGGTCTTGCGAGCGAGAAAGACATCCTCGCGCAATTCGCAAAATCTCCGCTTGCTCGCGACGCTATCGCGAAGACCCTCGAACATGACCATGCAAAGACGCCGGAAGAGGCTTTCGTCGAGATCTACCGAAGGTTGCGCGACGGTGATATTGCGACGCCCGAATCGGCCCGCGATCACGTCGCGTCTATTCTCTCGCCTGATCGCTATGATTTCTCGCGCGTCGGCCGCTTCCACTTCAACCGTCGTTTTGGCCTCGGCATTTCCGAGAAAGACCTCGCCAACGCGACCTTGACGCTCGCCGATGTCATCCGCATCATCACGCACATCGCCGAATTGAACGCCGATCCGGCAGCACAGGCAGACGACATCGATCACTTGGGCTTCCGCCGCGTGCGATTCGCAGGCGAGCTTCTCGAAAGCCGTATGCGCGTGGGTCTTTCCCGCATGAAGCGCAACATCCAGGACCGCATGGCGATGGTGGATGCCGAGACCACGAATCCGGTGTCCTTCGTCAACCCGCGCCCCTTTCAAGCGGCGATACGTGAATTTTTCACGACCGACCAGCTCTCGCAGCTCATGCAGCAATACAATACGCTCGATGAGATAGAACACTTGCGCACCCTCTCCACCTTGGGTCGCGGCGGACTTACCTCGGAGCGCGCCGGTCTCGAAGTGCGCGATGTGCACTCTTCGCACTATGGCCGTGTCTGCCCCATCCACACGCCGGAAGGAAAGAACATCGGCTTGGTCTTGCACATGTCGCTCTATGCCCGCCCCAACGAATTCGGCATCATCGAGACACCGTACGCGAAAGTCGAGAAAGGAGTCATCACAAAAGAGATCAAGTATTTGAATGCGCTCGAAGAAGAACAGTACGCGATCGCGCACGCCGGCATCCCGCGCGATGGATCGGGCCACATCTCGGTCAAAATGGTCGAGGTGCGCCGCGAAGGCAACCCGACTTTGGTGAAGCGCGAGAACGTGGATTTCATGGAAGTCGCGACCAACCAGCCGTTTTCGGTCGCGACCTCGCTCATCCCGTTCGTCGAGAACGACGACGCCAACCGCGCCTTGATGGGTTCGAACATGCAAAAGCAGGCAGTGCCGCTTGTGGTGCCGGAGGCACCGGTTGTTGCAACCGGTGTCGAGGCTGCTGCTGCGCGCGATTCCGGCCGTCTCGTCATCGCAGAAGAGTCCGGCGAAGTTTCGTACGCAGACGCGGCGATGATCAAGGTAAAAAATAACGACGGAAAGACAAAAGAGTACCCGCTCGTCAATTTCTCACGTACCAACG
>MFLH01000013.1:5676-9937 GCA_001781275.1 Candidatus Kaiserbacteria bacterium RIFCSPHIGHO2_02_FULL_54_11b | reverse complement strand
GCGATGCGCAAAGGGCCACTCGGTGTGGCCGGCGCGTTCAGCCGCTTCTTTCAAAAAATCTCTATCAAAAGATACGTTCTGACCCGCAAACGTCCGCTCCTCCACACTCTCGCTCCATGCGAGGAATGCGTGCGTGAGATCGGCTTCGGTCGGCTTCTTGGGATCGATGATCTGCTCTTTAGTAAAGCCGTTTACCCCGAGCGCTTCGTCCATCACATGTGCGCCATCCCAAATGCGGCATTCCATATAAAAGCGATTGGATGGGTTTGCAAGATCGAGCGCCCCGATCGAGACGATAGAATGTTTTTTTGGCTCGACACCTGTTGCTTCGACGTCCAAGACGATCATGAGGCCATTGTAACGCGGATCACTGCGGCGCCAAACCTTTGCAATTCTTAGCCGGCATATAGCCTGCCCTGCGGGCGGTAGATTCGCTTTCAAACCATATTTTGTTCGCCGCGCTGATCCTGCTCACCCCCGTGCACCACGGGTAGTAGTAGACGCTGCCAGTCTTTGCCGCTACCAGAAGCCCACCCAGCACCATAGACCGCGCTTGGGCTTGGATAGGGGCCTCCTTCACAACAACCGGCGGCCGGGCCTCTTCGATGCTCGAGAGCCGGCCAAGCCCAAATGAGCCAAGGGCGACGAGAAAGACGATGAGTATAAGCCCCCATTCGTGTACGAAGTCCTCTCCCCAACCCTTGATTTTCAGCCAGATATCCTGTATATTCTCCATGCACGTATTTTACCGTATCTCCTCTTGATACCTGATACTTGCGCTTCATTTTAAACCTATATGGCACATACCAAAGCGGGCGGATCAGCGCATAACCTGACCGATTCAAATCCGAAGTACCTCGGCGTTAAACGCTCGGACGGCCAAAAAGTCGGCATCGGCGAGATCATCGTGCGTCAGCGCGGGACCGCTATCATGGCAGGCAAAAACATCGGTGTGGGCGTGGACCACACGCTCTTCGCACGCGTCGCAGGGACCGTACATTTTCGCTCAAAGCGCAAGACCAATTTCGACGGCCGCTCTGTCCGTCGCCGCATCGTTGACGTAACTTAAGCGCTTGCGACTATCGCAAGCGCGATCTCGACCTTCGCCTCTCCGAAAGCGATGCGCACTGTGTACTCCCCTACCTCTTTGATGGGCTTCGGCAAGACTATCGTCTCGACGGGGATACTCATCTTTTTTTGCTCGTGAATCGCTTTTAAGACATCCGCGGCAGTGATGGATTTAAAGAGGCCGCCTTTTTCCGTCGCCCGTGCCGCTACTTCGATGCGCGCGCCTTTCAGATTCAAAACCGCTTCGGTAATAAGCTTATGTTCCTTCTCTCGCGCCTCCCCTTCCCTTTTTTGCGCAGCAAGGTGAGAAGCGATTTTATCTGGCGTCGCCTGCAACGCAAATCCGCGCGGTATCAAAAAATTCAAAGCGTACCCATCCGCCACATCTTTCATCGTCCCATGCTGCCCCACCTTCGCCACGTCTTTGAGAAAAATGACTTTCATGCACATATCCTATACGAAAATAGGCCGCGAGTACATAAAAAGTTCGCCGCGTCCCTTCGGGACGCGGCGGTGAGCAATGAGACCGTGCTCGAGGTCAGAAAACGGAGTCATAGAGATCGACCAATGCCTCGTGCACATTTGCGTCGAGGAGCGCTCGCCGGCTGAATTCTTGGAGTCCTACCGGTTCGTACTCTGCGCCCACGAGTGAGCGCGATGCGGCCTCGCGTTCTTCCTTTTTCAGTTGGATCGCGAAGACGTCTACGAGGTTGTGTGAACCGACATCCTGCGGTAGCTGTTGCCTTGTGCTCCACAGGTATTCGTTTTGTCGCAGATACTTGAACCGCTCTCGCGGGATTGTCAGCGACGTCTCGCGGGCGAAGCATCGCTGAATCGACGCTGCGATTGTCTCGCCAGCAAGGCGTCGACCGCCGATGACCCATAGACCACGCATCGGCAGTATCGCTCTGGTGGCAAGCCAGATAGTACGACGGCGCCGGTCCACAATCACCGCATCAGTGCATACGAGCACGAACGCAGTCATCGCAGCGGCATACGTCGGGTCATCGAGCCACACGGACTTAATCGTGTGATTTGGGTCTTCCTGATAACGCTTGACGGGTCGAAGTGGGCGGTTAGACATCTTCGTTGTCCTCCTGCTGTTGTCTCTCTCGAAACACTGTACATTAAAATGCGCAGATGTCAAACGAAGTTGCGCTCTACGCACTGCCTTACATCGCCCTCAGAATCTCCACCGCCTTGTCCATCTGCGGATCTTTGTCCGCCTTTGCCTCTTCTTCCGTGATCTGTACCTCTACATCGGGCTTTATCCCCTCTTGCGGTATGTGGACGCCATCGGGGCCGACCCACCGCGCGACGGTGATCTTGAGCGCGGTATCGGGCGTGATCTCGACAAGCTCTTGCACAGAGCCTTTGCCAAACGTATTCGTGCCGACCAGCTTTGCGATCCCATGCGCATGGAGCGCGTCTGCGAGAATTTCAGAAGCTGATGCCGAGCCACGATCCACGAGGATCACCATCTTGAGGTTTTTGTTGAAGACATCATATCCGAGCGAGCGATGGACGACATTGGTAGCGTGGCCGGCATAGTCTTCCGTGACGACCACCTTGCCGAGAGGCAAAAACCAACTCGCCATGTCTACGGCTGCTCCAAGGTAGCCTCCGGGATTTCCCCGCAGATCGAGGACAAGCGACGTGTATCCCGACTCGACAAACTGCCGGAGTGCATTCCTAAAGAGGTCCGGCGCGGTCGAAGTAAAGGTAGCGACCGCGATGACATACACGCCATCGGGTCGGGCGGTCGTCGTGATGATAGGAACGTTGATAACTTCACGCGTGACCTTGATCTCCCGCTCTGCATTCCAACCTTCACGCAATATCACGAGAGTGACCACACTGCCTCGGGGGCCGCGGATCCGCTGCACCGCCTTCCCCACGTCCATTCCCTCTGTAGAAACTCCATCAATTTTTAGTATGAGATCACCGCTTTTGATGCCCGCGCGCTCGGCCGGAGTCCCCTTCAGAGGCGATACGACCGTGAGGATTTTGTCTCGTACCGCGATTTCCATGCCTACCCCTTCGAAGCTCCCGCTCATGTCTGAATTGAACTGCTCGGCCTCGGATGGCGGCAGGAAAAATGTGTACGGATCATCGAGCGAAGCCGCCAACCCTTCGATCATCCCCCAGACGCGCTTCTGATTCCTTTCTGCGGTGGAGGTCGCAATCGGCGTTGAACTTGCAACCGACGCCGGTACAAATTTCTCGTCTATAACCGCCCACGCTTTCCATACGGGTGAAAAATCAACATCCGGTGGCGGTCCGGCGCTTTGCGAGAGCGGGATACTGGTACGCGAAGTCAGAGGACTGCCCGCGAAGAGGTAGCCGCCGATAAAAGACGCAACGACGAGGCAGACGGCTCCAATGATCGCCCCTCTCAGCGATATGTTGCGTTTGCCGCTCACTTCATACATAGGGGCAAGTATCTCACGGGAGTGAGGAGCTGCAAAATCGGATGTATAATAATCGCGTGCATACCCGCTACGAACACAACGGTTTGATCTGGATCGATCTTGAATCTCCGAGTCGGGATGAGGTCCAGAATGTGATGGATGAGTTCAGCATCGCCCCCCTGATCGCCGAAGAGCTCCTTCTTCCCTCCACAAAACCCCGTGTCGAATTCTACTCTTCATACGCGTATTTAGTGCTTCACTTCCCCGCCCTCCGCCACAGCCACAAGACCCGCGAACAGGAGATCGACTTCATCGTAGGACACAAATTTCTCATCACAACCCACTATGATGTGATCGATCCTCTGCATAAATTCTCCAAAGTCTTTGAGGTCAACTCGCTCTTGGACAAAAGCAACGTGGGTGATCATGCGGGATTCATGCTTTTCTATATGCTCAAAAAACTCTACCAGGCTGTCGAGCACGAAGTCGAGTACACCCGCCGTGACCTGGATACGATCGAAGATCACATCTTTTCGGGACACGAAGTGGCTATGGTCTCAAACATCTCGCGCACTGCACGGGATCTCCTCAATCTGCGCCTGCGTATAGAGCCACACCGCGAGGTCTTGAAAGATTTTGAATCTGGCGCAGCGCAGTTCTTTGGACCGGATTTCGTGCCATATTTGAGAGCAACATCAGACGAATACTATCGCGTCCACAATCACATCATGCGGGCGACCGAATTCCTCCACGAACTTCGCGAGACCAACAATTCACTTCTT
>MFLH01000013.1:0-5650 GCA_001781275.1 Candidatus Kaiserbacteria bacterium RIFCSPHIGHO2_02_FULL_54_11b | reverse complement strand
GGTGCTCACCATTATGGCGCTCCTCACCTTCCCGCTCGCTCTTTTCGTCGCCATCTTCGACATCAACGCTACTTCGAACCCTATCATCGGCCTGCCGTATGATTTTTGGATCATTGTCAGTGCAGTCGTTGTGATAGGGTCCGGTATGCTCTGGTACTTTAGACACAAGAAATGGCTGTAATGTATGCGACGACTCTTGGATCTCTTTAGCCGTAAACGGAAAAGTGCACAACTGGGACTACCGCTGTACTTTCACAATACGCTGGGAAATGAAAAGCAAGAGTTCACCTCGGCTCCTCACGCAAAAGAAGTCCGCATGTACAACTGCGGCCCCACCGTCTACGGCCGCCAGCACATCGGCAACCTTTCGATGTTCGTCTTTACCGATATCCTCCGGCGGACGCTTGAGTACAACGGTTACGCGGTAAAGCAAGCCATCAACTTCACCGATTTTGGACACCTCACCTCTGATGCCGACGAAGGTGACGACAAAATGACGAAAGGCCTCAAACGCGAAGGCCTTGCACTTTCGCTCGAAAACATGCGCGCCCTTGGTGAGAAATATGCAAACCTGTTTCTCAAAGATATCCGTGCGCTGAATATTGAAACCGACAAAACTATCTTTCCCCGCGCGAGCGATCATGTGCCGGCACAGATCGCCATGATCAAGACGCTCGAAGAAAAGGGATACGCCTACCGCGCAAAAGGCGGTGTGTATTTTGATACGGCGCGTTTCCCCGATTACGGCAAGCTTGGCACCATCAATCTCGCGGGGTTGCAAGAAGGAGCACGGGTGAAAGCGGCTGCAGATAAACGCAATCCAACCGATTTTTTGCTATGGAAGAGCTCACGAAAGATCGGTTGGGACAGCCCGTGGGGTAAAGGCTTCCCCGGCTGGCACATCGAATGCTCCGCAATGATACGCGCGACCCTCGGCACCCAGATCGATATCCATACAGGCGGAATCGAGCACATCCCCGTACATCACAACAACGAGATCGCGCAATCCGAATCCGCGACCGGCAAAAAGCCACTCGCGCGTTTTTGGCTGCATCGCGCACATCTACAGCTCGAAGGGGCAAAAATCGCAAAGTCAGAAGGCCATGTCGTCTATTTGTCGGACATCCTTGAGCGCGGGTTTCATCCCCTTGCGCTCCGCTATCTCCTTCTCGGTGCACACTATCGCACCAATTCGAATTTCACGTGGGAAGCTTTGAGCGCCGCCCAAACCGCCTATGGCAGACTTTTGGCCTTTCGTTTGTCTTACAAAGATGCCGAGCCTGGCGCTGTTTCCCGACGTTGGAGTATGAAATGTATGGAGCGCATCAACGACGACCTCGATACCGCCGGTGCTCTCGCTATGCTTTGGGACATGGTACGCGATGCCTCGCTCTCCCCCGCTGTCTTACTCGCAACGCTTTTTGACGTGGACAAAGTGCTGGGTCTTCAACTCGAAGACCCTGACTCTGCCGCGCGTGCGCTCGCAGCAAACTATATGCAGGAAGAGGTCGGTGCTGGAGATATTCCTGAAAATATTCAAGCGCTTGTCAACGAGCGCAACAAGGCGCGGCAAGATAAGGATTGGCAACGTGCCGACGAACTGCGCCTGCAGATAGAGGCTGCGGGATATGAGCTCGAAGACACTGCCGGCAATTCCTCACGAATTTTTAAACAGTAACGTTATTCTTCGACGACAAAATTCACGAGTCTTCCCGGCACCACGATCGTGCGGAGGATTTTTTTGCCTTCCAAACGCGCAGCGACAGCCTCGCGCGCGGCTGCCTCCACAGTCTCTTTCGTAGCATCCGAGGCCACGAAAACTTCTCCTCGAGTCTTGCCGTTTATCTGGATCGCGATGGGCATCTCTTTTTCAAGGAGTAGTTTCTCATCGTAGCTGGGCCAAGGTTCAAGGTGGATAGACGTGTCATGTCCGGCCACGCTCCAAAGTTCCTCCGCCAGATGCGGAGCGAACGGGGCGAGGAGCAGAAGCAGAGTCGCCCATTGTGTCCTGCCTATGTGCTTGGTTTTTTCGAGCAGGTTTAGAAATATCATGAGCTGGCTGATAGCAGTGTTGAATTTGAGTGCTTTCACATCGTTCCCAACTTTTTTTATAGTGTGTTGAAGTTCTGTTGTCAGTAATTCACTTGCATCGTCTTGTACAAATTCCGTCGCTCGCACGATACGCTCCAAGAAGCGTCGCACCCCGACGACCCCATCAGGATTCCACGGATAATTGCTCACCTCGTTGTACGGGCCGATAAAGGCGAGGTACATGCGCACGGTGTCCGCCCCGAGTCGCGCCACAACCTCATCGGGATCTATCACATTGCCATGAGATTTGCTCATTTTTTGCCCATCGGGCCCGAGGATAATGCTGCGATTCATGCGCCGCTTATAGGGCTCTGCATCCTTGACCAGACCGAGGTCAAAGAGTGCTTTGTGCCAGAAGCGGCTGTAGAGCAAGTGCATCGTCGTGTGTTCCGCTCCCCCGCTGTAGAGGTCGACAGGCATCCAGTTTTGCATTTTCTTCGCATCAGCAAATTTCTTTTTATTCTTCGGGTCCGTATAGCGTAAGAAATACCACGAGGAATCCACAAAGGTATCGAGCGTATCCGTCTCGCGTTCGGCTTTCCCCTTGCACTGCGGACACTTCACCTGCACCCACTTTTTTGCTTTTGCGAGCGGCGATTTGCCGCTACCTTCTGGAAGATAATCCTTGACCTCCGGCAGCTTCACCGGCAGCTCTTTATCAGGGACAGGGACAGCGCCACACTTCGGACAGTGGATCATTGGAATGGGCACACCCCAGTAACGCTGGCGCGATACGATCCAATCCCGAAGTTTGTATGTCTTCTTCGCACTCCCAAATTTCTGTGCAATAGCCTTCTCCCCTTTTTCCGTCGTCATCCCATCAAAAGGGCCTGAATTCGCAAGAATACCGTCACCGCCATAAAAAGAAGAGCCGTTCGCTCGCTGCCACGCGATACGCATATCTTCTCGATTGATGAACGTATCCATCTCTTTCTCGGTCATCCACGTCACTTCGTGACGCGACGCCTCATGCGGCTCTACGTCGCCTCGAGTATCGTCTTCGAGTTCGAACAACAGCGGTGCGAAGTGCACCAGCATGTTTTTCTGATAGTTGTCGCTAAAATATTTGCAGTGAATGGTACTTCCGAGCTTGCGAATGAACTTCGCATGCACGTACCCTGTCTCTTCACGGATCTCCCGCTTTCCGGCAGCTACAGCATCTTCGTTTTGCTCAATGCCACCCGAAACAAAGCCCTTCACATCGGTCGGCAGATACTTCACTGCGAGGTATTTCTCTTCCGACCAGTGCTTAACAATAGCGAGGATGGAATTCCTATCGGTGAATGGCTGTCCCGCCTTTATTGCATCACCTCCTTTGGTAACTACGACAACCGGCTCCAAAGTCTCTACAATGGCAATTCCGTATTTATTTGCAAATTCATTATCGCGCTCATCATGCGCAGGGACACCCATGACAGCACCTGTACCGTAATGGCCGAGTACATAATCAGCGACGTACACAGGGATTTCTTTGCCTGTAGCCGGATTGATCGCTTTTATACCCTTCAGCTCGACCCCTGTTTTTTCTTTCTGATTCGTCTGTCGCTCAAGCTCCGTCTTTTTCTTTGCTGCTTCAACGTACGTTTTTACTTCGCTTTTGTTTGAAAGGACATTATGCTTTTCGTCGAGCGCGAGCATGATCCAGGGATGTTCGGGGGCGAGCACGAGATACGTGGCGCCGAAGAGCGTGTCTGCACGGGTGGTGAATACTCGTATCGTCGGCCGTAACCACATCAACATATCCGGCTCTTTATCTGCCATAAAATGCTCCTTGACCGCTTTAGTCTCAACCAGCTGAGCGTCCAGCTGCTTCGCAAGGTCTTTCAGATATGGCGCTCGTGTTATTTCCTGTACATCAGACAGCACAACTCGATTTGGGGCTATCGCTTTGATTTTTTCAACATCGATATCCCAATCAAAGTCTTTGCGAAATGGTCTTTCTACGTATCCTGGATACGCTGGATTCATGGCGCTGGCAACGATAACGAGACGGGCAATCTTATTATTGAGCCGCTCGGCCACTTTCATTGCAACCAATCCACCCAGACTGTGCCCGACAAGCACCGTGTTCTCATCGTAGGTTGTCGCATTCAGCGCAGCTGCTACTTGCTCGTTTTCTTTTGGATGCTCTGTATTCGGCAGCGTAGGTATGACAACTTCATGGCCGAACTTCTCTAATTCAGATTTCAACCATTTCCATCTTGGACTTTCTCCTTTGCTCTTGTACCCATGCAGCATTACAAACTTGTATTTCTTGTCATTTGCAAAAATCAGCGGGAAGTCTATCTCTGCGCCTTCGCTCCGGCCTATCCAATTTTTCTGTGATTCTTTGATCTCCTTTGGCCAATCGAGTGGTTCTAAGTCGTCGATAAGTCGGTCTGCATAATCGGTTATCTTGATGTTCCACTGGAGCATCTGCTTTTGAATGACCTCGCTGTCACAGCGCTCGCATTTTCCATCCACCACCTGCTCGTTGGCGAGTACCGTCTTATCCTTGGGGCACCAGTTGACGGCAGTCTCTTTGCGATACACGAGTCCGTTTTTGTAAAACTGCAAAAACATCCACTGCGTCCATTTGTAATACCCGGGATCGATCGTCTGCACTTCGCGCGACCAGTCGAATGAAGTACCCATCGAGCGTATCTGCTCTTTCATGTATTTGATATTGCCCTCGGTCCACTTGCGCGGATTGAGCTTGTTTTTGATAGCTGCATTCTCGGCCGGAAGTCCGAAGGCATCGAAGCCTATCGGATACAGGACATTTTTGCCCTGCATACGCATCGCGCGCGCCAAAATATCGGGCAGCGCAAACGCGTACCAGTGCCCCACATGGAGGTTGCCGGAAGGGTACGGAAATTCAACGAGAAGATTGAAATTATCTTTTCCCTTGACCGTATCCGGAGTCTTATAGAGTCCTTTCTTTTCCCACTCTTTCTGCCACTTTTTCTCTATCTTGTTGTGGTCGTACGACTTCATGGAGATAGACTAGCACAAGTACGGGTAATCTTTAATGCGTCCGAAAGCACGATAGGGCCCACCCAGTAGGTGATTGTGCTCAATCAGATGCGCGGCGCGGGCAAAGTGGCGCATGAGACGTACAGAAGTACGTTGAGTGCGACGCTTGGGACCCGCAACAATGCAGATGGGGCCTTAGCGGGTCTTTGGATAGGGCGGGTATCGTTCTGGGTCTATCGTGCGATCAAAGCACACCTCCCCTGTCCCATGCTGCCAATTATCTTGAATCTCTTTGCCATTGGTCATGGGCTCAGTCGGCATCGGGATGGGACGGCTCAGCGCACCAGTGGTACCACCTTCTTCTGTGAACGTCGCGCAAAGTTTGAACGAACGCGCTCCGGTCGATGAATATTTGTAGGATTCGCCGGTTTTTGGATCGACCGGAAGGATGTAGTTGGTGATTGGATCATTGAGCTCGGCAAGTGCCGCCGGCAATTTTTCCTTCTGCTGCCAGAAGTTGACGATCTGCCACTGAATATTCTGCAGGTCTTGCACACGTATCGCGTCCTGCTTTTGCGCGCGTATCTGCTGCGGTGTACCGATG
>MFLH01000012.1:13454-21395 GCA_001781275.1 Candidatus Kaiserbacteria bacterium RIFCSPHIGHO2_02_FULL_54_11b | reverse complement strand
CGCGCGGTGCGTCCGATGCGATGGACGTAATCCGAAGTATCCATCGGTAGGTCGTAATTCAGTACGAGCTCTATCCCCTTCACATCGATACCGCGCGATGCGATATCGGTCGCCACAAGGACCCGATAGCGACCGTTCTTGAATCCTTCCAATGCTTCCTTGCGCTGCGAGAGCGAGCGGTTGCCGTGAATTTCCGCCGCAGAGTGACCCATCGAGGCGACCGTGCGCATGATGCGCTTCGCGCCATGTTTGGTGCGGGAAAAAACCAAGGTTGAACCGTTGTAGTCGCCAAGGATTTTCTCAAGCAGTCGTGCCTTATCTTCTTTGCGCACGATGAAAAATTCCTGACTCACCTTCTCCACCGTCGTACCTGCGGGTGCCACTTCGATGCGCAACGGGATTTTCATGTGCTGTGTCGCGAGCTGCATGATGTCTTTCGAGAGCGTCGCGGAGAAAAGCATCGTCTGGCGCTCTTTGGGCGCGGCGGCGATGATCTTTTTTACTTGCGGCCAAAAACCCATATCGAGCATGCGATCTGCTTCATCCAAAATAAGGATCTCGACGTGATCGAGCTTGAGCGTCTTTTGGGCGAGGTGGTCAAGCAAGCGGCCGGGGGTCGCGATGATGACGTGCGGGTCGCGGCGGAGTGAGGAGATCTGCACTCCCATCGAAGCACCTCCGATGAATACGGTTGTGCGCAGACCCAAAGGGCGGGCGATCCTCGAGAGTGTCTCATCTACCTGCAGCGCAAGCTCGCGTGTAGGCACAAGAATGAGTCCGCGACCTTCGCCTCCGGCCAAGCGCTGCAGAAGCGGGATGCCGAATGCAAGCGTCTTGCCCGTCCCCGTCTGTGCGACACCGACGACGTCTTTCCCTGCGACACCCTCGGGAATAGCACGGTACTGGATAGGGGTCGGAGTTGTAAATTTAAGCGTCGCGAGTATATCCAAAATCCTCGGCGCGATGCCGAGACCGTTGAATGTGTGCCCCGCACTGAAAGATGGCATTGCGGCTTTTGCATCGCCGGCGCCATGGGGAGTAGAGGTACTTTTGCTGCTAGACATAATTTTACTTGTTTTCTCGAACGAAGCCACGCGATGCCATGCCATCTTCTAGTGACGGGGTGTGCTCCGGCGTACGCAGAGCGGATGTGGGGGTCATTGGAATATACCTGAGTTGCTTGGATTAAGCTGCAACGATACCATGAAAATCACATATGCGCAATGTTTGGCGCATGGAGCTTCATTCAGTAGTGTTTCCGTCAAACGACTCTCCGTCGGCTTCTGCTTCGGATTTGGTCGCGTGCAAGACGCCATCGCGATGATTTGGCGGCGAGTAGACTGTGTAGAGTTTCATCGCCGTTTTCCCCGTGTTGACGATATTGTGCATGGCGCCCGCGGGGACAACGATCGCAAAACCATTCCCTATCATGTGCTCGACGCCGTCTAAAATAGCCTTTCCCTCGCCGGCTTCGCATCGGATGAATTGGTCGAGCTGGTGGACCTCCTCGCCAATGTCCTCGCCGGGCATGAGAGACATCAAGACGAGCTGGCTGTTCTTTGCAGTATAGAGCACTCGCCTGAAATTCTCGTTTTCGAGTGCCGCTTTCTCAATGTTTGCTACGTATCCTTTCATATTTTGTAGTATACAGAGTCCCCTTATTTATTCGATGGGGATCTGTTTGAATACATGATCGGTGCCTTCCTTGGCGAACGCATAGTCCGCCCAGCGGATCCACTTCGGCTTAATCCACACCACGACCGACATCGCGGGGTCGAGCTTGAAGATGGGTGGAGAGAAAAAATCATTTGAGTGCAAGACTTCGAGTATCGCGTCTTTTCTCTTCCCTACTTCTCTATCGAGAGAGATGTCTGTCGCCATTCCTTCAATCTGCAGCGTCTGCGGGGTTTCCGGCGTCGAGATGGTAAAGGCGACCTGCGGGTGCGCCGTGATGCCTGCGTACTTGCGGGAATTCATGAGTGTGAGGAAAAAGACGTTGAATGCATCGTCGGCGGTGTAGTAGATCATGCTCGCATGCGCCTCGCCCTCGGCCGAGACCGTGGCAAGCACACCCGTCTTGTGACGTTTGAGAAAGGCGAGCGCATCGGCGCGGGCACGTTCCATTTCTGCATCCATAACCAAATAGTAGCACCCTCTCAACGAGGGACAACCCGCGGGGTTACATCTCCCTGGAATTATTTTTTCCGTCTGCGACTGGGCAGCTGATAGGCTTTCGTCTGGACACGGCTCAAACCAAACGGCTTCTTTGGGCCTATTTTCCCCTTCTTAGTTGCCCTCTTCTTCCGAACAAGTTTCATCATGGCGTTCTTCGCCCTACCCTCAAGCCGCGGCGGCCGCGTTAGGTGCGTTTCCTGCCGAACCTCCCGCTTATCGCCTTTCGTCGCTCTGTAATTCACCTTTTTCATGCTTACCGAGCATACCACGTGGCAAGCCAACTTCGCATCATGTCGATTTCCCGACTCTGAGAGGTCCGGATATTTTCGGCAAGCTGTTTCATTTCGGCGCGTTCGGTCCCCGCCGCAAGCATCTGCACCATCATGATCGCCATTTCGTGATGCGGGATCATCTGCTCCATAAATGCGCGGTCGAAATCCGAAGCGGAAATCGTTTTGAGCACATCGATGTCCCCCTCCATGCTGCCCATATGCATCATGCCCATCCCGCCTGCGGGTGGCGTAGAGCCGTACCAACTCTGGTACCATCCGCGCATATCATCGATCTCTTTCTGCTGCGACTCGATGATGCCGTTGGCAAGAGAAAGAATTTCCGGACGCTTCGAGCGTTCGAGTGCGACTCTCGCCATCTCGATCGCGCCTTCATGATGCGGGATCATTTGTACGATAAAGTGCTGGTCGATATTCTGCCCCATCATCGAACCGTCGGGCATCATGTGATTGCCTACGATTGAAGTCCTGTCGCCGCCGAGAGTATAGCCAACTCCCAGCCCGACGACGAGCAGAAGGAGTCCGATAATGATTGTGTTCTTTTGCATAGGTTTGATATTTTTGTTTGATAATTACTAATTAACTGGCGCCTCCCCTCTACTCATATCTCAATTCTATCTTGTCACCGTCGTGCATGACGTAGTTCTCGTACTCCGTATTTTCTTCGCCGTTGACCGTCATGCGCATAGTATCTCCAAACGAACGCATATCCTTGCCCCAGATGCGGAAGAAATTGCCGAGCACGATATCCTTCTCCCGCACGAGCCCCGGAAACTCGAGATGAATGACGGGGATATCCTCGTGCGTGTGCATCGCCGTCATTTGCATGCTCGCGTCGTACGTTGGCTTCGCAACATACTGCGGTCCGACGCCGACATTCTGCGGTATCTCTACCTTTTCGCCGCGAACGTATATTTCGAGCATCGGATGCCAGTGCAAGCCGCTTCGGGAGAGTATTTCGGGATCGCTATTCTGAAGCGACTGCGACCACCACGTGCCGCCGGTGAGGAGCACGACAACGACTCCCCCGATAACAAGTCCTGTTTTCATATAGTTCCAGATAATTGCTAATCGCAAGATCTAGAAACTATATGATTCTCTCCGATTAAGTATTCCCTGCGAAAAAAGCTCTTGCAAGAGCGTCGGCCTATCCGGCGCGCGACTCCGCATCCATATGCGTGCAAAACTCCGCTGCGGCGGATCGTGCGTCTTCCATTGCCACGCGGCGACGAGCGCGAGCGCCGCAATCAGAAGTATTTCTCCAAGAATAGTTGCGAACGCTATCTGCCAGTGCTGTATGTGCTCTAGGATGCTCGCGACACAGATGGCCGCTTGACCCGACATAAAAGGACAACCCGTGTCGTGGTGCATTGGGCTCGCGAGCATAAGCGGCATACCAAACACTGCCACGATGACAAGAATAACCAGAAATAGAGGAGTGTATGCATGAAAACCCATACGACTACTGTATACTCGTGTACCTCAAACGCAAGAACGCGGATAAGTCTGGTGTCTATTTAAAGGGTTTTACGGCGCAGAAAAACCGCATTTATCGCCACAATGACGGTCGAGAGAGACATAAAAATCGCGGCAAGAGCTGGTTGCAGGATGATGCCCTGCGCATAGAGTACTCCGGCGGCAAGTGGGAGCGCAACCACGTTGTAGCCCGTTGCCCAAAAGAGATTCTGTATCATCTTCGCATACGTTAGTTTCGAGAGCCGGATTATTTTCGGGATGTCGCGCGGGTCGCTCCGCACGAGGATGATGCCCGCTGATTCGATTGCCACGTTCGTCCCCGCCCCGATGGCGATCCCGAGATCCGCCTGCGTGAGCGCGGGCGCATCGTTCACACCATCCCCCACCATCGCCACCTTCTGACCCTGTGATTGCAGGAGTCTCACCTTTTCCGCCTTTTCATGCGGCAACACCCGTGCGAAATACTGGTCCACGCCAAGATCTTGCGCCACCCACGCAGCGACGTCTTCCGAGTCCCCCGTTATCATCGCGACCTTCACACCGAGTTTTTTGAGTGCAGTGATGGCTTCGCGGGATTCGGGGCGAATGATGTCAACAAGCGCGATGGAGCCGATGTGTTGGCTCTCACGACCAATATGCACGACTGTTTTGCCTTGCTTCTCCAAGGCAAGAATGTCAGCCGTCCTTACATCGGTATCAAACAGGGCCTCGCTGCCGACGAAGACATCTGCGCCTTCGACCCGCGCTTTCGCCCCCTTCCCTGCGATCCGCTCAAAATTGGAGATAGGCAGAAGCTCTATCCCGCGTT
Organism: Candidatus Kaiserbacteria bacterium RIFCSPHIGHO2_02_FULL_54_11b; assembly: GCA_001781275.1. Taxonomy (GTDB): domain Bacteria; phylum Patescibacteriota; class Minisyncoccia; order Phycocordibacterales; family UBA2100; genus UBA10103. Next base: position 16,646 of record MFLH01000012.1, on the reverse strand, counting down.
GATTCGCTTCAGCAACTATTGCCTTCGCAAGCGAATGCTCGGATTGGCTGTTTATGGACGCGGCGAATTTCAAGACATTTGACTCCGTATATCCTTCTGCCGAGACAATCGTATCGACACCAAATTCACCTTTCGTGAGCGTCCCCGTCTTGTCGAAAAGCACGACGCTGACGGTGCGTGCCGCCTCGAGCGCCAAACGCTGCCGGATGAGGAGACCATTGCGCGCCGCCATCGTCGTAGAGATCGAAGCAACGAGCGGTACCGCAAGCCCGAGCGCGTGCGGGCAGGCGATGACCAAGACCGCGACCATACGCTCTGTCGCAAAGACCATTCCCGCATCTGCAAGAAGCCACAGCACGAACGTGATACCACCAGTTGATATAGCAATGATGGTGAGGTAGAAGGCGGCTCTGTCGGAGAGTATTTGCAAGCGTGATTTTGACGCTTGTGCATCGGCAACGAGGCGCATGACACCGGCAAGAAAAGTGTGTTCGCCTATTTTTGTCACCTTGACTTTCAAGCTTCCATCGCCGTTCATCGATCCGGCGATCACCTCACTGTCTATCGTTTTTGAGACCAATTTCGATTCTCCCGTGATGATAGCTTCGTTGAGATCAGATCTTCCCTCTACGATCACTCCATCGGCGGGCACCTTGGCACCGGGTTTTATCAAAACGATATCCCCGCTGCGAAGTCCGGAAAGTGGGATGAGTGCGGTTTTTCCATCACGAATAACCTCCGCCGTATCAGGAAGTAATTTCGCCAGCTCTTTGAGTGCGCCCTGCGCTCCCTGCACCGCCCGCATCTCGATCCAATGACCGAGTAGCATCACCGCGATGAGCGAGGCAAGCTCGAAGAGAAGATCGTGTCCTGTGCCTGCAAGGATAGAAACGGCACTGTAGGCATAGGCTGTCGCGATCGCGATCGCGATCAGAGTCATCATGCCGGGCAGTCGTGCACGGAGTTCCCGGTACGCACCCGCGATGAATACCCAGCCGCAATAGAAAAAGACGAACGTGCCGAGCACAAGCAGCATGTAGCGCCAGCCCGTAAATTCCGGCCCGCGCAGGCCGAAGAGCATGTGCGCCATTTCCGAGTAGAAAAATATCGGGACGGTGAGCGCGAGCGTTACCCAAAATTTCCTTAGAAAATCCTCTGTATGGTGCCCTGCATGCCTGCCCTCCGAAGCTTCAGCGAAGGAGGGTTTATCGTGGTTTTGATGGTCGTGCGCAGAATGATCCATGTACCAAGTGTATACCCTCACGCCCGTCTTACATTTTCGCAACAGCGCGCAGAAACCTGTCGACTCCGGCGCGGGACGTGAAGTAGTACCGCGCAGCGCTCGGGGACTTGCCGACCTTGATCGTGATACCCTTTGTAAAAACACGGAACGCATCTTCATCGGTCACATCATCTCCGATAAACACGGGCGCAGGTTTGCCTCTGCCTGAGAGAGAAGCGAGTATCTTCCGCGCCACCGTCCCTTTATCGTGTCGTACCGCCGGTAAAACATTACAAACGTAGATACCATCCACGATGCGAAGATCCCCGACCTCTTTCACCGCTTTTTTAATTTCCGCGCGTAGTGCGACGTGTTTCGAACGCGGGACATGACGATAGTGGAGCGAGAGTGTGTGTGTTTTATCTTCGATATAGATACCTTGATATCGTCGTCCCAAAGAGCGCAGGCGGGTACGGATGGCGCCGAGCGCGCGACGGAGGACTCGCGGTATGCGCACGCGATGTGTCTTTCCCCGCACAGACCACTCCAGTCCGTGATTCCCGGCAAATGAGATCCCGCGAATAGGGACGCGGGTCCGTACATCCGCAAGCGTGCGGCCCGTAATAACGGCAGTGGGATAGCATTGCACGACTGATGCGAGTGCGTGATGGGTCTGTGCCCCCATGCGAGCTCGTCGCGGATCAGATACAAGGGGCGCGAGCGTGCCGTCGAAGTCAAGCATCAGAACGCAACCTTCTGTCCGAATGCGCGAAAGAATCGCCTCAACGTGCCGATCGGCATCCCTCATAGCTAGTCAAGTTGTGAGAGCGCCTTGATGAGTTCGGCTGACCATCGGTAGATATTGTAATCGCGGACAGAAGCGCGCATCGTCTTCATGCGGCGATGTTGCTCGGCCTTTGGCATGGAAAGCGCCGTATTGAGCGCAGACGAGGTCTCCTCTGCACTGTATGGGTTGATGATGAGCGCACCCTTCATGTCGTGTGAAGCGCCCGTAAATTGGCTCAGGATGAGGACGCCGCTTTCATCGTTGCGCGCCGCAGCAAACTCTTTGGCGACCAAATTCATGCCGTCATGCAACGACGTGACCGTGCATACGTTCGCCAGCTGGTAGAGCTGCCGGAGTTCCGCATGCGAATAGCTTCTTTCTTCCAGAGTGATCGGTTTCCAGTCTCGTGTCCCGAATTTTTCATTGATACGCTCGGCTTCTTTTCGCACCAATTCCCGATACTCCGTGTATTTCTCGACCGATTCGCGGGTAGGAGATGCGATCTGCAACATGGTGAGTTTTTCGCGATATTCGGGATGCGCATCCAAAAGGAATTCGAAGCCGCGGAAACGCTCCGGAATTCCCTTGATGTAGTCGAGGCGATCGACCCCGAGTATCAAGTGAGGGGTATGGATATTCAGATGCAAAAGTATGCTTCGGTCGGGCTGCTCCAGTCGCTCGGCACTTCCGGGGAACGCTATTGAGATGGGAAGCGGTTTGACGAATGTACGATGGTCGTCCCGGAAAATGGAGAAGTGTTCGTAATCAATGCGTGATTCGACCTCGTTGCCCACGGTATCCATGAAGTTGTTGCCATACTGTTGCGTATGGAAGCCGAGGAGATCTGCTCCGAGCATGCCCTCGAGTATCTCTTTGCGCCACGGACAGATGCTGAATTGGGCTGCCGAAGGCCATGGAATATGCCAGAACATTGCGATCTGCGCATCGGGCCGGCTTTTCTTTATCATCGCAGGCACGAGCGCGAGGTGGTAATCCTGCACCAGGACGATCGGCCGCTCGATGTGGCGTATTTCATCGAGAAGGGTCTTCGCGAATAGCCCATTTACCTTTCGGTATTCTGTCCAGTCTTCTTTGCGGAATTCGGGACGCACGTGCGCCATATGGCACAGCGGCCAGAGTGCTTCATTTGAAAAACCGTTGTAGTACCCTTTGATCTCTTTTG
>MFLH01000012.1:9990-13444 GCA_001781275.1 Candidatus Kaiserbacteria bacterium RIFCSPHIGHO2_02_FULL_54_11b | reverse complement strand
GCTTCCATGACAGGGTCGATCGCTGTGACGACACCGCCCGCAGGGACGATCCACTCGATCTTATTTTTTACTTTGGTGTTGATGTACGGCTCGCCGTTGGAAACCACGAAGATCGGACGGTCCTTCAAGTGCGCTTTTACAAATTCCTTGAGCCGCTCCGCGGTCCACGGCGAATCGAGCTTTTCGAGACGCATACGGGCCTCTTCGCTTGCGGAGCGCCGTGCCTGCCACAGGCTTTGGGTCACCTTTGAGATCTCGCCTGCGAGCGGCTCAAGGAAACTCGAGCCGCATACCGCGTCACTTCCCCCCTCCCCTTTGCGGGCCGCCTGTACCGCTCCGACCAACTTCGTGATGGCGCGAAAGAAGACCCATCGGACAAGGGCAAAGATCGCAGCGGCAAAAAGCAGGACCTGTAAAAGCAACCGGATCAGATTGTCCCGCCATATGTCGCGAATGCTTTCATCAATATAGGTGGCGTCCTGCACGACAACGAGCGCGCCGACGACCCTATCGTCTTCGTGAAGCGGCACTGCATGCACGTAGTATGTGTTCCCGCCACGACGCACGAATTCCCCTTCTGCTTCATCGCTATCCATGACGGTCGTTACCAACATTCCGTCACTGGGGAGTGGCAGATCTTTTGACGCAGCGGCAACTACGCCGAGATTATCGAACACGCCGATGCCTGCAAGTCGCTCACTGCTTACGAATCGCTCTATGATCCTCTGTGTCGTACTTGTCGCACGCGTGTTGTATGAAGGTTCGATGCTCTCCGCAAGACTGTCGGAGAGGACCTGGCTGCGGGATTGCAGCCGCGAGGTGAGCTCGATCTGCTCCTGATTTGCCTGATTCAGGGCGAATAGCCCCACCACGAGGCTTACGGCAAGAATAACCCCGCCGGTAATGAGAAGAACCTGCCGCATTCAGCCCATAATACCCCCATCGGGCTTCGGATTCAAACCGTGAAAAACCAGACGATTGCGGCAGCGCACGCGCACATATTGAGGATCGATGGTATTGCCAGCGAAAATAAGCCGCGGTGCATAGAATACAAAAGCCAGACAACGCTGTTCCCTAAAATGATGACGTATGTCGTTAGGGACATGGCCTCTGTCGACCCATTCGCGATGATCGTAAAAATTTGGGGGTATAGTGCAAACCCCGACACGATCCCCGTCACAACAGCCAATTTGTCGATCCAATGGTTATGAATGGTGATCGGCATACGATTATTTCATCCTAGCATGTACGTTGTGGCGGAGAATCACCGTTCACGCATCGGCCATATCGAGTACCAAGGCACCCCACGTGAATCCGTGCGCGCCCTGCCCTTCCCCCGTCTCGGGGTTGAAGCACTCACGAAAACCTGAGCGCTCGAGAAGCGCCACGCTTTTGGCACGAATGTCCGCCGCCTCTTTCTTGTAGCCGTATCGCAAAAGGCCATGGTGGATGAACCAATGCGGTGCCATCCACACAGGCCCCCGCCACGAAAATCCGTCGCCGTAGCCTTCTGCACGATACGCTCTCTCCCGCTTGGAAACCGTGCGTATCCCGAATGGCGCATAAAAAGTCTCGGGGTCAAGCAAGTGTGTGCGCACCACTTTTTCTGCCTCCTCTGATGTGTACAGGCCGGCAAAGAGAGGGGCGAAGTGTCCCCATGTCGCGGCACGAAGCAGCGTGTAGTCTCTTCCCGTAGCCGACCAGTACACGCCGTCGGCAAAAAGAAATTCGCGCATGGCGTTTGCGACAAGCTCGGCGTGCAGATTGGCAAAATGCTCGCCATCGGCATGTTTGAGGAATGAAGCAATATGCCCGAGCGCGCGCAAATTTTCTACCAGCGCTGTGTTAAAGAGAACGTCTTTGACCCAAAAGTGGTCGCGCATGCAGGTCTCCGCGTCAAAGTTACAGGCGGTGTTCTTATCAACGAGCTTCTCGCGGAGCGCGAGGTGATCTTTCTCGGAGATATCCGGCGCGGCAAAGAGCGGTGCATCGAAGCGCGGAGAATTGTCCTCGCCGGATTCATCGGGATTGATAATGCCGACGAGATGGTGATCGCGTGGATCGCGCTTCTCGATGAGGAAGCGATAGTATGCGAGAAGTGCTGGATAGATAGACTCGAGAAAGGTTTGGTCCGGATCGAGGCGGTGCACTTCCCACGCTGCGTATGCGATCATCGGGGGTTGCGTGAGCGAGCTTGTGCCCTCGACGCCCCAGCGAAAGAGGTGGAGGATCCCCGGCGTCCAATAAATGATGTGCGGCACCATACCGTCCTTGAATTGCTTGGAAAGGAGGGAGCGCAATTCAGCTCGCGCGGATTCGGGATCGAAGCCTGCCAGAATGATAGCGTGGAAGCACGAGTCCCAGAGCCACTGGTAGGGATAGTGCTCCCGGGAAGGAAGCGTGTATTGGTAGCCGCCCGTCGTGCGCCGGTTTTCCTCAAAAAGTTTCCGCGCCTCACGAACGACATTCATCAACCCAGTATAGCAGGATGGGTTTACAGACGGATGAGTCCGGACATTTTGGTCGACACTCACAAACCCCGCCGTAGGGCGGGGTTTGTGCGTGGATACACTCGTCGACTTCAAACAGCTATTGCTGTTGAGGAGTTTCCGGCATCGGCTCGGGAGCCGGTGGAGGAGTCGGAGTTGGGTTTTCGTCGTTCATCATAGCAGTTACAAAATCTTCTGATTAGCTAACAATGGACGGTGCGTAGCCTCGACACGCGTGTGCCAAAGCACACGACCTCACTACCGTGTATCCACTATACGGGTTAATCGGCCATAGAGCAAAAGATGTCGAGGGAGCTGTGTGAAAAACACATCCCTATGCGCGCATCGAGTGTTCTATTTTCATGCATTCAGTATACCAACATCGTCGGTGTGCCGCACCTTTCGCTCGCTATCGCTATTCCCCCTCCTCCACACACCCGCTGTATGTCACGTCGTCGAAATCGCCTTCGGTGATGAAGGCGGTGTCGCCCTTGTTCCAGAAAATGAAGCTCTCATCCGCTTTTGCATAGCGCGCGCCGGATGCGGAGAGCGCGTGCGGGATCGACATCTTGCGCCCATCGCTCAACTCGAGGTCAACGAATCTATCATCACCGATGTAGAACGACGCCTTGATGGATTTCGAATTCTCGCAGGTAAAGGTCACTGTCTTTGGCGGCGTGGCGGTGCAGTAGGTCTCCCACGCGCGGATGCATTCTTTCCGCGCTTCGCACCATTGGTATCCCGCCGAACCGATACAGCCGTGCTCGTCGCGGTCGCCCCCGATGAGTAGCTCCCCTGCGGGAGGAAACTGCGCGCTTCCCGCCGCGGCCGGACTGCTGGCGGGAGACGATGGCGTAGTGTCGATAGGATATAGGTAGAAAATAGCCGCAATGAGCGCAAGCGCGACAAGGGTAAGCCCCAAAAATACCTTGTTGCTTCGTTGCATGCCGGCAGTATACGCCTGC
>MFLH01000012.1:8746-9971 GCA_001781275.1 Candidatus Kaiserbacteria bacterium RIFCSPHIGHO2_02_FULL_54_11b | reverse complement strand
TCATAATGAGACCCTCCTCTGAGTGTTTCCGGTGTACCGGATTGAGACGTCTCAGTTGGGATTGGTTCTTGTGCCGTTACCAAACGGAACGGATCCTTCCGGGCGAATTTGCACGCTTTCGGCAGTCACACTCCCGTCGCTATTTGCCGGACCAGTGATCGTGACTTGAGTGCCGATCGCAAGGTCGTCGAGGGAACCGGTCGTCGATTTCATAACTTGCGCGTTCGAACCGACAAGCACAATCTTCGTGCTGTTATCCGGCATTTTGATAGTGATACTTGATTCGTCTTTGGCGATAATCTCACCGAAAGTTATTCCGCCATTCGCACCTGCACGCGCACCTCCGCCCGGCCCTCCGGGGAATTGACCGTTGCCCGTGAATTGGCCTCGCGCGGGCACTTGAGACTTTGCGTAAGTCATACCGCCATAAAAGGCCCCGCCACCGACTATGGCGATAAGTGCAATAACCCCGAATATTTTTGTATTCATATATGACTTATACGTAGCTCCCTTTGGTTTTGGTGCACGTTATTCATACCTTAGGGCATCGATGGGGTTCATTTGTGCGGCTTTTCGAGCGGGATAATATCCGAAGACGATCCCCGTCGCCGCTGAGACTCCGAATGCGAGAAAGACTGATGAGAGCGAGACACTTGTTGAAACAAGACCGGTGAGGTTCACTGCAAAAGAAATGAGCCAGCCGAGTGCGATGCCGATGACGCCTCCGATAACCGTCAGAGCGACTGCCTCTGCCAAAAATTGCGCCTTGATGTCGGCCTTTTTTGCTCCAATTGCTTTACGTAAGCCGATTTCCTTTGTGCGTTCCGTAACCGTCGTGAGCATCATGTTCATGATGCCAATGCCTCCGACAAGAAGCGAGATGCCGCCGATTGCGGCGAGAAGGTACGTCAGCGTTGAGGTAATGTCCGATGCCGACGAAAGGATGTCGCTTTGGTTGAGAACGCTGAAATCCGCTTGAGTCGCATCAGAGATTTTATGTCGTTCGAGAAGCAGATTCGTGATGTCCGCCTGCACTTGGGTCATTCCCTCGGGATTCGTAGCCTGCACAGCGATCGTCGTCAGATACTCGTCGCCTGAAAGATAGCGCTGTGCGCTTCGCGCGGGGATAAAAATAATGTCGTCTTGGTTTTGGAAACCGCTACCACCTTTCGCTTTTGTGACGCCAATTACTTTGAATTCAAGTTTATTGATGCGAATGGACTGG
>MFLH01000012.1:3086-8725 GCA_001781275.1 Candidatus Kaiserbacteria bacterium RIFCSPHIGHO2_02_FULL_54_11b | reverse complement strand
CCAAAGAGGTCATCGCGCGTCGTCGGTCCGATCACTGCTACTTTTGCCGCCGAGTTGTTCTGCGTATCGGAAAGAAACACACCCTCTTCAACTTCGAGATTGCGGATCTGCGGGTAATTGCTTGTAACGCCGTTCACTGTTGTATTCGTATTTGTGCCCTTTGCGGTGATCTGATAACGGCCTGATACTTGTGAGTCTACTGCCTCGACGCCTTCAACTTGCGTCGCAATGGCGTCAGCGTCATCGTTGGTAAGCGTCTTTGCGCCCCCGCGACCCGCGCTCGCCCCGAAACCTTGCGTGCGTTGCGCGCCCGGCGTTATCTGAATGAGATTCGATCCGAGCGACTCGATGCTTGATGAAATGGTATTCGATGCCCCCGTGCCAATCGAGACCATCGCGATAACAGACGATATGCCGATCACGATACCGAGAATCGTGAGCCCCGAGCGGACTTTATTCGCAGAGAGTGCTGCGTATGTTTCGTGCGCGATGTCGTTAAGCTTCATGGTGTTTGGCGTACTTGCGCGGATGCGATTTTGAATCAGAAATGATGACACCGTCGCGCAGAGTGATGATGCGCTCCGCATGTGCGGCAACATCGTGTTCGTGCGTGATCAAAATAATGGTACGGCCATGATCCCTGTTCAGTTTCTGAAATGTCCCGAGAACGATCTCTCCCGTTTTCGTATCAAGGTTCCCCGTCGGTTCGTCGGCAAGAATGAGCGACGGATCGTTCACGAGCGCTCGCGCGATTGCGACCCGTTGGATTTGTCCGCCTGAGAGCTGGTTGCTCAGGTGGGCGAAATGCGACGCCGTCATTCCCGCCGCGATGAGCGCTTTCTCCGACCTCGCTACCCGCTCCTCTTCGTTCACCCCGGCGTAGACAAGGGGTAACATCACGTTGCGCAACACGCTCGTGCGCGGGAGCAGATTGAACGCCTGAAAGACAAAGCCGACATGGAGGCGGCGTATATCGGCGAGCTCTTCATCGGTGAGGGTGGATATGTCTTTCCCGTCGAGAAAGTACGAGCCCGAGGTCGGTGTATCGAGACACCCTAGCATGTGCATCAGGGTCGACTTCCCGGATCCGGAGGGACCCATGATAGCGACGAACTCTCCATCTTCGATTGTGAACGAGACGCCCTTGAGAGCTTGGAAAGCGGCCTCACCGGAACCGTATGTTTTTGTTATGTCTTTAATCTCGATCATGCGCGTTAGAAACGGATGCCCCCCGGACCGCCGAGGCCACCGCCGCGATTGGTTGCGCCTCCATTTGTCGTAACGTTGCTTGTCGCCGTTCCGGAAATCGTACGCGTAACGATTTGCTGGCCCTCTTCAATGCCGGAGAGTATTTCAACCTTTGTATCATCTGATATACCGACCGTTACTTCGACTTGTCGAGGCGCACTATTTGAAACGACTCCTTGCGCCCCACCCGTTTCAGATAGCGGTGGGTTAAACACCTGAACATAACTCACGCCATTTTGCGTCTTCACTGCGCTTGAAGGGACAGCGAGCACGTCTTGGCGCACATCAGTTTGAATGGAGGCATTGGCAGTCATGCCGGATTTAATTCTTTCATCTTGGCTATCGAATCCGATTTTTACGGTATACGACACAACACCCTGCGTGACCGCTCATATCGTACTCACTTCCGCTACGGCTCCGGTGAGGGTGAGGCCTTCGATCGCATCAAAGGTGAGTGTCGCCTTGTCGCCGATACTAACTTTTGCCGCATCCACTTCGTTGAGTGAAAGTTCAGCTATCTTTTGACTTGTAACGAGGGTTGCAATTGCCGTTCCGCTTCCTGCAGAATCGAATTTCTTTATGTTCACTGCCGCGATAGTGCCTGCAAAGGGGGCACGGACATAGTAGTCATCCAAATTGTTCTGCGCGTCACGGAGAGCATTTTGAGCTTTCGTTACGGAGAGTTGTGAACTACGTAAATCGATATCATCAGCGCCCGCCTTTAATTTCTCCAGAGATCCCGTATTTTCCGTTATGGTCCTGTCAGAATTGACGATGGTGTCTTTGCTTGTCTTGATCGTATTTTTTGCCGACAGCAGGGAGGATAAGTGGGAATTCGTCGTACCCGTGTATGCACCAAGGGCTGCGATGTGCGTCGTGGAGAGCGGAGACGGCGTCAGATTTCGCTTCGTAAATTCGTCTTGGTACAGCTGAATGAGGTCGTTCGCGCTTTTGACCGCGTCGGCGATTTTTTTCGTCGTGTCGTATGTTTGATTGATGAGCCCCTCAATAACCGCAACATCCGAGAAGCGGCTCGCTGCTTTATAGTCGTTGAAATTTCTATCATACGCTGTTCGGGCCGCTGTGTATTTTGCTTCGACATCCGCCTTGAAGCGAAGTGTCGCATTGTTGGTCGCCTTAATCGCATCGGTATAAAAATTCAGATTGTCCTGATTTTGGCTCGTATCATCTCCGTATAGAACATCCTCAAGGACGGTCATGACCGCCGGCAGATCGAGAAATGCGTTCGAGATATCATTGAAGCCGTCATCGTAAGACTGTTCTAGGTCATCCTCCGCATTCTGTTTTGACTCCTGCGCTTTCGAGAGCGTGTTCTGTGCTTGTGTGAGCGAGAGTGAATCCGCTGGTTTTTGTAATTTCTCTAGGGAAAGTTGTGCGCTTTCGAGATTCGCTTGCGCGTCCCGTACCGTTTTTTGGGCATCGGTTGGGTCGAGAGCTGCGATAAGCGCACCGGCAACGACTTTTTGGCCTGGGGAAACATTGATGGAGGTGATCTCCCCGGATGCTTTTGCTTGTATATCCAGCTGATTGGAAGCCGAGACTTGACCGCTTGCTGATACGGCGGCAATGACTGTGCCTCTCTCAACCGTCCCCAGAACATAGCGAGTCTCACCGTCAGAAGACGCGAAGGTGTTGTAAGTCCAATATCCGCCGCCAAGCACCGCAAATACGATGATAGCGCTCATAATTTTATGCGCTCCTGCAAAAGCAAAGGCTTTTTTAACCGCTGTCAGTGAAAAAAGATTCCTCATGGTTTTTTGCTATTAATTTTCACGATATCCGGAGGCGGCGGCATTATTCTAATAAGTTTTGCATCCACTTCTGCGTTTTCATTCGGCTTGCCGAGAATCACGACAAAATCGCCAGCCACGAGATCAGACGAGGTTGCAACATCTCGAAAGCGCCTGATTTCAGTATCCTCCCCGATCCGAATCACTTTCTCAACCGAATCCGGTCCTTCGACGACGAATGTCGGAAAACTTACACCAATGATCTTCCCTGCGGCACCATGCGCGTCCATGAACTTCTCGCCCACGGGGACTTGGAACGGCCTCGGCCCGTGATCGCCGAACGTGCGGTAATAGTTGTCGCCGAATTTGAAAGCGAAAGCAGCTTTGCGGTATCCGACAAACACGCCAGCCTGGAAAATAACAAGGGCGATGATCGCCATGCCCACCCCCGTCATAATTCCCTGAAACCACGGCGAGCGGACAAATTCTTTTGCTTCTTTGTACATATTGAATAGTTAGTTACCGAAAGACGGCACGAGTCCAGTTCGGAGGTTGTTTGCGAACGTCCGGATCGCGACAAGAAGTGTGAAAGAGGCGATGAGAGACATGAGTATCGGAAGGAGTGGGATTGATTCGAGAAGCGACAATGCGAATACTTGCCAGTTTGCGAATACGATATCGGCATCCGAAAGGATGAGTGAGAGATACTCGGAGGAACTCGATAGTCGCATCGCCTGCAGCATGTATTGAACCGAGACAACTATACCCACAATCGAGAGGAGGATGGTGGCTGCGCTCGCGAAAACGTATATTCGCGCGCGCCGGCGCTCTTCCCGACTGATGCGGGTAAGAATGTGCTGACGCAACCTTTCAGAAGGGATGGGTGCTGGATGCTCTCGCATATCCACTATACGGAAAGAGAATGCATTTTGGTGCACCCTTTTTGTTACCGGCACGTCAGACCGATTGGGTTTGCAGGGACCTGCGGAGTGCCGCAAGCGCGCGGCGGTGCTGACTTTTCACTGTATGAAGCGGCCTTTGCATAATCTCGCCGATTTCTTTGAAGGTAAGATTGCTGGTGTATCTGAGGGTAAGGACCTCCTTGTAGCTCGGATCAAGTTGCTCCAAGAGTGCATTCACAAACGCTGCGTCCTTGGCGCGTGCAATCAGCTCATCGGGAAACGGCGCTTTGTCTGCAAGCGTCTCAACCAGTGCGTTGACGCCTTGCTCGTTTTCAAACGAAGAAAACGCCAGTTCTTTTTTTGTTCTGAGCCAGTCGATTGCCGTATTACGCGTAATAGCAAAAAGCCATGTCTTAAAACTGCTTCCATGGCGATACCTCCGGATATACTTCCATGCTTTTATGAAAGATTCTTGGGTTATATCGTCAGCCGCTTGACGATCTTTTGTTAATTGAAAAGCGAAGTTATATACATTCTTTAGATATTTATCCACGAGGAAAGCTAGAGCGCTTTCGTCTCCCTCTAAATACGCGGAAATAAACTGCTCATCATCTTTTTGCATTTGTCCCAATTGTAACAAAAAATCGCCGATTTGTATCGACGAACTTTCGTTCTGGATACTGGGCTCACCGGGTATGCGATGATCGGAATGGGAACCTATGCGCCTCAGTCACCTGACTTAGCATACGCTGGCTGGGAGTTTGGAACGATGTTGGAACCTCAACCGATAGAATCCTCGGGCATTGTCAGGAAAGCCGCGTTTGGGTTACTTACTTTTAGCCTTACTCGATTTTCGTAGTGTGCCGCATCAGCGATGGAAAATCTTTGATTTCGGGATGACCTGGGATGTCAATGGAAAATCCGCTTACCACTGAGTCGGAAGGTCCCATCTCCAATTCAACGACGTACTTAGCGACCTTGTCTGCAATCTCGCCCAGCGAGTCTCCCCCAACTTTGACGTTCTGCGGTCGGTTAAAGAACCTGAAATGCATCTCAGCCTGTATGCTCCCTCTCTCCCGTTCTGCCATCTCATTCCTCTCTGGAACCAACTGCTCATCCGGTTGTTTATCCGCAGGTTCTGAATTTTTCCTTCTCCCGAACCATCGATCAAGTCCCATACAAATTTGATTATAAATTTAATAAATAACCCGATGCGTTCCAATTATACTACGGTTCGCTGTCCCGGCTCTATTACGACCGTGTCTCACGCAATAGCCGCTCAACTCTGCTGCGGGACTTGGATTCGCCTCTCGTTGCTGCTGCAACTCGAAACCTTCGCTCCCTCTTCGGGAGCTGCGGCCCTAAAGGACTGCGCTTTTCTAAATCCTTCGGATATAAGAAAATCGGGAGCCCGCGGTTCGAGTCCAAATCAACCATTGCAGTATGCGCAAAAACGCTGGCAAATGCCAGCGTTCTTTGCTCATTACTGCCGGACTTGGACTCGAACCAAGATACTCTCCTCCAGAGGGAGAAGTCCTACCATTAGACGATCCGGCAAAATCATGCGGACGATTCCGCAATTCGCACACAATAGCCCAAAAACGAGGCTCACTCAATGCGGCCGTGAACTTATCCCGTGATGCCCGAAAGCGAGTGGGGCTTGCCCTCCGCGATAGCGGCGTGGGTGATGCGGATGAATTGCGCTTTTTTCTCGAATTCTGGAATGGTCTTGGCACCG
>MFLH01000012.1:0-3078 GCA_001781275.1 Candidatus Kaiserbacteria bacterium RIFCSPHIGHO2_02_FULL_54_11b | reverse complement strand
CATGCCGACCTGCACGCCGGAGGCGAGTGTCGCGATTATCTCCCCTACCGGCCCCTTGTACGGTACGAGCGCTTCGACACCTTCCGGCACCGCCTTGCGCCCATGAGTGAAGTAGCGCTCCGAGCCGGATGCACTTTTGATGACGGCTTCCGAGCCCATGCCGCGGTACTCTTTAAATTTCTTGCCGTCTTTCTCGACGATATTGCCCGGCGATTCATCGGTGCCTGCAAAGAGGTTGCCGAGCATGACAGCGGAGGCGCCTGCTGCGAGTGCTTTTGCGATATCGCCCGAGGTGCGGATGCCGCCGTCGGCGATGACGGGTACTTTGTATTTGCGGGCGACTGAGACGACATCGAGCACAGCCGAGAGCTGCGGCACACCCACGCCCGAGATGAGGCGGGTGGTGCAGATAGAGCCGGGGCCGACGCCGACTTTGACGGCGTCGGCGAATTGGCACGCGGCCTTTGCGGCCTCGGCGGTCGCGATGTTGCCAAATATCATTTTGGCATTCTTGAGACTTTTCTTTATTTTTCGGGCACTTTCTACAACATTCAAATTGTGTCCGTGCGCGCAATCGATGACGATGACATCGCAGCCAGCTTCGTCGAGTGCATTTGCCCTGTCGGCGGCAAACGGCCCGCAGGCGGCGGCGATAGGCACTCCCGCCTTTTTCACTTCACGCACCATCGCGACCTGTGCCTCGATGGAGCAATTGCGGTGCAAGACGCCAAGGCCGCCGAGTTTTCCCAGCGTGATGGCCATCTTGCTTTCCGTCACGCGATCCATCGCGGCAGAGAGAAATGGGACCGAGAGTTCGAGTCCCGCTATGTTTGTTTTGAGCGATGCTTCTGCCGGCTCCATCTGTGAAGCCCCCGGCCGTATCAAAACATCGTCGAAGGTAAAGCCTTCTTGGAGAATTTTAGCCACTTGTGGTGAGCTACGTCGAACCATGGCCTATTATACTCTCTCGCGACAAAAAGTCAACTCTCCGAAGCAGCCGAACGATTCAAAACGTCATTCAGATCTACTTCGAGAGTAAGTCGGTCATCGCTGTCGAATCTTTCAAGAGACATGAGATCAAGGATATGTTTGTGCTCGGGACTGTCCCGTTTAAGATCATAGAAGGAAAAAATGAGCCCGGATAAGAGCCCCTTTGCTTGAATCGAAGTGAGTTTTTCGTTTTCAAGGATCTTTCTCACGCTGACGAAATCTTTCTTGGAGGCATACTTCTGCCCGATCATGTGAAGCGCGGGAGAAACGTCATTACTCCCGGACACCTCTACGATGGCAAGCGCGGTTGAAAGATCGTTCTGGCCGACAAATCTTTTGACTGCGCCATATATGGCGTCAGCATAATCCCGCGGCTGAGATTTGGGGTCTACCCGCTGAGCAATTGTCTCAACAACCGTCTTCACGTCTTCTCGGGTTCCCGTTAAACCCCGTAAAAGATCTCCGTCTTTCATGTTTTCTGTTTCTGAATCGCGGCTTTGATGAACGCGGTAAAAAGCGGGTGCGGAGAGAGCGGGCGGGCGCGCAGCTCCGGATGAAATTGGGTACCGAGGTAGAAAGGATGCGCACTTTTCGGCAATTCCGCGATCTCCATCAATTTCCCATCGGACCACCGGCCCGAAAAGACGAGGCCCCCGCCTTCGAATTTATCGACATATTTCGGATTGATCTCGTAGCGGTGCCGGTGCCTCTCGGATACCTTGCCGACTCCATACGCTTCGCGGACTACTGTCCCCTCCACAAGATCGCATGGGTAGGCGCCGAGGCGCATCGAGCCACCGTAATTTTTGCGCGCGAGTTTTTGCCTCTGCTCCGGCAGGATGTCGATGACCGGATGTGCGGTTTTCGGATCTATCTCTGTGGTATTTGCATCTTTGAAACCAAGAACGTTGCGTGCGTATTCAATAACGAGCATATGGAGCCCGTAGCAGAGTCCGAAGTATGGGATCTTGTTCTCACGTGCAAACTGCGCCGCGCGTATTTTTCCTTCGACACCTGTCTCACCGAAGCCACCGGGGACGATGATGCCGTCATACTCTTTCAATTCATTGATAGTCTCCGGCTTCTCCTGATACGTCTTTGCATTCAGCCAATGGATCTCCGGCTTGACACCGAGGTGATAGGCAGAGAATTTTATCGCCTCGATGACGGAGAGATACGCATCGGAGAGGACGAAGTCGCCGGTATCAAAATATTTGCCCACGATGCCGATTTTTACGACACCGTTGCCGTTGTGCGCATGTTCGGCAAAAGATTTCCATTCGGAAAAATCGGGGGTCTGCTTCGCACGCTTTCCCAAAAGACTCATGAGGATGTCGGAGAGTTTGTCGCGCTCGAAATTGAGCGGCACATCGTAGATGGAATCGACATCGGGCGCCGAGATGATACGGTCTGCCTGTACATTGCACCAGATCGCCAATTTTTCTTTGCGTTTTTTGTCGAGCATATGCGTCGAACGCGCGATGATGATGTCGGGCTGGACGCCGTAGGAATTCAGCATGCGGACGGCATTTTGCGTGGGCTTCGTCTTCATTTCGCCGACCGTGCTTGGCACCGGCAGGTACGAGACCATCACGAAGAGCACGTCGGACGGGCGCTCTAAGTGCATGACGCGCGCCGCCTCGATGAAAAGTGCGTTCTGGAAATCCCCTACCGTGCCGCCGATCTCGACGACCGAGACGTCGGAGCCCGAGGTCTTTGCCGCGTGTTTGAGGCGCTCGATGACTTCATCGCGCACATGTGGGATGGTCTCGACGCACTTGCCGCCGTAGCCCAAATTGCGCTCGCGCGCGATGACGGATTGGTAGACCATGCCGCTTGTCATGTAATCATCTGCACCCAAGTCGCGGCCCAAGAAGCGCTCGTAGTTGCCCATGTCTTGATCGGTCTCGAGACCTGAATCGAGGACAAAGACTTCGCCGTGCTCGATAGGATTCATCGTACCCGCATCCACATTGAGATACGGATCGATCTTGACGAGATTGACGGAGAGTCCGCGCGCGGTAAGAAGCTTGCCGATGGAAGCAACAGCGATTCCCTTGCCGACCGCCGACATAACGCCGCCCACGA
>MFLH01000011.1:2989-7530 GCA_001781275.1 Candidatus Kaiserbacteria bacterium RIFCSPHIGHO2_02_FULL_54_11b | reverse complement strand
ACCCACTCGGCTGGTACAATCTTGGCGTTATTTTCTATACGGCGGGAGACCACCAGAGCGCGGCTCTGGCACTCCAGCAAGCGGTATCGCTGAACAACGACTACGCCAACGCCCTCTTCGTACTCTCGCTTGTCTTTGAAAAACTAGGCGATCACCCGGACGCGATCATCGCGATGCGACGGGTCGTGGCACTAAACCCCTCTGATGAGACCGCATTGCAGGCACTCGCAAACCTGGAAGCAAGCGAGGGTGCTACGTCTCCCGCAAAAACAGTAACACCCCCGAGCACGCGATGATAGCGAGAGGACGATACCTGACCGAGGCGGCATTCCGGATGCTCGCCTCCGAGGTACTCGGGCTCCAATCAGCGGTCTACGTACTCGCGCTTTTTGCGATCCTCTCTTCCGTCCTTGCTCTCGTGCGGGATCGTCTCCTCGCGCACGCCTTTGGAGCTGGTCTCACACTCGATCTCTACAACGCCGCATTCCGCATTCCCGATCTCATTTTTGTCGGTATCGGTGCGCTCGTGTCAGTCTACATATTGATCCCCGAACTCTCACGCCGCACAGAGGAGGAGCGCAAAACGTATATCGACACGATCATCAGCGGGTTTTCACTTCTTGCGATCGTGGTTTGTGGTGTTGCGTTTGTCTTCGCTCCGCAGGTGTTCGCCCTGTTCTTTCCCAAGCTCGCTGCGGGAGGGCAATTAGATACGCTCACGACACTCTCGCGGATCATGTTGCTCCAACCTATACTGCTGGGTTTTTCGAATATCCTTGCGGCTATCACACAGTCGCGCCACCGCTATTTTCTCTACGCACTCTCACCACTTCTCTATAATGTGGGTATTATTGTCGGGATCACGGTCTTGTATCCGATGCTTGGGATCGCTGGACTTGCCTGGGGCGTTGTCGTGGGCGCCGCCTTGCATGCCGGTATACAAGTACCCTCTATTGTGAAAGATGGTTATTTGAAAAACATCCCGCGACTTCACGATGTCAAGGCGCTCTTCGATACCGTGGTGATTTCGATACCGCGCGCGCTCACACTCTCGATGAACCAACTTACGTACCTTGGTCTTGCTATTTTCGCCGGACTGCTCGCGCCCGGCTCGATCGCGATCTTTACCTTTGCATTCAATTTACAGGCAGTGCCCCTTTCGATCATTGGTGCTTCATATTCAGTCGCCGCGTTTCCGACACTCGCGGCAGCTCTCGCGAGGGGTGAGCGAAGCGCCTTTATCTCCCATGTCGGGACCGCAGCGCGGCACGTTGTCTTCTGGTCGCTGCCCACAGTGGCGCTCATGATCATTTTGCGAGCGCATGTGGTGCGAGTGATACTTGGCTCCGGCGCTTTTACATGGACTGATACGCGCCTTACGGCAGCGGCCTTTGCCCTCTTTTCACTCTCGCTCGTTGCGCAAGGCTTGATGCTCCTGATCGTGCGCGCGTACTATGCCGCTGGGCGCACATTTATCCCGTTTTTTGTGGCTGCGCTTGTCGCGGCAGCGACGCTCATTCTGGCTGCAGCAACGGTAGGCGCGCTCAACATCCCGTTCGTCCTTCACTTCACCGAGGTGATCCTGCGCGTGGTGGATGTGCCGGGTACGGGCGTCCTTGCGCTCGCATTTGCGTATGCGATCGTCTCTGTTGCCGGGACGATCCTGCTCCTCATACATTTTGAGCGCCGGTTCGGTGGATTTTTGAGATCAGTGCTCCCATCATGGGGTCAGAGCCTCCTTGCTGCGCTTGCATGTGGGGCCGCCACCTACGGCGTCTTGCAACTTGTGGGACCGATCACGCTCTCTTCGACGTTGCTCACGGTGTTTGTGCGCGGATTCACCGCAGGGGCCGTGGGTATCGCCACCTGCGCTGCTGCGTATCATCTGCTTGGTAGTCGCGAATATGGGGAAACCATGGCCACGATCCGCGGACGTTTACAGCGCGCGCCGCTTCCCCCATCGGTCGTCACTGCGGCCGAGGAGCAGGCAGTGCCGTGATGTCAGGTAGTCATTAGAGAGCGGCTAGGGTAGAGTGGTGCGATGCAAATCAGCCCCGTAAAAGCGCATGCGCTCACGGGGTAAAAAATTTTTATGAACATTCGGAACTTCAGCATCATCGCGCATATCGATCATGGTAAATCCACTCTCGCCGACCGGATGCTTGAACTCACCGGCACTATAGAACCGCGACGAATGCAGGAACAAGTGCTCGACCGGATGGACCTTGAGCGTGAACGGGGAATTACCATAAAAATGGCGCCCGTGCGCATGCAGTGGAAAAAAGGTGGCGAGGAATATATTCTCAACTTGATCGATACTCCAGGGCATGTGGACTTTTCATACGAAGTTTCTCGCGCGCTTACCGCCGTAGAAGGAGTGATCTTGCTCGTTGATTCCACACAGGGGGTGGAGGCGCAGACCTTGAGTGTGCTCTCCGTCGCCCGGGCGCTTGATCGCGTTGTCATCCCGGTCGTCTCCAAGATAGATGCACCGCACGCACGCGTGGCAGAAACGAAAGCAGAACTCGCGCGCCTCCTCGGATGTCCCGAATCCGAAGTGCTCGGCGCTTCGGGGAAAACGGGTGAGGGAGTGAGTGAGATTCTTGATGCGATCGTCGCGCGCATTCCCGCTCCTACGGCAGATTCGAGCGATCCGCAAGGGCTCATTTTCGATTTTGGTTACTCCGAGCATCGCGGCATCATCGTGTACCTGCGCGTCTTTGGTGGCTCGTTTGCAAAGGGGGATAAATTGCGTTTCGTGGCGGCGAACGCGGATTTTACTGCGCTTGAAGTGGGTGTGCTCATTCCTGATGAGAAGGCGTACCCTCGGCTTGCCGAGGGAGAAATAGGCTACATCGTAACCGGTATCAAAAAACCAGGCATCGCCTCCGTGGGAGACACGATCACGTCAGTCAAACATCCGGCCTCCACCATGCACGGGTATTCCAAACCCACCCCGGTCATATGGGCGAGCGTGTATCCAGAATCACAAGATGACCTCCTTCTCCTGCGCCAGTCGCTCGACAAGCTCCGCCTTTCGGACTCGTCGCTTTCATACGAAGAAGAAAGCTCCGGCGTTATGGGTAGGGGATTCCGCTGCGGATTCTTAGGCATGCTTCACCTTGAGATCATCATCGAACGATTGCGCCGCGAATTTAATCTCGATCTTGTGGTCACGCAGCCGACGACCGTATATGAGATCACCAAGATGAATGGCACAGTCGAGAATATCTACGCGCCAGCGCGTTTTCCCGACGAGGGGCAAGCAAAACTCGTGCGCGAAATGTGGGCATCCATCGCGCTCATCACGCCGCCTGCATACATCGGTGCGCTCTCGAAGCTCCTCTATGACCACGAGGCAGAGGTGGGAGATACCGAGACGTTGCCCGATGGCAAGGTGTGTCTCAATGCGAAGATGCCACTGCGTGAACTTATGCGCGGATTTTTTGACCGGCTCAAGAGCGCATCTTCAGGATTCGCCTCACTTTCGTATGAATTGATCGGTATGCGTGATGCCAATTGCGTCCGGCTCGATATCCTTGTCGCCGAGGAGTCGGTGCCAGCATTCGCGCGCATCGTGAGCAAGCGGCGTCTCCAGACGGAGGCAGAGGCGCTCGTGGAAAAGCTGGAGCAGCTCTTACCCAAGCAGATGTTTGAGCTCAAGATCCAAGCGAAAGCCGACGGCCGCATTCTCGCCTCGCGTCGCAAATCGGCGATGAAGAAAGACGTGACGCAGCACATGTACGGCGGCGACATCACGCGTAAGATGAAACTCCGCGAGAAGCAAAAAAAGGGGAAAAAGAAAATGCTTGCGCGCGGTAAGGTGGATATCCCGCACGAAGTGTTTTTGAAAGTAGTACGCGAATCCTAACCGAAGATATTCAGCAATCCGCCCGAGAAGAAAAAGACCATGCCAAGACTTACGAGAACGGCGACAACGCCCCAGACCCACTGCATGATCTTTCTTGTTCGTTTGTGAAATAGGAAGCTCATAGTTTTGCTCGGGAAATGTTTTTTGCCGTCGCTGTCTGGCGCTGCTGCGCCAGCGCTGCCTCTCGGCTCGTCAGCCTGCGAGACACGGCAAAAAACATTTCCGCTCGCCCCTCAGGTTGGTGGTACGATTATACCCTATGGCTGCATTACGCGAAAGGAACAGTCCTCTGCGTCTGATGGGCCGCCGTCTTATTTTGGTCGCACTCCTCATCTTGGCGATCAGCGCGTCGTGGGGAGTGTGGAATATCTACCACAAAGATCGTGAATCGGCTCGGCTCAACAAGGAGGCGCAAACCCAGCTGGCCGACCTTAGAACTCGGCAAACGAAATTGGAAGCCGACCTCGGCAGATTGCAGACCAACCGCGGCGTGGAAGCAGCGCTCCGCGCGCAATATGGGCTCGGGAGGGATGGCGAGGGCCTCATCGTCATCGTGGAGCCTGAAAGGCCAGCACCAGTACAGGCTACTTCGTCCGCCCTGCAGTGGCTGAAGGATATTTTTTGGCATTTGTGATGCGCACCCTTTGTCTCATCACATAATACGTATCAT
>MFLH01000011.1:1350-2977 GCA_001781275.1 Candidatus Kaiserbacteria bacterium RIFCSPHIGHO2_02_FULL_54_11b | reverse complement strand
ATTCCGACCTGCAAACCCTCGTAGTACGTCCTGTCGACTTCGCCGAGTTGGTAGCTGTATCGGGCTCGGTCGTTGCGGCGCACGATGTGGATCTGGGGTTTGCGCAGAGCGGACGCATCACTGGAGTGTACGCACCGGTAGGCGCGCACGTTGGTGCCGGGACACTTTTGGCGCAAACGGAGAATGGTGATCTGCGCGCGACCCTTGCCCAAAAAAAAGCTGCACTGCAATCGCAGCAGGCAAAGCTCGCATCGCTGAAGAGTGGTACGCGTCCCGAAGAGCTTGCCGTTTCGCGCGCGACGGTGGCGAGCGATGAAGCCGCGCTTGAGCAGGCAAAAGCGGGTGTTGTGAACGCGATACGAACAGCCTACACCCAATCCGATGATGCCATCCACAATAAAGTAGACCAATTTTTCAATGATCCCCGCAGTGGACTCCCGAAGCTCTCTTTCTCCACGGGAGCACAGGCAGAGATCACTCTCGCAAATGATCGCGCCGCTATGGAGGCGCTTCTATCGGAATGGCAAAAGCATGTGAGCGGGCTCTCCGCTGCGAGCGATCTTCCGCCTTCGCAAGCGGAGGCGCAGACTAATCTCGCGAGGATCAGCACATTCTTGTCGGACACCAACGCGGTTTTAAACAACACCACATCGAGCTCGGTGAGCCAGGCCACCATAGCGGGTTACATTACTGATGTTGCGACCGCGCGCGCGAATCTCAACACGGCGTCCGGTGCACTCACGACAGCGATAAGTACTCAATCAGCTGCTATCACGCTTCTTGACCGTGATAAGAAGTCTCTCGCGCTCAAGCTCGCTGGCACGACAGCTGACGATATTGCGGAGCAAGAGGCACTGGTCGCAGCCGCCGCAGCCGAGGTGGAGAGTGCGCAGGCGCAGCTAAGCAAAACCATCATCACCGCACCCTTTACCGGCACGATAACGCGCATGGACGCCAAGGTTGGGGAGATTACTTCACCGACCGAACCGCACATATCCATGATCTCCGACGGACTTTTCCAGATAGACTGTTACATTCCCGAGGTAGAAATAGCGAATCTTGCGGTCGGGAATGCTGCCACGACCACGCTCGATGCCTATGGTGCGGAGACCTTCTTTCGCGCAAAGATCGTCGCAATAGACCCCGCAGAGACGGAGGTCGGTGGCGTGTCCACGTACAAAACAACGCTCCAATTCCTCGCACCCGACCCGCGTATTCGCCAGGGAATGACGGCGAGCGTGGTTATCACGACCCGCGAGATCGAGGGTGCGCTCGTGGTGCCGCAGGGCGAAGTGTTCCAGAAAAACGGTCATGCGATGATCCAGCTCTTGCGCGCGGGCACGCCTGAAGACGTAGTCGTGCAGACAGGTGCATCTTCGTCTGTCGGCAACGTACAGATCATCTCTGGTCTGCAAGACGGGGACACAGTCATTCTCAATCCCGATACGTCACTCTGATCGACTATGTTTACGCCGCTCGATGCAAAGGTCGGCTGGTATCTTGCACAGCGGCAAGTGAAGCGTGCCAGCCGGTGGACGACCGGACTCGTCGTATTCGTGATGGTGCTGACCTTCCTTAACCTTGTCGTTGTGACGGGCATTTTGGTCGGACTCATCCAAGGCATCTC
>MFLH01000011.1:0-1307 GCA_001781275.1 Candidatus Kaiserbacteria bacterium RIFCSPHIGHO2_02_FULL_54_11b | reverse complement strand
AGATACCGTCGCGGAAGACGCATTTTCCAAACTTGGATCGTACGTGGGCGAAGGCAGTTATTTGGATCCCAACGACTATGACCAGGTGCTCATCGGATCGCAGCTCATTGACCGCTATTCTTTCGGTGGCGACGTACCTGGACTCACGCCGCTCAAGGACATCCATCCGGGCAGCAAGATAAGAGTGACGATCAACGGCTCGACGCGTGAGATGACCGTAAAGGGAATCATCGTTACCACGGCGAATTCACCGCTGGCGGTCGGCGTCTTTATGCCAGAGGGCGAGGTGCGCGAACTCATGGGGCGTACGGATTTCAATGTCAATCAGATCGCGATCCGTCTCAAATCCGGCGTGGATCCTGCGGCGTTCCGCGATCTCCTGAAACGCAGCGGTGTTGCGCGCGTGGCGAGCGTGCAGACTTTTGAAGACGCTATCCCCAATGGCGTGGAAGAGATCAAGCAAACGTTCGCCATGCTCGGCAACGCCATCAGCTCGGTCGGGCTTGTCGTCGCTTCCATCACCATTTTTATCGTTATTTTCATCAACGCCGTCACGCGCCGCAAATTTATCGGTATCTTAAAGGGCATCGGTATCAGCGGTGAGGCGATCGAGCTCTCCTACATGTTCCAGTCGCTCTTTTATGCGCTCATCGGCTCTGCTATTGGCCTTGCGATCCTCTACGGCTTTCTCGTGCCGTATATTTCGGCGCATCCGATCGTGCTCCCCATAAGCAACGTCATTCTCGTTGCGCCGCTTCCCGACACCTTTGTGCGCATCGCGCTCTTGGTTGCCGCGACCGTGATCGCCGGATATATTCCGGCGCGCATGATCGTGCGCAAGAATACGCTTGAGTCTATTCTCGGAAGAAATTAATTATGGCTACGATCGAAGTGAAGAATTTGGTCAAGACGTTTGGGACCGGTGAGCTCGAAACCAAGGTCTTGAAGGGCATTAATCTCTCCATCAAGAAAGGTGAGTGGGTCGCGATCATGGGTAGAAGCGGCGCAGGCAAATCCACGCTCATGTATCAAATGAGCCTGCTCGATGATCCGACAAGCGGTGAAGTGATCATCGAGGGCCAGGCGACGTCAGAGATGTCTGATCGCGAGAAGATCCGCATGCGCCTCTTCAAATTCGGTTATGTATTCCAGGATTACGCTCTTTTGCCGGAGCTTACCGCACTCGAGAATGTGGTGTTGCCACTTTTGATGGAAAAGTACTCACGCGCGGATGCCATCCAGCATGCCGAGGGGGCGCTGAAGAAAGTCGGACTTGGCCACCGCTTCCCCAACCTCCCGAGCCAACT
>MFLH01000010.1:13047-37903 GCA_001781275.1 Candidatus Kaiserbacteria bacterium RIFCSPHIGHO2_02_FULL_54_11b | reverse complement strand
CGATCGAAGACAGGCTCGTAAAGCAGCTCTTCAGACACTGGGAGGAAGCGGGCGAGGGAAAGCGAGTGAATAAGAAGCCTATCGCAGCGTCTTCCGGAGAAATCGCTCAAAATCCGCGTGCCCGCAGCGCAAAACTTCGTGTGATACAGAAACTTTGAAAATAAGTACTATGAGAACCAGAATACACAAAATAAGCAGATACGCCCCCTCGATATTTCAGGGGAAATTTGATTTCTCATCCGCACGCCGCGGGGCCTCGCTCTCGGTTGCTCACCCGTGGGAGCATATGGGGCTTCGCCTACTCGGAGCAGCGCTCGTAGTGATCTTTTGCGGCTATTTGTATTTCGTCTCGGCATCTATTTTGAATGTCATCGCCCGCAAAGAGGCACTCACGCAGGTATCGGTCATCCAAGGCTCTATCGGAGGGCTGGAGCAGAATTATTTTGAGCTCACCAAAGCTATCTCACCTCAATCGGGGCCGGCGCTCGGTCTTTCCCCGATTACGCATCAGGCATACGTCTATCGACCGGGCAATGTCGGAGCTGCTACAATTGTCCGTAATGAGATCTAGTCAGCCCTACCTGCGGATATGAGAGCCCGCTTTGTCCTCCGCACACGGATCCTTTGCGGATTTTTCGTGCTTGTCGCACTTCTCTTTGTGGTGCGGCTCTATTTTGTACAGATCGTCCATGGGAGCGAGTATCGCGAGCGGGCGAGTGCTCACTATGTGAAGCCCGATCCGGATACCGCGAGCCGCGGCTCGATCTACTTCACCACAAAAGACGGAGAGCTTGTATCGGCTGCGGTAATGCAGACGGGATGGCGCATCGCGATCAAGCCCGATCAGATCTCCGACGCGGCTACCGTATACGAGCAGCTCAACGCGTTCACCCCCATCGATCGAGAGCGCTTTTTCGCGAGCGCAGCGAAAAAAGGCGATCCGTATGAGGAGATCGCTTTCCGCGTGCCCGACGATGCTGCAAAAAAGATCCGGCCGCTCAAGGTCCCCGGTCTTCTCTTGGTGCAAGATCAATGGCGATTCTATCCGGCACGCGAGCTTGCCGCACAGGCGATCGGGTTTGTCGGCTATCAGGGCGACAAGCGAGTCGGTGTCTACGGCCTTGAGAAAAGTTGGCAGGATACACTCATCCAGAAACAAGACGGCATGAGCATCAATCCGTTTGCCGAGATTTTCACCAATTTGCAGGCTGCCGTTTCTTCGGATCCCACCGGTCATCAAGGTTCTATCATTACCTCCATCGAGCCGTCGGTGGAGCGCACACTCGAGGAGACGCTCGATGGCGTCATGAGGAGCTATTCGCCAAAGATCTCCGGCGGCATCGTCATGGACCCCCGCACGGGCGAGATCATCGCGATGGCCGGTCGCCCCGCGTATGACCCCAACACGTACAACACAGTGGCGAGCCCTGCGGTATTTCGCAACGCGCTTGTGGAAAGTACCTTTGAAATGGGTTCCATTATGAAACCGCTCACCATGGCGGCAGGTATCGACAAAGGCGCGGTGACGCCTTCTACCACTTACCGGGATACCGGCTGTATCGAAAAAAGCGGGAAGCGGGTCTGCAATTCCGATAAAAAAGCGCACGGAGTGGTGAGCATGCAGATCGTCTTGAATCAATCGCTCAACACGGGCGCGTCCTTCGTCGTCGACAAAATGGGTCACAGCGTTTTTGGGGAATACGTGCAGAGTCTCGAGCTTGGCAAAAAGACGGGTATCGATCTGCCGAGCGAGGCGGTAGGTCAGATCGGCCCGATCATAAATGGCTACGACATTGATTATGCCAGCGCATCCTTCGGGCAGGGGATATCGGTCTCTCCGATCGCGATGACCCGCGCGCTTTCCGCCCTCGCAAACGGGGGAGTGCTTCCCAATCCGCATGTGGTGAAAGCGATCAAATTTCCCAACGGCATCACACGGTCTATAGACCCAGGCAAGGGTCCGCAGGTCTTGAGCGCAAGTTCGACCGATGCGGTTACTACAATGCTTGTAGAGAGCTACGACACGGCGCTCATCGGCGGCAAACTTAAGCAAGAACACTACTCGATAGCAGCGAAGACTGGCACCGCACAGATCGCCATCCCCGGCGGCGGCGGATACTATACCGATCGCATCCTGCACTCTTTCTTCGGCTACTTTCCGGCACGCGATCCCAAGTTCATCATCTTCCTCTTTGCGCTCGAGCCGAAAGGTCAGGAATTTTCCTCGGCGACACTTTCGCAGCCGTTTTCCAACCTCACCAAATATCTCATCAACTACTACGCTTTGCCACCAGACAGATAGTGGCATTTCGCACTGACGGAATGCCACTATCTTTTGAGAACCCTCGGTTCTCAACATTCGCTTCGCTCGCTGCTCTCCGACACGGGAAAACTGTAGTTTTCCCGACCCCTTTCGAACACACCTCAAATCAATTGGATTGATTTGAGGTGTGATGCTAAGGCGCTTCCGTTTTTTGCTGATTTACAATACAATCTTGCAGTAAGGCCCTATCGTCTATCGGTTAGGACACAAGCTTCTCAAGCTTGGAAGCCGGGTTCGATTCCCGGTAGGGTCAAAAATTGCAGAGACAATTTTCGAGCCTGAGCGTTGCAAGCTATTACAGTGCGTCCGGAATCGAACCGCGGGCCGCAGGGCTCGAAGAGAGCCCGAAGGTTTCGAGCGTACCAACGCGAGAGGCGATTCCCGGTAGGCTCCCGATTTGTCCACGCCAGCGTGGCCACAAATCGCAGTCCCTTTAGGGGGTCATATAGCGGAGTTTTCCCCATCGTCGCTGTTCCTCGCCAAAGTATGTGAGACCATGCAGGTATGTTTAAAAACTTGGCGAACTTCTCTTATAAGCGAAGCGTGAAGGAAGCCATCGGCTTTTATATCGCATGGTTTGCAGTTCTCTTACTAGTGTCGATAGTCGCGAGCCTCGTTGCCTCAAGCCTGACACAAACAGACGCAAGCACATTTGAGGAAGGCTATGCTCTTGGGGTGAAAATAGGCGCCGTAATAGCCTTTTTCAGCAGCACTTTTTTGGCAGTCATGATAGCCAAAGATAAAAAAATATTGAGCAACTTCGGACCTATCCTCCTCGTCCTCCTCACCGCACTGCTCGCAGCACTCGGTGGGGGACTCTTGGGGCTAATAATCCCGGCCTACCTTTCGACGCGGGATGCGCAGATTAGCTCACCCAACCTCTCCAATAGTTAGCGGATTATACTCGGTATCATGTCTGCATGAATAGGAATCAATACCTGATTGTCGCCGTATTCGCCCTCATTACGTTGACTTTTCTGACGCTTCTATATGTGTATCCACGCGCAGAAACACCAAACGGGAGCGGAAGAGTGATGAGGGTTGAATCGTATATATCACAAAATATTTCAGACCTGTCACCGGAAAAAGAAGTGCTCGGTGGGAAATTTTATGTGACGGATATCCAAACTACAGGTGGTAAGGGCGTCGTACACTACGAAGACGGCCACATCGCGCTCGTCGCGGATTTCACCTACAAGACTTCAGGAGAAAAGGGGATCGAGATAACGTCGTTCACTGTCCGTCCGCAGTAAATGCGCAGGGTGTATAATCCCAGCCATGGCCAAGGTAATCGTCTCCGGCTCCATCGCGTACGATCGCATCATGGATTTTGCGGGGCTTTTTGCCGAGCATTTTGTGCCGGAGAAATTGCACAGCATCAATTTGAGTTTTCAAGTCGAGTCGCTCTCCGTCCAATTCGGCGGCACGGCGGGCAACATCGCCTACAACCTCGCGCTTCTCGGGGAAGAACCAGAGATCATCGCGACGGCAGGCAATGATTTCGATACCTACCGCTCGCATCTCGTCTTGGCAGGGATCAATCCGATATCGATCAAAACTCTCGAGCAAGTCACTACCGCAACCGCTTTTATTCTCACCGACAAGGCCGACAATCAAATAGCAGCTTTTCACCAGGGCGCAGGTGGCACCGCGTATGATACGCCTGT
Source organism: Candidatus Kaiserbacteria bacterium RIFCSPHIGHO2_02_FULL_54_11b (assembly GCA_001781275.1). GTDB lineage: Bacteria > Patescibacteriota > Minisyncoccia > Phycocordibacterales > UBA2100 > UBA10103. The sequence continues at coordinate 33,913 of MFLH01000010.1, read as the reverse complement.
CGAGACCGAAGGGCGCTCGCTCGCCATAATCGCCCCCGGCTGTGTGCCAGATATGCAGACGTTGCCTGCGCATTATCGAAAACACGGCTTTCGCTACCTGTATGACCCCGCGCAACAGATCCCGACCCTTTCGGCGGACATGTTGAAAGACGGGATCTCGGGTGCGCACGTGCTTTTTGGCAGCGACTACGAATTTGAGCTCATCAAACAAAAGACAGGGTGGACACAAGAGGAGATGCTGGAAAAGGTCCCCACGATAGTCGTCACCTACGGGGCGAAAGGCTCGGACATAATTACCGCAGACGGCACGATGCACGTCGAAGCATGCCCGGCGCAGGCACTGGTGGATCCGACAGGCGCGGGCGATGCGTATCGTGCGGGATACATCAAGGGCATGATCAAGAATTTTCCTGCCGAATCATGTGCGCGGCTCGCGAGTGTGGTGGCTGCATACGTAGTCGAGAACTATGGGACGCAAACGCATCGCTTCACCGTCGAAGATGCGAAGGCTCGATATAAAAAGACGTACGGTCTGGAACTCTCCCTCTGAAACGTATATACTGAGGCCTAATGGAACACGACGTCAAAGACATCAGCTTAGCGGGCGAGGGCAAGCGACGCATCGAGTGGGCCGAGCGCGATATGCCCGTCTTGCGAAGTGTGCGCGCCCAATTCGAAAAAGAACAACCGTTCAAAGGTAAAACGCTTGCTGCGGTTCTTCACGTCACCGCAGAGACTGCCAATCTGGTCCGGACGCTGAAGGCGGGCGGAGCGAACGTTTTTCTGGCGGCATCAAACCCACTCTCAACGCAGGATGATGTCGCGGCGAGTTTGGTACAAGAGTATGGTATCCCGACATTTGCGATAAAGGGGGAGAGTAAGGAAGTATTTTTCAAACATATCGAAGCGCTCATCGCGCAGAAGCCGGTACTTACGATGGATGATGGGGCGGACCTCGTGACGACTATTCACCAGAGTCATCCGGAACTCTTGCCGAATATTCTTGGCGGCACCGAAGAGACAACGACCGGCGTCATTCGACTTCGCGCTATGCACAAAGCCGGTGCTCTCAAGATGCCCATCGTCGCGGTGAATGACGCAAAGACCAAAAATCTTTTCGACAACCGATACGGCACGGGTCAGTCCACGCTCGACGGTATCATCCGCGCGACCGATGTCTTGCTCGCGGGGAAGACCTTCGTAGTCGCCGGCTACGGCTGGTGTGGCAAAGGCCTCGCCATGCGTGCCAAAGGCATGGGCGCGGGCGTCGTCGTGACCGAGATTGACCCGATAAAGGCGCTCGAAGCCGCGATGGACGGTTTCTACGTGACCACGATGGACAATGCCGCGACGGTAGGCGACATCTTCTGCACGGTGACGGGCAACATCAACGTGCTCGTGGAGCGACATTTCAAGGTGATGAAAGACGGCGCCATCGTCTGCAACGCGGGGCACTTTGATGTGGAGATCAATCTGGACGACCTGAAAAAAATATCTAGTGCTCCGAAGGTTGTGCGGGAGAATGTGGAGGAGTACATGGTCAGCCCTTCGACAGGCTCAGGGCAGCCAAAACGTATTTACGTTTTGGCTGAAGGCCGTCTCGTGAATCTCGCGGCGGCGGAAGGCCACCCTGCAAGCGTCATGGATATGAGTTTCGCGACACAGGCCTTGGGAAGCGCATGGATGGCGACGCAGAAAACACCACTTGCGGCAGGCGTCTATGACATTCCGGTAGAGATGGAGCAGCGCATAGCACAACTCAAGCTTTCCTCGATGGGGACTACGATTGACGAATTAAGTGATGAGCAAAAGAAATATTTGGCCAGTTGGCAAGAGGGGACGTGAGTATGCGTCCGTGTTTTCAAATCGAAATCGTTACGCCGAAGAAATTTGTTTTGAATGGGCTGTGGTTTGGCTCAAAGAAACCGAAACGGGTCATCGTCTGGGTGCATGGGCTCGGGAGTTCGATGTTCAGTAAACTTGGGATCGTTGACCAGCTTGTGGACAAAGAGACGGCTGTCGTCATGTTCAACAATCGCGGCCACGACAAAATCGCGAGTGTGAGGCGGACGAACGGCACGTACGTCAAAGCGGGTGCGGTGCATGAAGTGTTTACTGATTGCGTCGACGATATCCAAGGAGCCATCAATTTTGCAAAAAAACAAGGTGCAAAAAGTATCTATCTTGCCGGTCACTCGACCGGTTGCCAAAAGGCAGTGTATTGGGCATCTAAGAAAGGCAGAGGCGTTAAAGGGGTCGTCATCCTCGGCCCGATGAGCGATTACTATGCCGAGCTGGTAGCGCAGGGAAAGAAGGCCATCAAAAAAGGCGCAGATCAGGCTCGGGCGTATGCCAAAAAAGGAAAGGGGGGTGTTATGTTGCCAGAAAGTGTCTGGCGCTGGCCGTGGATAGCGGATGCGCAACGGTTCTTGAGCTTGTATTCAGGGAACAGTGCCGAGGAAATATTCACGTACTGGGATACTTCGAGAAGTCCGCGAACTCTCCAATCAGTCCGCATGCCGATACTCGTCATGCTTGCGGAAAAGGAAGAATTTTCTGATATACCGGCGCGGCAAATCGCTGCGTGGTTTGAAAAACATCTGCGGAAAGGGCGTGCTGTCGTTGTGCCGAGAGTCGGTCATAGTTTTAAGGGTGCAGAGAAGGCGGTTGCGGCGCACATCAAACGCTTCATACAGGGCTAAATTGTGCTAGAATCGCGACAATGGAACAGGGTATTCACGTCGCCATTGCAGCTGAAAAACTCGGCGAATTTATGGGCATTCCCATCACCAACACGCTCATCACGAGCTGGGTCGTTATCGGTATCCTTGTCGCAGTAGCATTCATCGTCCGCGGCCGGCTTGCGATGATACCCGATAAATTTCAGACCTTCATGGAGACGATGGTCTCGTTCGTCTATGACTACGTCGCCGAGACACTAGAGAGCAAGGAAATGGCACGCAAATTTTTGCCACTTCTCCTGACCATATTTCTTTTTATTTTCGTGGGGAACATGCTGCACTTCCTGCCCGGCATTGGCTCCATCACGTATCACGACCATCCGCTTTTGCGCGCGCCGAATACCGATCTCACGGTCCCGCTCGTGCTCGCTCTCGTCTCATTTTTCGTCATCGAGATCACAGGCATTCTCGCAATAGGGTTTTGGAAATACAGCAGCAAATTCATTCAAAATCCCATCAAGAATCCCATAGGGTTTGCCGTCGGCTTGATCGAGCTCATCGGAGAACTTGTCCGCGTCATCTCGCTTTCGTTCCGGCTTTTTGGCAACATCCTCGCTGGCGAGATAATCATCGCGGTCGCCATCTTCTTTGCGCCCTATCTTCTTCCCGTGCCGCTGATGATGTTCGAAATATTCATCGGCTTCCTCCAAGCCGCCATATTTGCGCTCCTCACGCTCTTCTTTATCAAGCTCGCTATAGCCGAACCCCACGGCGAAGAGGCGCATTAAAACGAAAGCCCCGCGAACGCCGCGGGGCCTCTCCTAGAGGCATTGCCTCTAGCGTTTCGATAGTGGGCGGAATTCGTACTTTGCATAGCGATGGCCGCCCCGCACCTTCACTGCGCGGAAACCCGCTATTGCGGCGAGCAACCTTGCCATATTCTGATACTGGCTCGGCGGCACCTTCAGCGGTCGCGTGTGGTCAGGCCAGTTCTCACTGAATTCGTAGTGGTCGTCCCCGAGGTAGAAGCCTACCTCGCCGTTGTCGATATAGACGCCGTCGCCGGCCCTCAGCTTTTGCCACTCGCGTGCCTCATACCAGTACAGCGCAATCGTCATACCACGTCCTCCCTGTAAGATCTGTGAAGCTCCACGAGCTTCGTCGGACAAGGAAACCTGTTTTATCCCCATTTGTCAAGCCGTGGAATATTTAAGAAACATGCTAGTATGGCTTCATAATTGTTATTAATTATTCGAAGTAACTGTCCAACATTATGGATATTGAAGTAGCAAAGACACTCGGAATGGCGATCGCGGTCGGTTTCGGCGTGATGGGCCCAGGCATCGGTTTGGGCATTCTCATTGGCCAAGCGCTTGCAGCGATCGGCCGTAATCCGGAAGCAGCAGGGAAGATCCAGACGACCATGTTTATCGGTATTGCAGTAACGGACGCGCTCGCGATCTTCGCACTCGTAATAGGATTTATTATTAAGTTCACCTAAACGGTGAACTTCGGCTTTCACCATGAGCGAGCTATTCGCAGCTTTTGGAATCAATTGGCAACTGCTTCTCGTGCAGGCGCTCAATTTTGGCGTGCTCCTCTACGCTCTTTGGTACTTTCTCTACACACCCCTCCTCAAACTCATTGACGACAGGCAGAAGAAAATCGCCGAAGGTGTGAAGACCGCCGAGGCAGCAGAGAAAAAACTCGCTGATGCAAAGGTAAAAAGCGAGGGAATTGTGGGAGGCGCCGCGCGGGAAGCGGAAGCGATGCTTGCTTCAGCGCGCAGCAGTGCCGATGTGAAGGGCGCCGAGATACAGAAAGCTGCCGAAGCGCGCGCCGCCGCGACACTGAAAGAAGCTTCAGAGCGCGCCGAAGAAGGCAAAAGACAGGCGCTCAAAGAGAGTGAGCGGGAGATCGCGCGTGCCGCTATGCTTGCCGCAGAAAAGATCCTCCGCGAAAAATCCGCATAGTTCGACTACGTTCACTATAAATAATTATGGAAACCGCATACGCACAAGCACTTTGGCAGATGATACAAAGCGGCACAGCGCCGAAGAAGGCTCTGAGCGCGCTCCACGAAGTGCTCGCGCTCCGCGGACGCACCGCCCTCATGCCACGCATTGCCCGCGCCTTTGCCCGCATTGCCGCACGAGATCAAGCGCGCAGCGGCATTGTGCTTTCCGTTGCGCAGAAAAAGGATGAGAAGCTTGGACTCAAGGCAATCAAAGATATTCTCAAAGAGATGAGTGTCAAGGCAGATGAGGTTGCACTCAACGTCGACGAGAGCCTTGTCGGCGGCTGGAGACTGGAAGGTCGCGGGCGACTCGTTGACGCGAGCTGGAAGAAAGACCTACTTTCGATATATAATCGTTCGATCGCATAGTTCGACACGCTCACTATAAATAAAATCATATGGATTCTTCTGTAGTTCAAAAAATAGTAAAAGAGATAGAGAAATTCACGCCTTCGCATGAGAGCGCGCACGTAGGGCGCGTGACGGCGGTGGGCGACGGGGTCGTTGCAATAGACGGCCTGTCGAAGGCCGTGATGAGCGAGATCATCATCTTTGAAGAGGGGAAGGGAAAGAAATTGGCAGACTCACTCGGAGCCCAGCGCGAGCTCTACGGGCTCATCTTAAACCTCGAAGAAGACGGCGTCCGCGCGACTATTCTTGGTGACACCTCGCGCGTCTCCGAAGGAATGACCGTGAAATCGACAGGAAAAATCCTCTCAGTACCATCCGGCGAAGAATTGCTCGGACGTGTGGTGAACGCTTTGGGCGAGCCTATCGATGGCAAAGGACCTTTCAAGAACACGACGATGATGCCTGTCGAGCGGCAGGCCGCAGGCGTTATCGATCGTAAATCTGTCACGGTGCCTCTTCAGACCGGCATCAAAGCGATCGATTCGATGATCCCGATCGGCCGCGGTCAGCGCGAGCTTATCATCGGCGACCGCTCCATCGGCAAGACGACCGTCGCGATAGACACGATAATCAACCAGCGCAATGAGCCGAAAGAAAAGCGCCCGATTTGTATTTACGTCGCTATTGGTCAGAAAGAATCGAAAACTGCACGCATCGTCGAGCAGCTCCGCCGCGAGCGCGCACTCGAGTACACGATAGTCGTCGATGCGCCTGCATCAGCTCCCGCTGCACTCCAATTCTTAGCACCATTTTCGGGTGTTGCGATCGGCGAGTACTTTATGGAGGCCGGCCGCGATGTGCTCATCATCTACGACGATCTTTCCAAACAAGCAGTCGCGTACCGCGAGCTCTCGCTCCTCTTGCGCCGTCCGCCGGGCCGCGAAGCGTATCCGGGAGACATCTTCTACCTCCACTCACGCCTTCTCGAGCGCGCATGTCGTCTCAATGAAGAAAAAGGCGGCGGCTCGATCACCGCGCTTCCCATCATCGAGACGCAAGAAGGCGACGTCTCCGCATACATTCCGACCAACGTTATCTCCATCACCGATGGCCAGATATTTCTTATCGCCGAGCTTTTCAACAAAGGCGTGCGCCCCGCCATCGACGTGGGTATCTCAGTATCGCGTGTGGGCTCCAGCGCGCAGACCAAAGCGATGAAATCGGTCGCCGGCGGTCTCAAGCTCGAGCTTGCACAATTCCGTGAGCTTGAAGCCTTTATGCAATTCGCGCAAGACCTCGACAAAGTGACCGCAGATCGCATTGCTTCGGGAGTGCGCATGGTAGAGGTGCTGAAGCAGAAGAACGGTGCTCCGATTCCCGTGGAGATGCAGGTCGCGATACTCTACGCAGCGGGGAATAAATTCTTTGCAGACGTAGCCGTGAATAAGGTCACAGCAGTCGAAGCACAGCTCGCCGAGTACCTCGATGGCCAACATGCGAAAACTCTCGCGGAGATAAAGAAATCGGGCCAACTCTCGGATGACACGAAAAAAGCACTGAACAAGGCGATGGAAGAATTCCAACTTGCGCACAAAGAGTTGTTCGCGACGGATTAGCTATCCTTCGACTTCGCTCAGGATGTAAGATTTTCTAACTCACTTCGCTCGTAACAGAATCTAACATGGCCTCGCTTAAAAATATCAAGCTCAAAATACTGTCGTACAAGAAGACGGGGACGGTCACACACGCCATGGAGGCGGTCTCTGCTGTAAAGATGCGCAAGGGGCAGGAACGCGCGCTCTCCGGCCGCTCCTACGCCGCGGCCGCGCTTTCGGTCCTCGAGCGGCTCTCGGGCACCGCGGATATCGCCCGCCATCCACTCATGGGAGATGTTGGGTTTACGAAACCCAACATGAAGACATGCGTTGTTATTGTCACGAGCGATAAGGGTTTGGCAGGCTCGCTCAACAGCGGTGTTATACGCAAGGTGGAAGCTGAGTTGTTGAAAAGAAATCTTGATAAGAACAACGTTGTCATGGTCGCAATCGGACGACGCGGCGGAGATTACTTTGCGAATCGAGCGTACGATGTGCGCGAAAAGCTTGAGAACGTCGCCGACGGCGTCTCCGAATCCGAGATACGCATGGTGACTGACAAAGTTCTCGCATGGCACGCGGCGGGGGAGATAGGCGCATGTATCATCGCCTATCAAAACTTCCTCTCGACATTTGAACAGGAGCCGACGGTGAGGCAGATAATTCCAATTACAACCGAAGGGATGCAGGAGATAGTGAAAGGCATTCGACCCGCGCGCGGTAAATATTCCCCGCAGACGTCGGCAGAAATCACCGCAAAACCCGCTGCATATACTGTCGAGCCCGACGCAGACGCCGTCTTATCAATCCTTTTGCCCAAACTCCTCAACATCGCGATATTCCATGCGCTTTTGGAGAACAAAGCGTCGGAACACTCAGCGCGCATGGTCGCGATGAAAAGCGCCACCGACAAAGCGAAAGAAATGGCGGGCAATCTCACGCGTAAGTTCAACAGAGTGCGCCAAGCCGCCATCACGCGAGAAGTCTCGGAAATCACAAGCGGCATCGAGGCGATGAAATAACTATATGTTTGAATCTCCAATGCATGAATCTCCGGAAGAGGCTTTTGAGAAAAAACTGAACGCAGATTTAAGTACAAAATCTGAGGTTCTTGATGCTGTTAAAGAGTCATTAGTCCATATTATGGATAAATACAGCATCCCGAGTGATTTGATGTTGAATGCGGGTAATGCCATCAAGCAAGCTTTTGAACGTTATAGCAGAGCAGCTTCTGGTGAAGACGAGCTATTACAGCTGTCTAATCTCGCACACGACATGTTGGAAGAAAAACTTGCTGAAAAGAATATGCACGTACCCGAAATAATGAAAGAATTCGAAAAAGATTTGGCCGACAGACTTCCAGAGTAATTCATGCGCGAGCTTTTAGTGGCGACGAGCAATAAGGGTAAGCTCGCTGAAATACTGGAAGTACTTCGCGGTGTACCGTTTCAGATCTTAACTCTTGCAGACGTCAACGTGGGTGGGGATGTCGAAGAAACGGAAGCAACACTGGAAGGGAATGCAATATTGAAAGCAAGGACATACGGAGTACGAACGGGCAAATTGACCATCGCAGAAGATACGGGGCTTGAGGTAGATGTGCTTGGCGGAGGACCGGGAGTCAAGACTGCCAGATACGCGGAGGGGAGTGATGACGATAGGAATCAGAAATTACTGCGCGAGCTGCAGGATGTTCCCAATGAAAAGCGGACCGCTCGTTTTTGTACTGTCGCTGCGATCTATGACCCCACGGCCGATGTGGTACGCACCGCGGAGGGGGAGTGTCGAGGCAAGATCTTAAGGGAGTATCGAGGCAACAAAAGCTTCGGTTTCGGCCCCCTGTTTTTCTCGGATGAGCTCGGGCAGACGCTCTCGGAAGTGGAGACCGATGTCCGTAATTCAGTGAGCCATAGAGGTCGTGCACTCAAAAAAGCTCGAGATATCCTCCTTGCCGAATTCGTTTAGTCTAGTATTATTCTCACATCTTGTATGTCCAAAGGCACTATCACACAGATCATCGGACCGGTTATCGACGCGCGATTCGATGATGGCCTCCCATCCATCAAAAATGCGCTCCACGTCAAACACGGCAAAGAGACGCTGACGCTTGAGGTCGTCCAACACCTTGGCCTCAACCGCGTGCGCTGCATCGCGATGCAGGATACGGCCGGACTCGCGCGCGAAGCGGAGGTCACCGACACGGGGGCACCCATCTCGGTACCTGTCGGACAAGTCGCGCTCGGGAGGATGTTCAACGTGATCGGCCAACCAATCGACGGTATCGAAGACGTCCCAAAGAATGCCCAGCGGCTCCCGATACACCGTGACCCGCCAGCTTTCGTCCGTCAGAGCACCAAAGCAGAACTTTTTGAAACGGGCATCAAGGCGGTTGACCTTTTGGCGCCGTTCATCAAAGGTGGCAAAGTCGGACTTTTCGGAGGCGCTGGCGTCGGCAAGACCGTCCTCATTCAGGAGCTCATCCACAACGTCGCATCCGAGCACGGCGGATATTCTGTCTTTGCCGGAGTCGGTGAGCGCGTGCGCGAAGGCAACGACCTCTATCACGAAATGAAAGATTCGGGCGTCTTGGAGAAGACAGCGCTGGTCTTCGGGCAGATGAATGAAGTGCCGGGCGCACGCGCACGCGTCGCGCTTTCGGGTCTCACGATGGCAGAAGCGTTCCGCGATGAGGGCGGCAAAGACGTACTCTTTTTCATGGACAACGTATTTCGTTTCGTACAAGCAGGCTCTGAAGTCTCTTCGCTTCTCGGTCGCGTGCCTTCGGCGGTGGGCTACCAGCCGACCCTTGCGAATGAGATGGGTCTCTTGCAGGAACGCATCACCTCGACGACCGAAGGCTCCATCACATCCGTGCAGGCCATCTACGTGCCCGCCGACGACCTTACCGATCCCGCACCGGCGACCACCTTCTCCCACCTCGATTCCACCATCGTGCTTTCCCGCGCGCTCGCGTCTCTCGGTATCTATCCGGCAATTGACCCGCTGGAGTCCGGTTCGACCGCGCTTACGCCCGAGATCGTCGGCGAGGAACACTACCGTGTCGCCAACGAGACACGCCGCGTGCTGCAGCGCTACAAAGACCTGCAAGATATCATCGCGATTCTCGGTATCGAAGAGCTCTCGGAAGACGACAAAAAGCTTGTCTACCGCGCGCGCAAGATTCAACGCTTCCTCTCACAGCCGTTTGCGGTTGCCGAGGCATTTACGGGTGCGAAAGGCAAGTACGTCACCCTCGCAGAGACGGTCCGGGGCTTCGCGGAAATTCTCGACGGCAAGCACGATACGCAAAATGAACAGGCGTTTTACATGAAAGGGGGAGTTGATGAGGTGAAAGCCGCGTAGTCATGGCCCACCAAAACACATTCCATCTCACGATAGCGAGCGTCGGCGAGACGCGATATGACGGCGCGGCCGTCTCCGCGACACTTCCCGGCACCGCGGGCGAATTCACCATCCTCGCGCACCACGAGCCCATCGTAACGACGTTGAAGCCGGGGACTATCACCGTGCGGGAAGGGGGAGGAGAGTCGAAACAATTTGAAATTGAAAGTGGCGTGCTCGAATGCTCCGGCAGCCGCGTCGTCGTCTTGCTTTGATATTATAGGCGGCTAGCCCCGCAGTAGAATTTGCCTTTGCACCAAGCGGCATGCCGTCTTGGTGCGGCGGGATATGAAAGCTGTCCCGAACAAAGCCCCATACTTTATTGTTGCATACCCACGTTGGGGATTGCCCGCTTAAGGCAAATCTCACTGACGGGGTACAATGGACGCAATGCGATCGGCAGCCGTATTTTTTATTGCAGCACTTTTCATCATTCCCTCTACTGCATTTGGTGTGGAGGTCGCTAAGCCAAAGTGCTTTATGAAAAACGTAAAAGACCCGTCTAGTACCAAGACGTTTAGCCTCTCCTCCGATTCCGACGAAATAGAGGCTCACATGCAAAATGTGGTGATGTGTCCGACCGCGTGCTACGATGAAAGCATCCTCTTTGACGTACGGGCCACCGGGATCTCGATCGTTGTGAGGGCGACAAACAAATGTGGCACCGATACTCCCACGCCCGAGACCGCAAAAAAATATGATAGAGGCTGCGAGGAGGGAATGACTCCGCCTAGGGTGAACATTAAGATCACAGGGTTGCAGCAAAAGACGCTTCCCACAAAATCGAGATGCGACACATCCGCCTCCACCACAGGATTTGCGACCGCAGGGCAAGCAAAGAGCTTTGCGACGCAGGCGGTGATTGCGGATCGAATTGCAGGAATAGACGTTTCGACCGAGGATGGCAGGGGGCAGCTCTCGCAAATACTCCGAAGTTACGGAGTCTCCGAGACGGACGCGAATGCCAAAGTGAGTGATGCGGACAAGGCGGCCGATGTACAAGCGCAACTGCAGAAATTTGTCAGTACCTCAGACACGGATGAAGCAAAACAGGTTGCGAGCGACCTTGGCCTCAAGCTCAATGAAGACCTGACAGACACAGTACGACTCGATCCGAAACGTTACGCAGCAATCTTCACTGAAGAAGAACTTGCACGTGTACAGAGCGGGGTGCCGGATACATTTGGCGACCCCCAAAACCCTGACGCGCCGAATCAACCGGATATCGCTGCCTCGGTCGCGCCGATGTGCAGCCAGCAGGGAATGGGCGGTTGCGGCTACGCGTGTAGCCTGCCGAATCCGAATTTACTCACGTGTGCAGCGAACAACCCCGGGGCGCTTACCTTTACTTCATGGCAGACAAAGTACGGCGGGCGACCGTGCGGTCTGCCCAACAACACGACCTGTTACGACACCGTAGAGGGCGGCATCGCGGCGCAAGCGAATCTGCTTATGACAAGTCCGAGATATTTCGGGACGGGCAACAACACGATTCTGGGCGCATTTTGCGGCGGCTATACGGCGAATAAGTCGCAGTGTGCGCCGTATGCTGCGTTCATCTCGGCACAGACAGGTATTCCAATGAATCAAACGATAGATCCGCGCAACACAGAGCAGATCGCGGCTATCATGATGGCGTCGTCGCGTTTTGAGAACGGTCGCGGCGTGATCTATACGCCGGAGCAGTTGCAAAAAGGCCTGCAAATAGCGTTCGGCAATGAGCCGCTTCCGGCGGGCACGCCCGGTTACATCCCGCGGACGATGTATGGCACCGGCGGAGGGACCCAATTTGGCTCTATGTTTAGCGTGGGTCCTGCTGCCGCGCCCGCACCGGCGACGATAGGCTACGGGAGTCCATTCGCACAGACCTCACCCGCCCCCACTACAGGCTCATCGGCCTCCATAGCGAGTCCCAGTACACAGCCGTCCTCCTACACACAGATATCGCAGCAGCTCCAACAAACTCAAAACCCGAATGGATCTTCATCCGTAGCACAACAATTGCAGCAGGCTCTCGGGACCTCCACGCCGACCTCCTCTTCGGCGATCGCGACCATTATCACGCAGCCAAAAGAAGTCCCGCGGGGAAATCCGATCACGGTCGCATGGTCTTCGGTCGGCATGAGCGCTGACATTCCGTGCGCGCTGCGCATGGGCACGAACGTGATAGCGTTGAAAAACGAAGGCTCGAGCATCATACCCACAAGCCAATCAACGCCGGTCGGGTCACTTGTCTTTACGCTTACGTGCACCGCAGTGTCTGGCCAGACAATTCAGCGGACCGCGGCCACTTTTGTACGTTAGTTGCAGGAGACGTATGAGTTTTAAAAGAACGATAGAAGACTTTGTGTGCGAACATTGTGGTGCCCTTGTTACGGGCGATGGATACACCAACCACTGCCCGCACTGTCTCTGGAGCAAGCACGTGGATGTAGAGCCAGGGGATAGAGCTGCGGTGTGTGGCGGGATGATGGAGCCGATCCGGATCGAAGGCACAACGCCGAAGTATCGGATTACTCATCGGTGCGAGAAATGCAAGCTCATGCGCTTGATTTCGATATCAAAAAACGATGACACACAGGCAGTTCTGGCTATTGCGGGAATCCGCTGACGTGGCATCATTGGGGTATGTCGGACCCTCGTCACAATGAGAAAGATCTCACGAATGAGGAAGTTATCGAGCTCTATTCACCCAACCCGACCATTACCAAGCTCTGGTGGCCCTCCGTCCCGCACTATTATGGTGATGCCGTGCGGATGCTCCTTTTGGGCGCCGCCGCACTGATGCTCGTTACGTCACCTCTGTATGGCGATAATTTGCAGATCGAATTTCCTTTTATTATCGTCGGTGCACTGGTCGCGGCCTGTTTCGCCGCTCTCACCAATCCTCGCAGCTCATGGGTCTCGATAGGAAGTGCGGTTCTATCCGGTGCGGGTACGATCATCTATGCCACGTGGGGCATTTTCGAATATGACACGCTCAATCCGATAGCGCTCATGCTGCGCCTCGTCATCGCTGTCGTCTTCCTCTTCGCGTTTTATTTCAGTATGAAAACGGTACGTGCCTTCCTGCTCCGACAGATCGGCAAGCGGGAAACGCTCGATGAATTCGACGATGAGTTTGAGAAGGCAGAACAGGCGAGGCTTGAGCGGGAGCATCATTAAAATCACATGGCTGCGAAAAAGATATTCGTGCTTCTCGGGCACCCGGACAAAAGCGGTATGTGCGGGAGACTCGCCGATTCATACGAGGCGGGAGCGCGGGCGGGTGGGCACGAGGTACGGCGGATGAATATCGGCGAGATGCAATTTGACCCCATCTTGCACCGCGGGTATCGGGAGCGCCAGGAGCTCGAGCCCGACCTTCAAAAATTCCAGGAAAACATCACATGGGGGGATCATCTCGTAGTCATCTATCCGGTGTGGTGGGTGGGGATGCCCGCGCTTCTTAAGGGTCTTTTTGACCGGGCGTGGCTGCCGGGCTCTGCTTTCCGCTACATGAAAATGGCGAGCGGCAAGCGAACGATGTTTTGGCACCGTCTGTATCGTGGCAAAACCGCGCGTATCATCATGACAAGCGGCACGCACCCCCTTCTCGTGCGTTTTCTCCCCGGCAACGTGAATGCGCAGTTGAAATGGGGCATCCTATGGTTTGCAGGATTTTCGGTCCGTACGGTATGGTTTGGGCCGGCAGAGAACAGGGCGGAGCCGGTGTGCACCAGCTGGTGCGACCGCGTGTATACACTCGGAGAACGCGGTAAGTAGAAATTCTTGCAGGGCTGCAAAAAAGATAACCGACACAAACAAAAAACATCCCGTCGCGGAATGTGGGATGTTTTTTGTACAAGAAGAATTTCTCTTCCTTCCTCACCTAAAGACTATCGCATCCGCGGCATTTCCGGCATTTCGGGAAATGAGAAGGATGACATCGCCAATCGGAGAAGTGAAAACATGTCGAACGTCGGGCGCACCGATGGCACCGGTCCTATCGATGCAAAGGTCGCAACCGGGACCATCATGAATCCAATCGCGAGTGCTGCTGCAACTTTTTTCATAGAGATTGTTTGAAGATGGGTCTTGTAAGATCGACCTTTACACTTTACAACATAAACGCCTATCGATCGTGTCGACAGGCGGTTTCCCGGCACCCGCAACAATCTAGAAGCGTCGGTGCAAGTATAATCTGGTATTGTTTTCGTGCAAATCCCTTGTATTCAAGCGCCAAAAATGTTGCTATAGTGGGCCACTATGGGACTTTCTATAGGTACGGCGAGGGTGCAGCTCGACACTCCCTCCATAGTCAGAGCGTAAAACGCATCCCATTCTCATTCACAATCAAACTGCCGATGCCACTCCGCACCGGCTTAGACTACGGTTTTCTGCGAGGCAAGAACGTATCCCAAAAGGGAAGTCTATAACCGACGAGAAGAAATTGCGCCAATTATTTTTTTCGCACGTCCGCGTGAGGATACAGCAATTTGTCTCTGTATTCAGGAAAAACCTCGTCCCGCGTGTGTCTATACACAGACAAAGCGTGATTTTTCTTTGCGTTGTATATGCGACGCAGCAGATAGTCGGGGATCATTTTTACTACCTTGCGTGCCGGAAGCCGCACGCGCATCTTGCCGCACCATGCGGGGCGGCTTTTCTGCTCAACTAGTGCAATCGTTCCCACGTGCGGGATCCTCACCACACCGTGTTGGTTCAGTTCCCGTCCAATCACTTGCAATGAGGACATATGCACGAGATACACAAGATCGCGACTGATTCCGAGACCAGTCTCGGCGCATTTCTCCGTGAGGAGCTTGTAATATCTCTCGGTTCGAAGCAACGCTCTTTTCTCACGTATCTCTGGCGGCTGTTTAGTGCTCATAGAGAAAATCATACAAAAGTCCTGTCCTAAGAAAATCTGGCTCACGTACCCATTACGTATGGTACCGCGATGGCAGAGATGGGACCCAAACAACCACTCCGGGTACCCCAATTCGTAGGAACTGGAAATGGTGAAGGAAATTAATTAATAGCAACACGAGTCATTTTCCTTTGCGCGCACTGTCGAAGCGCGTGTGTATTAACCATGCCTGTATATGAAGCAAGTCAAAGAAGTGCTCGTGTCTCCATATCGTGGCTCCGAGACCACGTACGAGATGGTGAAGGAGCAGATAGAGGCGCGGTGGGGCGAAGAGTGTGCCGAGGAATTCGATCCCCACACAGACGCCATGCCATTCTCGTCGTGGCTGGCGCAGGGATATGTCGTTAAGAAAGGTCAAAAGGCGCTGAAGTCCGTCACCTTCGTAGAGGTGAAGGACGAGAACGACAAGGTTGTGAAGAAGATACGCCAGACGGTGAATCTCTTCCACAAGCGCCAGGTGGAGAAAATGACATGACCGTCAGACGCCAAACCGTTGTGCGAAATCCCGGCACGATGGACAGACCCATGATCAAGATAGCGAATTCAACGCTCGAAGACATGGGATTCGAGATGGGAACACCTATCGAGGTGTCCTATCAGCGGGGCTTAATCACCATTAGAAACATCAATCAACATGAACACGACAACATTCAAACGCCGCACCCTGTCACCGATCCAACCCCATCCAATAGAGCTTGCGAGGAAGCGAGCGATGGACACGCAGGATCCGGAGCACGTGATGCGGAAGGAAATCCAGAAGCTCTGCGGGACGTACCAATTTACCGCTACGTTCTCCGAGGATACGGATACGCTGGCAACATTCCGGCACGTACCGGGACTCATAGCGGTACAGTGCCTCTTGAAGGACAAAGACGGTAAGCCGGTCGGAAAAGGCCATGGCTCGGCCATTCTTACTCGCATAAATCGCGGGATAGAGAGAACGGCCTTCATCTGCCTCAACGCAAGTTTTCTTTCCGCAGCCAATTCAGCCTGCAAGGTCATGGACTCTCTCCGCCTCGATACGCACGACCTAGCAACTCCAAAGGATCTAGGAGGAGCGTACAGAGCGAGAGAGGACGAAGGCTCGCATCTCGCCAGCGATAAGCAGAAAGCCTATTTGAGACAGCTCATTAGTCTCAACGTGGAGGACGAGGCCGAGCGCGAACGCTGGGAAGCCGGACTCGACTCGATGACCAGAGAGGATGCCTCGGAGGCCATCGGCCAGTTCGCAAGATAGCCTATGACCCTGTATCGCGTATGGCTCTCAGAATCCGAGTTGCTTCCGGTAGAGTTCGAGGCTGATAGCGCAGAGGAAGCTCGTAGGAAGATCGAGGCCCATATCTACGAGGGAACACTGTGGGAAGAGACATCAATCGAAATGAGTGAAGGATGTCTCGAAGTCCACAGCGTTGAGCGCGTCGAATAGCAAGCCTCCAACACCAGACGGCGGGTCTTGGCAGAGCCCACTCTTTCGGGTGTATAGTGGGGGTTCACTCTCCCAATAATCGGCTCGCAAGAGCGGCGACCTACAGGAGTAGCAATATTCCCATGGTCGTGGAAAGCCCAACGAAGATACTGAACTCCACGTTCAGCGACTCTTCGTTGGGTCATGTCCCGAAAGGGGCATGGGCGCAAGCCTGCTGGCGTGGAGCTCAGTGATATTCACGCCAGCATTACCAGCTGGCTTTCTACTTACATGAAAGATCAACGAGGATTCATACAGATACCTTTGCTCATCGCGATACTCATCGGAACTATAGTAATCGGTGGCAGTACATACGTCGTCACGAAAGGAATCTCCAAGACGCCACTCGTTGCGATCGGAGAGAAAAAACCTGCAACGACATCGGCGATTGTCGCAACAAATTCGGCAGATACGGAGACGGTTTCGCCAGCTGAGACGAGGCAAATTAAACAGACAACAACCCATCCATCAACCCAACCCATACAGCAGCAACAATCTTCGGGAAGCGGTGCCTCAGCTAGTGCAAGTAGCGAAGCTGCTTCGACTGTCACGGCGATCCCGACGGCGGAAGTTGCATCCGTAAAACCGCAGGCACCGTCGGATACGGAAAGGACGATTCTTACGGCGACGTGCGCACCAGATGCCGATGTCATTAAAGCTGGAATCCCTGTCACGTATACAGCGACGATCACGGGCGGAATCGAGCCATACACGTTCTCTTGGTCTGAACCATCCAACACCCATGTATATCCAACAGCATTGGATATGCAGTCGCTACGAGTGCGGTATAAGGGAAACCCTGAGACACGCACAGAAACCGAATCGCTCACTGTTGTATCTGCCGACGAACAATCAGCCACTGCGAATTGTGGCGTAACGGTCAGCGCAGTACCAGTGGAGAAATCTGCGTACTCCGATTCCGCTTGCCTCGCGCAGAAACAAAGCTATCTCCCCGAAGTAGATGCGGCTTACCTATCGTGGTTTGACCAATGGCAGGCAGCGCGAACGCAACTTGATCCCTGCTATAGCTCGAATCCCATCCCGTACTGTGACAAACAGATGGGGGCCTTGAACGTTGAGTGGCAGGAGAAAATATCGGCGACCATGAAATCCTACCAAGACAAACTCACGCAATGCGCCCCTGATCAGAGAAAGTTCGGTGGTGTTTCCAGTGTGGTTTCGTCTTCGTACTAATTTTCCAGTGAGACAATGAAGACTCTCGAAGACATGGCGGCGGAGATTAAGGAGATTAGCCGGAGGACAGGCAAAGAGATGAGCGACGAGGAAGCGAATGAAGCCGCATTTACAATGAACGGCCTCGCAGAACTCGCGGTGGAGGTCGGCATGCGCTACGCCAATATGCGAGGCCGCCTGCGAAAAGAGCCGAAAGGATTCTCGATGGAGCACGGAGCGTCCTGTACCGTTTGCCACAACGGATTCGAAGCGGGTAAAGGGTGGTTCGACAAATACGAACAGAAATGCCTCCTATGTCAGAGAGCCGTCGACGAAGGTGTGATACCGGGATACGTCTGCCTGAATAGCGACAGCTTCTACTCCATGTACGACCTCAACAGCAAGTTCAAGGTCAAGACGCAGCGCGTGAAGAAGCTCATCAAAGAGAACTGGTTCAAAGCCCGGATCGTGCTCGACGATTCCGGCAGAGCGCACCACTACATTTTTCTTAAAAGCGAGAATCCGCAGCTTGCGCAAGCGGAGCGTTTCAATCCCGTTTGGAAGTCGAAGGAACGCCACAACAAGAAGGTAAACGCTGTTTGGT
Organism: Candidatus Kaiserbacteria bacterium RIFCSPHIGHO2_02_FULL_54_11b; assembly: GCA_001781275.1. Taxonomy (GTDB): domain Bacteria; phylum Patescibacteriota; class Minisyncoccia; order Phycocordibacterales; family UBA2100; genus UBA10103. Next base: position 15,713 of record MFLH01000010.1, on the reverse strand, counting down.
CTCGAGAACAGGCGAAGAAATTGAAGGAGGACCTACGCGCCATCTGGAGGAGGTAATTTTGGCTTCGTTGCTATATAATTCTATATGCCTATAAATACGAAGCAAGGGAACGCCAGTCTGCACTTACTTTCATGGCAATAAAAAAATCACAGCTCTACAATTATCTCTGGCAGAGCTGCGACGAGCTACGTGGTGGCATGGATGCCTCGCAGTACAAGGACTACGTTCTACCGCTCCTTTTCATTCGTTATGTTACCGATAAATACGCCGGTCAGAAGAATGCACTCATCGATGTCCCAGAGGGGGGTAGTTTTGATGATTTGGTGAAGTTGAAAGGAACCAAAAACATCGGCGAGGACATGACCATGGTCTTTAGCACCCTCGCGGAGGCTAACAACCTCAGGGGTGTCATCGATGATGTCGACTTCAATGACGAGAGTAAACTCGGTCAAGGCAAAGACATGCAGGACCGGCTATCGAACCTCATAGCGATCTTTGAAAACCCTGAGCTTGATTTCAGCAAAAACCGTGCCGAGGGCGACGACCTCCTTGGTGACGCGTACGAATACCTAATGAAGCATTTTGCGGTCGAGTCGGGTAAGAGCAAGGGGCAGTTTTATACTCCCGCCGAGGTATCGCGTGTCATTGCGAAAATCGTGGGCGTCGGCGCGGCGACCGGCAAAACACAGACTGTCTATGACCCTACATGCGGTAGCGGTTCGTTGCTCCTCAAAGTCGCGGAGGAAACACCAAAAGGTATTTCTATTTACGGACAGGAGCTCGACCATTCGACCGCTAATCTCGCGGTGATGAACATGTGGCTGCATGGACAGCCGGATGCAGAGATACAAAAAGGTAAGAGCACCATCTCAACGCCACTGTTCGTCAAAAATAACGTACTCAAGACCTTTGACTACGCGGTAGCTAATCCTCCATTTTCATACAAGGCATGGCGCAACGGCTTCGACCCGGAGAACGATCAATACGAACGTTTTGTAGATGGTATCCCTCCAAAAAAGAACGGTGACTATGCATTTTTGCTACACCTCATCAAATCGCTCAAGAGTACCGGCAAGGGCGCGATCATCTTGCCGCACGGGGTTTTATTCCGTGGCAATGGCGAATCAGAGATTCGAAAGAACATCGTTAAGCGAGGCTACATCAAGGGTATCGTGGGTCTTCCAGCGAACCTCTTTTATGGCACTGGCATACCAGCGTGCATCATCGTCATAGATAAAGAGAGCTCGGATGAACGCGACGGCATTTTTATGATTGATGCTTCGCACGGCTTTGTAAAAGACGGCAACAAGAACCGCTTACGTGAGCGGGACATCAGAAAAATCGTGGACGTGTTCAATGGACAGATTGAAGTGCCAAAGTATTCTCGCTTTGTCGCGAACGACGAGATACGTCAGAACGATCACAGCCTCAACATTCCGCGCTACATCGACAGCCAAGAAACAGAAGACCCACAGGATATTGATGCGCACCTACGCGGGGGCATACCGGACACGGACGTTGACGCACTGAATGACTACTGGGAGATATGCTCATCATTGCGTGGTGTGCTTTTCAAGGCGACACGACGCAAGGGCTACTGTGAGCTAAAGGTGTCAGTCGAGGAAGTGCGAAGCATTACACTCTCGCACAAAGAATTCGAAGGCTTTCGCGACCATGTGCTTGACACCTTTGCCTCGTGGAAACGGAAGACCATAAAGACGCTTAAAGAAATCTCAAAGAAAGACCACCCGAAAGCGGTCATACAGGTTATCTCCGACACCCTGCTCGACGCTTACGCCGACGTCTATCTCGTGGACAAGTACGACATCCACCAGCTTCTCATGGGCTATTGGGGCGAGACGATGCAGGACGATGCTCACATAATCACTGTAGACGGCTGGGAAGCTGGTAAGGAAGTCATGCGCCTCAAAAAAGGAACCAACGGGCATCGCAAAGATATTCGAGGACTTGAAGGGTTGGAGGGTCGTCTTGTTCCTGTACCGCTTCTCATAAGCACCTACTTTTCAGCTGAACAAAAACAAATAGACGACTTCAACGTGGAGCTTGGAGCGATCGCCGCGAATATGGAGGAGCTTATTAGTGAGCACGGTGATGAGGAGGAGGGTTTGCTCGGCGAAGTTGTTGATAACAGCAAGGTCAAGAAAGCCGACCTCGCAAAGCGTATCCGCGAAATCAAGGACGACAAAGACTATGCCGACGAGCTCAAAGTACTCGACGAATACATGCAACTCTATGAGCGAGAAGCGAACGTGAAGGCGTCAATAAAAATGGTACAGATCGATCTTGAGCGCAAGGTAATCGCCAAGTATCCGACGCTCGCCGTGGACGACATCAGGAAGCTTGTCGTTGAGTACAAGTGGATGGGTGCATTGCAGGAGGGTGTGCGCAATGTCGTGGATGAACTCTCACAGCGTCTCACGGGGCGAATTCAAGTACTTGCGGAACGCTATAAAGAAACGCTTCCGGTGCTTTCCGGGGACGTGGGAAAGCTCGCGAAAAGGGTTGAAGGACATCTAAAAAAGATGGGGTTCGTATGGTAAGCATAAAACACAAAAGCAAAAATACAGAGAAGCTACCAAGTGGGTGGCAGGAGCTTTCTGTAGGTGAGACACTTCGCTTCAAGAATGGTTTGAATAAAGCAAAAG
>MFLH01000010.1:0-13041 GCA_001781275.1 Candidatus Kaiserbacteria bacterium RIFCSPHIGHO2_02_FULL_54_11b | reverse complement strand
TTGGTTATGGTACTCCAATTGTAAACTACATGGATGTCTACCAACACTCCGGTTTACGCTCTGCTGATGTGAAGGGAAAAGTTTCAGTAACGAGAGACGAAATAAACAACTACAGCGCAAGAAAGGGAGACGTACTTTTTACACGAACATCCGAGACCGCCGAAGAAGTAGGTATGGCGTCTGTGTTGCTTGAGGATATTCCGAGTGCTGTCTTCAGTGGCTTTGTGCTCCGCGGTAGACCTCAAAATGACGTTCTGGATCGGGCATTTTGCCAATACTGCTTCGGTGCGCCCGACGTTCGAAAACAGATTGTTTCGAGAAGTTCATATACAACGCGAGCGTTGACGAGCGGGGGATCTTTGTCGAAAGTTTTCGTACGAATTCCAAAATCTTTAGGCGAACAACGAGCTATTGCGACGATACTCTCTGATACGGACGGATTGATACGTCGGATGGAGGTACTTCTTGCTAAGAAACAAGACGCTAAACGAGCGACAATGCAGCAACTTCTTACTGGCAAATCTCGCTTGCCCGGCTTCAAGAAGACTTGGGAGACGAAAAAAATAATCGAGTTTACCAACTGCACATCCGGAGGTACTCCCAATACCTCGGTTTCCGAATATTGGGGAGGTTCTATCAAATGGATGAATTCCGGGGAACTAAACGATAAGGTTATCTACGACGTTGAAGGGCGTATTACCGAAGCTGGCTTGAGAGGGTCAAGCACGAAGCTAGTCCCTGCAAATTCTGTGCTGGTCGGTCTCGCAGGGCAGGGCAAAACTCGCGGCACAGTTGCAATTAGTCGGGTGCCTCTATGTACGAATCAATCGATTGCCGCGATCCTTCCCTCCAATGATTTTGTGCCGGAGTATCTGTACTACAACCTTGATTATAGATACGAAGAATTGCGCGGACTTTCAACTGGTGGAGAAGGACGGGGCGGGCTCAACCTCTCGATTATTAAGTCATTGCCGGTGCCGTTTCCTGAAAAAAGGAGCAAGAAGCGATCACTACAGTTCTCTACGACATGGATGCCGAAATCGCACAGTTGAACAATACACTAGAGAAGTATAAGGTCATCAAGGTCGGGATGATGCAACAACTCCTCACCGGCAAGATACGCATATATGGCAACCACAAATGACATCACTCCCAGGGTCGGGCAAATAGAGCGCCGTACCCAAAACCGCATAGTCGGCTTGTTACGCAACGAGCTCGGCTACGACTACCTCGGCAACTGGGAGGAGCGCGATGATAATAGCAATGTCGAGGAGGAGTATCTGCGGGCGTTCCTTACCCGTTCCGGACACGAAGATGCCCTCATAGACCGCGCTATCGCCGATCTGAAAAAGGCGGCAGGCAACCAAACGAAAATCCTCTACGACATCAATAAGGAGGTGTATGGGCTTCTGCGCTACGGCGTAAAGGTGCGCGTGGGTGGCAGCGAGAACCACCGAACTGTCTCGCTCGTTGACTGGGACAACCCGGAGAATAACCACTTTACTATCGCGGAGGAGGTCACTGTGCTCGGCAGGAAAACGAAACGCCCCGATATCGTTCTCTACGTGAACGGCATCGCCGTAGGCATTATCGAACTCAAGCGCAGCACAGTCACTGTATCCGAAGGTATCCGGCAAAATATAGGCAACCAGCGTGACGAATTCATACAGGACTTCTTCACCACAAACCAGATCCTCATGGCGGGCAACGACACCGAGGGATTGCGCTACGGCACGACCGAAACCACGGAGGAGCAGTACCTCACATGGAATGAGCCGACCCATGGGGACAGAGACCGACTGGATCGGCACATCTTGCAGATATGCGAGAAGTCGCGCCTTTTAGACATCATCCATAACTTCATCGCGTTCGACAGCGGCGTCAAGAAGGTCTGTCGCCACCCGCAGTATTTTGGCACGAAGGCGGCGCAAGGGTATATTAAGCGCCACGAGGGAGGCATTATTTGGCACACGCAAGGCACCGGTAAAAGTCTACTCATGGTGTGGCTCGCGAGATGGATTCGCGAGAACGTGACCGACGCTCGCGTGCTAGTCCTTACCGACCGCGACGAGCTCGATAAGCAGATTGAAGGCGACTTCAAGGGCGTCTCGGAGGATATTTACCGCACCAAAAGTGGGCGCGATCTCATCTCTCAGCTCAACGTCAAAGATAAGTGGCTTCTCTGCTCGCTCGTCCACAAGTTCGGGCGGCGCGACAGTATCGGCGAAACCGATATCGATACCTATCTCGCTGATTTGAAAAAATCGCTCCCTGCTGATTTCGAAGCAAAGGGCAATATTTTCGTATTTGTGGACGAATGCCATCGCACGCACACCGGCAAACTCCACGAAGCAATGAAAGAACTCCTCCCCAAAGCAACCTTTATCGGCTTTAGCGGTACGCCGCTACTCAAGGTCGACAAAAACAGTATCACGACATTTGGTCCCTACATCCACACCTACAAATACAACGAGGCCGTTGCCGACAAGGTGGTTCTCGATCTCCGATATGAGGCACGGCGCGTGGATCAAAACATCACGTCCCAAGAAAAGATTGACGACTGGTTCGAGGAGCGCACAGCAGGGCTTACGGACGTTGCAAAAGCGGAGCTCAAGCGTCGCTGGGGTACGATGCAGAGCCTGCTTAGCTCCAACTCACGGCTTGAGAAAGTCGTGTTCGACATCCTCGACGATTTCTACAAGAAAGAACGCATTGCGAGCGGTCGCGGCAACGCCATGCTTGTCGCTAGCAGCATCTATGAGGCGTGCCAATACTACGAGATTTTCCAAAAGCAGGGATTCACTCGATGTGCAGTTGTAACGTCCTACGAACCGGGTGGGCTCAATACGGCTGATCGCGAGTACGCTGTGTATCAAAAGATGCTTAACGGCAAAACCACAGAGGATTTTGAGCGTGATGCGCGCAAGACATTCGTGGAGACACCCGGACAGATGCAGCTACTCATTGTCGTAGACAAGCTCCTCACTGGCTTTGACGCGCCGCACGCCACCTATCTCTACATCGACAAGAATATGCAGGATCATGGGCTCTTCCAAGCGATCTGCCGCGTCAACCGACTAGATGGGGAGGACAAAGAGTACGGCTACATAATCGATTACCGCGACCTTTTTAAGAAGCTCGAAAAAGCGCTTACCGACTACACGAGTGAAGCGTTTGATGGCTACACACGCGAGGACGTTCTCGGACTCCTCAAAGACCGGCTTGAGGAAGGAAGAAAGGATCTCGAAGACGCCCTAGAAACTGTGCGTGCGCTCTGTGAGCCCGTAGAGCCCCCCAAAGGTTCTGCGGAGTACATTCGTTACTTTTGCGGCGATGTTGAAAATCCGTATGCGCTCAAAGAAAACGAGGTTAAGCGCGTGAAGCTCTATCGCACAGTCAGCCATCTTCTTCGCGCCTACGCGGACGTCGCAAACGATATGAAGCAAGCGGGCTTTACGCCGGATGAGACACGAGAAATTGAGCGGGAGGTACGCCACTACGAACAGGTGCGGCAAGAAATAAAGCTCGCAAGCGGCGATTATATTGATCTCAAGAAATATGAGCCAGCGATGCGCACGCTTATCGACCGCTACATCACTGCCGAGGAGAGCGAAAAACTATCGTCGTTCGACGACATGACGCTGGTTGATCTCATTGTGAAAAAGGGAGAGAAGGCAGTGGACGACCTCCCTACGCAGATCCGCAGAAATCAGGAAGCGGTAGCGGAGACCATCGAGAACAACGTCCGCAAGCTCATCATCGATGAGATGCCGACGAACCCGAAATACTATCTGCGCATGTCGGAGCTTTTGAACGACTTGGTGAAGCGCCGCAAACAGGAGGATTTGGAATATCGCGAGTACCTCGCGCAAATTGTCGCGCTCACGAAGCAGGTTAAAGATCCTGCGCAATCAGGACGCTACCCTGCGTCTATAGATAGTCAAGCGAAGCGGGCACTCTATGACAACTTGGGCGATAATGAGGCTAAGGCGGTTGCTGTCCACGAGGCGGTTATCGCTTCTCGATCCGATGGATTCAGAGGGCACCCAATAAAGGAACGTGCAATTAAGATCGCGATAAAGGAGGCACTGCCGGAGTTTTCGGACGATGAGGTAAAGAATCTCTTTGAGATCGTCAGCAATCAACATGAATACTAATTCTTGCTCGCTGCATGTCGGAGGCATAGAAGCGCTGGTCGTGCGCAAGCCGATCAAGAATCTCCACTTGTCGGTGTTGCCGCCCAACGGATACGTGCGTGTGTCAGCACCTGTGCGCATGAGCGATGATGCTATCCGCACGCTACTCGCTACAAAGATTTCATGGATACATAAACAGCGAGCGCGATTTAGCGGACAAGAGCGTCAGACAGTGCGTCGCTACCTGTCCGGTGAGAGCCACTACTACCTCGGCAAACGATACCGATTGGATGTCGTGTACGTTAATGGTCCCTCATACGTTGAACTCAAAGGTAAGAACGTCCTGATCCTGCAAGCCCGCCCACGCAGCGAACAGGAGAGGCGCGAGCGCGTTCTGCATGAGTGGTACCGGAACGAGCTGCGCACGCTCCTCGCTCCCATGATCGAAGAGTGGCAAGAACGATTAGGAGTAGAGCCGACCTCATGGGACATCAAACGAATGAAGACCCGCTGGGGTACGTGCAATCACAAAGCGGGGCGCATCTGGCTTAACTTGGAGCTCATAAAAAAGCCTCTTTCTTGTATCGAGTACGTGGTTGTGCATGAACTCGTACACCTCATAGAAAAGAAGCATAACGACCGATTCACCGAACTCATGAGCCGACACTTGCCTCGCTGGCGCAGCACGAAAGACAACCTCAACCGGTTTATTCTTTCGCACGAGAATTGGGAGCATTAAAATATATGGACGAAAACACGATTACAAAAGAACGACGAGCCGAGTACAACTATGTCGCGCTGCAGCTCATACGAGAGAATGGTGGACGCTATCGCTCCCGCGATTTTCCTCGCGATATACCAAAGCGCATCAAGCTCACACCATACGAGCAGAGCTTAAACAATACCGGCAGACCCCGATGGGAGACCTCGTTTCGCTTTCACTCAATAGGACTCGTGAAGGCTGGGCTGGTGACGAAGGAGAAAGGTTTTTGGACCATCACGAACAAGCCAGACGTTGATCTTGATAAGTTTACCGTCGAGTCGCTAATGAGCTATTGCGACGATGCGTACCGCCGCTGGGCAGAGGAACGCGAGGGAGAGATTGAAGACACAGATGCCGATACCCTTACGCCAGAGGATGCCTACGAGCCGCCAACCAGTTCGCTCAAAATCAACCCGCAAAAGGTATCCTTCGACGAGTTATTGCGAGGAGTAGACAAGAGCACCATACAAATACCACCCTTCCAGCGTGAGTTCGTATGGTCCCCGGGGATGATTCGCTACTTGCTCGATAGTATTTATCGCGGCTATCCAATCGGAAGCTTTATTTTCTGGCGCACTTCTCGGCGGCTTCCGCACCATCGCATCATCGGGGGCATTGAGCTGTCGGAGAGCTCGCCCGGTACCCTCATTGATTACGTTCTCGACGGTCAGCAACGCATCACCTCACTGTATGCGGCTGTGCGTGGCGCAAAGATTGAAGGCGAAAAATATGCGTTCTTCTTCAACCTCAAAAAAGGAGGCTTTCAGTACGAGAAGGTAAAAGAAGATGTCGCGACGGACGAACAGCAGACACGCATCCCCCTTGAGCGGCTATTTGGCGAGAGTCGTGTGGATTATTTCAAGTACATCGCCCAGTTCCCAGAGGAGTATCAAGACCTATTGAATGACCTATACGATCGTTTCAGAACGTACGCTTTTTCGGTGATCTATGTGCAAGAAGATGAGGAGAACAATGACGAGGACCAGGCAGAGAGCGTGAAAAAAATAATAAGTATCTTCTCTCGCATCAACGAGACCGGTAGGAAGCTATCCGTCGTTGCAAAAATGGTGGCGCGATGCTGGGGGGAGGGCTTCGACATCCGAGAGAAGTTTGACGAGTTCTATGCGAAGTCCGACGAGCTTGAGGACGTGCGTGAAGAGACCGTGCTACAAGCAGCTTCCGTCATTCTTAACCAACGCCGGTGCCGCACTGCTGATATTCTCACTGGTACGGACATTCCGACATTGGATCGGGAATGGGACAAAATCATTGACGCCTTCACTGCATCGCTGCACTTTCTGCAAAACAAAATCAAAATAAAGACGCTTGCGTACGTGCCGTTTGATACCGTGCTCGTGTCGCTCACGTACTTCCACTACAAGAATCACAATCCAACAAATGCGCAGTCGGAACAACTTAAGACGTGGTTTTGGAAAGCATGCATCTCGAACAGGTACAGCTCTGCCGTTGAGAGCAAGATCGAGGAGGACTGCGAGGAGTTCGACAAGCTACTCGCCGGCGAGAAGGCAGAGTTTTCCTACCCGATCGACTGGGAGACGTTCAAATCCCGCCTTATCGCGCAGGATTACAATCTCCGCAACGCATTCTGCAAGACCGTGCTCTCGCTCTACTCCTACATGGATCCGAAAAGCTTCAAAGACGGGCGCGAGATCGATCTCAAAAATGCTTTTTCCGGCTACTACAAACACCACCTGCACCATTTCTTCCCCCGCGCATATCTTGAGAAAACCTTTGACCCGAATCGAGAGCGTCGCGACAGTGTGGTGAACATCGCCTTTGCCCTTGCGGTCGTGAACAACGAGATGAGTGATACGGCACCAAGCGATTACCTGCGGGAGTTTGAAAAGGATAATCCCGACATCGGGAGTATCCTCAAGTCGCACCTCATCGACGACCCTAAGGATTTCGGGATAATGGCCAATAGCTTCGGTGGCTTTCTTGATAAGCGAAGCGAGAGGATCGAAAACGAGTTTCGCGTACTCGTGGGGCTCAAGACCAAGACCGAACAGCAGCTCGATACCGAGCCGTCCGGTCCGGTAGATGTACTGGAGATCAAAATGCGCGAACTACTGCGCGAGAAGCTTACCGCAGCCTACGGAGGCGAATACTGGCTCAAAGCCGTACCCGCAGACGTTCGTATGACCGCCGAGAAGAAGATCGAAGATCAGGTGCGACGACATTCATACGAAGCGGAGAAGTACGAAAGCGCGGACGCCAAGCTGTCGTTCCTCGACATGATGGACTACGCGAAGATCGTCTTTGCCAATTGGTCGCTCTTCGCCGGCATCTTCAAGAGCAAGGGTGAGCTCCAAAAATACTTTCTCGACCTCAAGAATTACCGCAATGCTCTGAAGCACAACCGCGACATGAATGCGGTCGAGAAACGCAACGGCGAAGCTGCGGTGTTGTGGTTTGAAAGCATGCTTTCATACCATGGCAAATAATTGGGGTATCCCAGAATGGCTTGAAGCGGAAGTAAGAAATAGGGACAAGCTTTGTGTGTATTGCCGAATTCCCCTCAAAGAACACGCTCAAGCCAAAGGAACGCCGGGCGACAAGGCGACGTTCGAGCATATCGACAACGACGGTCTGCCGACAAAGGAGAACATCATGATGTGTTGTACTGCCTGTAATTCGAGTAAAGGTGTGAAGAAACTATCGGATTGGCTCAACACGCCATATTGCAAGCAAAAGAATATCAATGAGAAAACCGTCGCCAAGCCCGTAAAGGAATATCTCACGAGGGAATCTTGACGATGCTACGAGGTTGGGGGGTCCGAATCCTCCCGAGGGCACTAGCGTCGCTAGGCCCCGAATTTCCGCAGAGCACGCGGGTTGGTTTCCTTTGCTCGGGGATTAGTTCGCATTGCGCGTGGGTTAATGCCACGTGCCCTTAATGATTCTCTTTTCTTCCTTAACTTCGGTGCTTGAACAGATTCGAGTAGACTCACAGGCATATTCATGTGTAGCTATGCTAATTTCTGGGACGTGAATCCGAATTTCAGACGGCACACACGCCAGATCAATTACTAATAATTACCAAGTATTGGGGAACATTCTTCCCGGAGATCGAGGTGAGAATGGAAGCCGCCCCCCACCCCCTCGGCCATGGGTTTGAAGTTGTGCAGTATGCTGCCGAGTAACCCTGTCATCCGTATGTATGTGTGGATGCCAGTGTGCCGCTGTGTTGTGTCCGCTATAGCCTACGTGCAGTCCTGAATGCCCCGATTGGCTATGCTGGGTATGCCGCTGGTCGTTAACCCTCTTTCCGAGCCCTGCACTTCAACCGAGCTGTTACGGGTGTGCAGGGTGCAGCTTGCGACTGATGGTGGGCGATGGCTCGCTCCTACCAGCCCCGTTCGTTTAGCTCTTCAACAAGGGTCAGAGATCATGACTCGCATCACGGCCTCATTCCCCCCGTCGACCGAGGATCGAACGTAGCGTATCGTTCAGCATCGCTATCAAGGATCCATTAGGGAATCCATTTTGGTATCCCCGTCACCCCTCACCGTCCGTCGAAACGTGTATTGGGAACGGTTCTTCGACAGCGTTTTATAGCTGATTTACATCCTTATCGGCTGCGGTATGGAATTTCACCGTACACAATCGAACCGGTCAGGCGGATACGCTTTCAAGCCCTGCCTATAACCAGCCGACCCACTTCTCGCCCCGTCTCCGTCAGGAGATTTGGTGATCTCGTGGACCTGAGGCCCCCAAAGAACTGAATCTCAGGCAAGTTTAGTAGAGTCCTTTTTTTGATGCTGGCCCGGCTTCCGGTGGGCCGGGCGCTCGAGGCGAGAAGCAGAGGTGCCCCCTCCGCATACGGCGCTGTTCGCCATGAGCAATGGCGCGTCCCAGCGAGGTTATCCCCAGTAACCGACCGAATGCTGGCGAAAACGGCGCTGTAGAATCTCCATATAACAAGCGCGTGAAGGCTTCGGGGTGGCGTTGTTATTCCCCCTGAAGCTCAAACGTGCTCCATAACAGTCGTTCGGAGTGTCGCTGAGCGCATTATTTAATGCGCGTGGTGAACCAGTTTCTGATGAGACGGTTTTCCATTCGCCTAAAAGACATTCATCAGAGTATGAAAAGTCAGAAGCGCGGGTCTCACGATCCGCAATGCTCTCGCAAGAGCAGTGGCGTTATTAATAATGCTCCCGAGTTTGAGGACACGGCGGTTATCTACGTCCGCAATGGTTCGGATGCGGATTACACAGCGAGCCTAGAGCACCAGGAGCACATGTGCCGCGAGGCCTGCGAGGAAAATGGAATGGAAATTCTCGAGGTTTTTAGGGACGATGGAGAGTCCGCGAACGAACTATATCGTCCCGGGCTGGTCGCCGCGATGGCATATTGTCGTGAAAATCATGTCGATGGGTTCGTAGCGACAGAGATCACGCGTCTCGCGAGGAGTGTAGAAGTCTACCAGGCGTTAGAAAATGCACTATTGGACCGTGGCGTCGAGATTCTGTTCGCGAACATTGAGCACAGCACCGACTGCCCGGCGTATCACTTGCACGTTGCACTCCTCGAGTCGGAGCGTGAGCCATATCGCACCGGAAGGGGAGGGGCTGGGCTGGACAGCAAGTAAGTATGGAGTACGAATCGCTTCAGCAGTTCATTCAGGCTCAGTTGGACGGCGCGTGGTCGAAATCCGCGCCGTCCCTTGGCCTCGTGCCCGCCGTGGTCTATGAGTACATAGCTTCGGATGAGGGAAAACAACGCGTAAATAGGGCGTTTGACCGCCTATTTGCGGAACTTGTGCATAGGCGTCGAGCAGCAGGGGACGGAGATATTACCGGCGCATAGTAAAATTAAACCGATATGGAATCCGCAAGTAAGATTGGGCCAAAATTAATCGCTTATTACGGAAGGGTCTCGACCGCGCTACAAGAAGACGAGAATACGATCGAGAATCAGCGGATGGAACTGAAGAAAATGGCCGACGACCGATACGGGGCCGACGGCTATGTGGTAGTACGCGAGTACAAGGACGAGGGGTGGTCTGGTGACATACTGGCGCGTCCGCATCTCGATCAGTTGCGGCAAGACGCGAAAACGGGCATGTGGGATGCCGTGCTGATCTACGATCCAGACCGGCTGGCCCGCCGTTATTCATATCAGGAAATTGTGCTCGACGAACTCAAGGAAGCGGAGAAAGAGGTCCATTTCAAAACGAGATCCGCTCCGAAAGATCCCATGGAAAAAATTCTCTTTGGTGTGCACGGCCTCTTTGCGGAGTATGAGCGCGCCAAGATCGCGGAACGTTTTCGTCTTGGCAAATTGCGCAAGGCAAGAGACAAGCACATCATCACGAGCATCGCGCCGTACGGATATACGCTTGTTAAGCGAAGGGGGAAACCAAGCGATCCCGATTTTGTGGAGACGCATCTCATTATCAATCCCGTGGAAGCCCGCGTCGTACGCATGTTGTTCGAGTGGGTGGGCGACGGAAAATTGACGATACGCAAAGTTATTAAACGGTTGCAAGAAATGAACATCAAACCGCGTAAGAACAGTAACGGAGTGTGGGGCACGACGACGCTTTCGACGATGCTTAAACGTGAGACCTACATCGGACAGGCGTATTTTGGTGCTTCAATTGCTATTGTACCGCAGAAGCCTTGGAAAAAAGATGTGAGGTACCGCAAGGTGAAAAAGACCAGTCGAAAGATGAAGCCGAAGGGCGAGTGGTTGCCCATTCCAACGCCATCGATTCTTGAAGGAGAGGAGGGTAAGGCACTCTTTGCGCGTGTGCAAACCCAGCTCAAAGAAAATTATGAGACGTCTCAACGAAATAAAAAGAACGCGTATCTTCTCGCGGAGCGCATGCGTTGCGTTTGCGGCTGTTCTCGCACGGGGGAGGGACCGCAGCATGGCAAGTATCTCTATTATCGCTGTTCGAATCGCGTGAAAAGCTTCCCGTTGCCCGCAACATGCAAAGAAAAGGGCATTAACTCTCGTATCGCTGATAAGCACGTGTGGTCGAAGCTCGTGGAGTTGATGGGCTCGAAGGAGCATATCGAACTTCAGATTCAGCGCTGGATGAAGCAGCAGAAAGTAAAGTGCGGCGCTACCGGTGTTGGCGTTGACGCACTCAAGCACGAGATCGTAGCGCTGAAAAAGCAAGAACAGCGCTATCACGTTGCGTACGGTGGGGGAGCGATAGAGCTTGCACAGCTTACGGAACTGACAGCTCCTCTCAAGGAAAAAATCGCTGAGCTTGAGCGACAGGCCGCCAATGAACAGGCCGCGTCTCGAGTACAACACGACAGCTCCATCCTGCAGCCGGGGGAGGTAGAGTGCCTCAACACGGAGGTGGTAGAGGCTCTTCACGGCTTGAGTTTCGAGCAAAAACGCGACATAATGTTGGACGTTGTAGACGAAATCGTTGGCGTCCCGGGGCGGCTACAGGTGAGCGGCTATGTGCCGGTCTCTGTCGTTTCTCCAATTCAGCGCGACTTCCTTTTCCCGTCTTCAACAAATATTTATGTCGAGCTCAAAACTAGCGATAGGGATCGTAGGCCTACCCAACGTCGGGAAATCGACGCTTTTTAATGCATTGACAAAAAAGGGGGTGCCCGCGGAAAATTATCCTTTTTGCACGATCGACCCGTCGGTCGGGATAGTTGCCGTGCCGGATTTTCGGCTCGACAAACTGGCAGAGATGTCCAAGTCAGAAAAGAAAGTGCCGGCGGCCGTGGAATTCGTCGATATTGCAGGTTTGGTGAAAGGTGCTTCGCAAGGGGAGGGACTCGGCAACCAGTTTCTCACGCACATCCGCGAAGTGGACGCGATAGCCGAAGTCGTGCGCATGTTCGACGACGAAGATGTGCACCATGTGGCGGGGGCCGTGGATCCTCTAAGCGATATCGAGACAATAGATCTCGAGCTCGTGCTCGCCGACATGCAGACTGCAGAGAAACGGCTCGAACGAGTGGAGCGCGATTCGAAAGGAGGGGACAAAGAGCTTATCGCAGAGCGTGATGTGCTCCGCAAGATCGTGCCGGTCTTAAAGGCAGGCAAGCCAGCGCGGATTGTAGGACTGGACACTCAAGAGCAGCTCGTCGCAAAAGGTTTGCACTTACTCACCATGAAACCCGTTCTCTATATTCTCAACAGAAAAAGTGGGACCGTGAACGTGGACGCTGAAGGGGGAAGTAGATGGAAGGCCCTGAAGAATTTTCTCGACTCATCCGGAGCGGGATATGTCGTCGTTGACGCGGGTGTCGAAAAAGACCTCTCTGATGTACACGACGATGAGCGTGCCGATTTCCGTCGCGAGCTCGGCGTTGCGTCCGACGGGCTCGATGACCTCATTAAAGCGGGTTACAAGCTCCTTGACCTCATCTCCTTCCTTACTACAGGTGAGAAAGAAAGTCGTGCGTGGACGATTCCCCGAGGTTCCACGGCGCCCGAGGCCGGTGCCGCCATTCACAGCGATTTCCGCGACAAATTCATCCGTGCCGACGTTATCCACTGGGACAAGCTTTTGGAGGCCGGAAGCTGGGCAAAAGCGCGTGAGAATGGCGCGGTGCGGACAGAAGGTCGCGAATATGTTGTAAATGATGGAGATGTCATGGAGTTTAGGGTTTAGTGGTATAATGCCGGCATATGGATAAACCAAAAGTAACGCCGAAGGATTTCGTGTTTTGGATAGGTGCGATGGTCTCGCTCTATGCGGGAATATTCGCGTTTGTGACATTGGTATTCGAATACATTAATCACGCATTCCCGAATCCCGTTGTAGACCAGTATTACTACTACGACCCGTATTCCAACACCGTCAGCTACGAGATGGCGAGTCTCATCGTGCTGACTCCCGTCTTTCTCGTCCTCATGCGTTTTATCCGCCGCTCTATTGCGGCAGACCCTTCGCGCAACGACATCTGGGTTCGCCGCTGGGCGCTCTTCCTCACGCTCTTCCTCGCGGGTGCAGCGCTCGTGATAGATCTCATCGTATTGCTCAACACCTTCTTGCAGGGAGAAGAGCTCACGATAGGATTTCTTCTCAAAGTCCTGACGGTGCTGCTTGTGGCAGGTCTCGGGTTTATGCACTTCCTTGCAGATCTCTGGGGCTATTGGGATCGTGAGCCTGCTCGTGCGCGGATGGTGAATTGG
>MFLH01000009.1:14743-16277 GCA_001781275.1 Candidatus Kaiserbacteria bacterium RIFCSPHIGHO2_02_FULL_54_11b | reverse complement strand
ATCAATGCCGAGGCCCTGTCCAACACGGGCGGAGGCGTGCAGATCGCTGTTATCGATACTGGTATTGATATCAACCATCCCGACCTAAAAGCCAATGTGCTCGGCGGGCGCAATTGCACCACCCGCAGCGCCTCGGCCTACATCGATCAAAACGGGCACGGCACGCACGTGGCCGGCACCATCGGGGCCGTACACAATGTGCAGGGAGTGGTGGGCGTGGCGCCTTCGGCAAAGCTCTGGGCGATCCGCGTCTTGGATCGCAATGGAAAAGGCAGCTGGTCTTCGGTCATCTGTGGCCTCGACACGGTGGCCGCCAACGGCCCGCGCAACGGCGGCGCAATCACGGTCGCCAACATGAGTCTCGGCGGCTCAGGCGTCTCCGACAACAACTGCGGCATCACCAACAAAGACGCGCTGCACAGCGCCGTCTGCCGCGTGCGCGACGCGGGTGTCGTCCTTGTCGTCGCCGCGGGCAATAGCGGGGCCAATGCTGCGAATTTTGTACCGGCAGCTTACGACGATGCCGTCATCACCGTCTCTGCGCTCGGGGATTCCGATGGCAAAGCGGGCGGCACGGGCAAGGCGACTGGCTACGGGGCCGACGACACCTTCGCTTCTTTCAGCAACTGGGGCGCACCGGTAGACATCGGCGCACCGGGGGTCGCGATCTACTCGACGTGGCTTTCGAGCGGGTACAAAGCGATAAGCGGCACCTCGATGGCGGCACCCCACGTCGCCGGCGCCGCGGCACTCTACATCGCGACACATGCCGGAGCCTCGTGGACACAGGTGCGCGATGCACTTATCTCGCTCGGCGAGCCAGCGGGTGCCGGCCACACCGATCCATCAGGCAAACACCCTGAAGTTATTTTGCGTGTGGATTCGCTCTAGAGGCGTCCACAAAAAGCGCCTTTGCTTTTGCAGAAGGCATGAGAAAATAGGGAGGTGGCAAAGCGCTCGAAAAATACTTCCAAACGTCCTCGCTCGGATCTAAAACGCAAATCGTGGCTTCTCGAAGGCACGGAGCTTTTGATAATCGTCATCCTCATCGTCGCGCTCTTCTGCGTTTCAGCCATCCAGACCCTCGTCATCCGCGGCAATCAGGCAGCATCGGTCGTCTCGGCGGTCTTGGTAGATCTCGCCAACGGCGACCGCGTCTCAAACAGCGTGGGCGGCCTCACGATAAATCCACAGCTCGTCGCCGCAGCGCAGGCCAAGGCCGACGACATGGCGAAGCGCGGCTATTTCGCACACAGCTCTCCCGAGGGCTACGATTCATGGCATTGGTTTAAAAAGGTGGGCTACCAATTCAGCTACGCGGGTGAGAACCTCGCCGTAGATTTTGTCGACTCGGCCGATGTCGAGCGCGCATGGATGAATTCGCCGACACACCGCGGCAACCTCCTCGACCCGCACTTCACCGAGATCGGCATCGCCACGGCCGAAGGCGTCTTCGAAGGCCGGCCGACGACCTTTGTCGTGCAGATGTTTGGCGCGCCGGCGGGAGCGAGCGAGGTCGCGACGCCGGTCAGAG
>MFLH01000009.1:11620-14720 GCA_001781275.1 Candidatus Kaiserbacteria bacterium RIFCSPHIGHO2_02_FULL_54_11b | reverse complement strand
GCAAGCGCAAGCGCCGATCGCGCAGGCGGGCGAGACGCACCCGATCGCCGCCGTGACAGCGCCTTCGGGGAAAGCACCGGCCGGCGCGATCAAACAGTACGCCCCCATGTGGGGATTTCTCGCGACCTCGCCCAAGACGACGCTGCGCTGGGCCTACTACGCCGTCGGCCTTCTCGTGCTTCTCGCACTCCTCATCACGACAGGTCTCGAATTGCGCTGGCATCACCGCAGAGCCTTTACCGTCGCCTTCTGCCTACTCGTATTTATGTCGGGCCTCTTCGTCGTCGCCGACCTCGCCCTCTTCTCCGAACCCGTCCTCGCAGATTCGACGATCTCACCATAAACCGAAACCACTATACCCCTTATTCGGCCGAATAAGGGGTATAAGGATCAGGATCAATAGAGCCCACAATTTAGAAATATTTCCTCATCGGCCCCAGCGCAGGCATTTTCCCGAGTGTGCGGGCTGCAAGGTAGCGAGCCACAAAACCTATCCCGAGACCGATGACTACTAAAGAAATGTCTACAGTAACGAAGCGGAAACCACTACTAATTTCAAATAATAAAATTGGTATTAAGAGTATGGCTGTCACCCAATACCTACTTTTCTCGCCCAACAAAACCAACAAAAATGGTACTAGCACCATGTAATTCAAGATAAAGCCCACCGCATCACTTAAGTCGAGCCAAGAACCGCCGGGCTCTCGAAAGACTGACTGATACAAAACCCAACTTTGTTCAGAAAATAAGCTGGCCAGTAAAATAATAAGTACGAAGAGGACGAAATACCTACTGATTTTTAGTAAAATGCCCATATCAATGATTAATTAGCCAATTAATGTCCGCCACCAATAGATCATAACCCTCTTGCGTGACGAGACCAGGCTTTTTTACCGCTTTGAGTATTGTAAGCATAGCCTTGTAGAGCTTTATTTTATCACCTTGTTTTTTGAGTTTTTGCGCCTGTGTGAGTAAGGTGGTGAGCGAGGTCTTGATGCCCAGTGATTTTATCCATCCCAGAGAGTATGCGCGATTGATGTCGACCAGAGTACTGCCGACGGAAGCGACTATCTGGACATCATCTATCGCCGCGTCAGAGCCTTCAATCCCGACATCAAGGATGTGCGTTGTGAGTGCATCTGGGAGCGTCTGTCCGGTAAAAAGCGTCTGGCTCGAAGTCGCATCGGTGATGAGGCCAGCCGCGATTGTATACGGGCCGCCTGCTCCGGTGCCTTGCGTGATGAGTTGGTATTCTCCGTCGAGCGGGTTGGGGATGGTGATGTACTCGTCGTCGGTGCCGAATCCCGAGTAAAACGCGTCGGGGATTTGGTCGAATTCAAGACCGGTAGCAAAGTCTTTGCCGATTTTCGACCCATCGGGTGCGATTACATAGAAGTCTGCAGGGGAGAGGATTTGGAACGTAAGCATCGGCACATCCACTTTATCTCTACCGGTAATGAGAGTAGACACCGTATTGCCCGTCAATGTTTCGAAGACATCGCTTTGTGCTGTTGTTGGTAGTTTGTTGTGCTCGGAATCAATAATCTGAATATCATTTATCACCAAAGCGGCAGAAGAGAGCGGCACCGTGGCGTCTCCGGCTCCGCGCTCGAGCCCCTGATCGGTCGAGCTGTTGCCGAAGCCCTCGGGCTTTCCGTGCCCCCACAAGGCGGTCGGATTAATGACAGGAGGGGGGACGACCCTAATTGTTGTGATCGTATTGTTGGCGGTGGTTTGTCCAACGAAGTTTGAAATTGTTACGCCGGAATTATAGAGGTCATTAATGTTGGCATTGAGTTCTTGGAGGAAAAGATTGCCGGGGTACCAATCGGGTGTGGAAAATGGAGGAATGGCGGATGAGCCGACGTGTTTAATGTAACCATAGACAGGAAGCAACTCTTGAACAGATGGTATGGGGGTCGCGCGTATGTAGTTAAAAAGACTGGTAAACCCATGTTTTATTGCTTCCGTAAGTAAGAAATATCTCAGCAGCTGACTTTCACGATCGACGTCTGATTCACCCCCCTCCCACATCAAATACGCTTTTGGCGCGCCGAGGTGCGGGGTGCCGAGGAAGATGAGTTGGTCCACATCGTTGTCGTAATCATCTGACTGGATATAATATCTCGCGACGAGACCGCCCATGGAATGCGCGACGATGTCGACTTTGGTGCAGCCGCAGATGGGTTTGATTTCTTCGATTTTTGCTTTGAGCAGATCCGCGGTGGTGCGATTGGAAAAACGCCAGTTGTAGGGGAAGGGGAAAAGCGTCACGCCCTTTTCGTATCCATTGGCGGCGAGCGTATCGATGAGGTTGTCGTACGCGTGCGTGATCGGATCGATAAGCCATTCGCCATTGTGTTGGGCCGAGCCCAAAATGCCGGGGATGATAATGACCGGGTCGAGTGATGCCGGCGCGCTCTCTTCAATAGTGAATTGCAGTACCTCGAGAGGCCCGCCAAGATCCGCGTAAGCGACTTCTGCGAATAATAGGCGGGCAAAGAATGTTTTGATACGGTCTCGCAAACTTACGCTGGGGGGTATGCTGATCTCAATCGCATACGTGCCCGCCTCCGGCCACGCAAAGCTGCTCTCTAAGGCCGATCCCGGATAAGAGACGTTGGATACGAAGAAATAGTCCGGATCCGAGGGGTCACGGGAAGCATCTACGCGATACAATTCCACGACAGTCGGGAGGGAGTCATCAAGAGGCGGGATATTTGATGTGAAATTCATGTGCGCGGGCGCCTCGACGCCGAGCGGCACCGAGTAGGTGCCGCCGTCGAAGATCTCTATCTGCGCAGGATCGCCGTCAGCCGAGTCGCCCCACACAAGCGACGATGCGTGAGTGAGCGAGGGGAGCGCAATGAGCAAAAAGCAAACTCCCACGATTCCCATCGCGCAGTGTTGTCGGGCAGCGCCAGAGACTCCAGAAGGCATTATGAGAACACATATACCACAATTTTTTGCCGCCCTCGCGCAATAATCTAGATTTTGTGGATTTCCCCACTATACTCCTTATTCGGCCGAATAAGGGGTATAGTGGGAATTGAGATACAAGAGGTGATCAGAGGAGCGAAATGATCCTACGCGCAGCTTC
>MFLH01000009.1:10259-11604 GCA_001781275.1 Candidatus Kaiserbacteria bacterium RIFCSPHIGHO2_02_FULL_54_11b | reverse complement strand
GTATCGACAGTCGCCGGCTGTTGGCGAGCGCTTTGAGGATCCGCTCCAGCTCTTTGTCGCTCTCTCCCATGGCGGCTATTCTACCATTCGGCCGAATAAGGGGTATAGATGGGGGATGGGGATGGGTGAGGATCAAAAGTGGAGACGGGTTCTTGTGCTCTGATAGAATAGTGAGACATGGCCCAAGAAAAAAAGTTTCCCGAAGGGTTTTTGTGGGGTGCTGCGACTGCCTCGTACCAAGTGGAAGGCGGTATCGAGAATTGTGATTGGGCCAAAGCGGCGCGAGAAGGGAAAGTTCCTCCGTGCGGAGGAGCCTGCGACCACTACAATCGCTATGAAGAAGATTTTGATATTGCGAAATCGCTCGGGCACAACTGCCACCGCATCTCCATCGAGTGGGCGCGCATTGAGCCGGAGGAGGGGAGGTTTGACGAGAACGAAGTGGAACACTACCGTCAGGTCATCGCCGCTCTACGTGCGCGCCACTTGAAGCCATTCATCACGCTGTGGCACTTCACGCTCCCGCAGTGGTTCGCCGACAAGGGCGGCTTTGAGCACAAAGACGCGCCGCAAATATTCGCGCGGTACTGCGCATACGTCACACAGAAATTCGGAAATGATTGCCGTCATTTTGCCACGATGAACGAACCGGGCGTTTATGCCTCCAACGGATGGCGTCGCGGCAGCTGGCCACCGTTCCAAAAATGGCCGGGAATGGGACTGTTGGAAACAGTTCCCGGGCATCGAGATCTCCCGGGACAAAAGGCGCGCTTGGGCAACGTCTTCCGCTACTTCAGGGTGTTGCGGCAACTCGTGCGAGCGCACAACGCCGCGTACGACGCGATGAAAACAGTCGCCTTTGGTATCGAAGTGGGGCTGGTGCATCAAGTCATTCTCTTCCATGCAAATGGAAACCCGTTCAACCAATTTCTCGCTTGGATCATGAATTGGCACTGGACACACAGCTTTATGCGGCGCGTGTACAAACGGTGCGATTCGATCGGGCTCAACTATTACCTCCACAAAAAATTCGGGGATACCCAAGTGTACGAGAAGAGCGACATGGGGTGGGATATCTATCCAGAAGGTCTGTGCGACGCACTCCTCATGCTCAAGCGGTACGAGAAGCCGATCTGGGTGAGCGAGGCCGGTATCGCCGACGCAGCGGATCGTATCCGCGCAGATTACATCAAACGATTGGTGCGATGCATGCATGTCGCGATCGAAAAAGGCGCCGATGTGCGCGGCTACATGTACTGGTCGCTTCTCGATAATTACGAATGGGCGCACGGATTCTCCAAACGTTTCGGACTCGTCGAGATCAACTACGACACCCTCCAGCGCA
>MFLH01000009.1:10048-10201 GCA_001781275.1 Candidatus Kaiserbacteria bacterium RIFCSPHIGHO2_02_FULL_54_11b | reverse complement strand
CTTCTACATCAGCCTCCTTTCGGGTTTTGTCCTCGTCCTCGTGCCATTCGGACTCGTCTCCATTCCGAGCACAGAAGTCCTCTTCCTTTCGCTTCTCGCGTCTGTTACATTCATCAGCTCGATCGTGCTTTTGTACACAGCGCTGAAGGAAGG
>MFLH01000009.1:0-10036 GCA_001781275.1 Candidatus Kaiserbacteria bacterium RIFCSPHIGHO2_02_FULL_54_11b | reverse complement strand
CATCATGCCAGTCGTGGGCTCTGTTGCTGCCGTTGCAACCGCACTATGTGCCAATCTATGGCTGCACGAAGATCTGCCGCAGGCCTTTGTCCCTGCCTTTGGGCTCATGGTCTTTGGCATGCTGCTCATCTCCCATTTCCGCCTCACCAACCGCCAAAAAATGCTCGTCATTTTCTCCGGTATTTTCTTCGGTGCAACGGCATTTCTCACGAAGCTCATTTTTCTCGAGACGAGCTTTCTCGACGGCTTCTTCTGGTCGCGTATGACCAATGTCGTCGGCGCGCTTTTCCTCCTCGCCCTTCCGGCCAATCGTGCAGCGATATTCTCTGGCTACCGCGGTTCCTCGTCGGGGACGAAATGGCTCGTTGTGTCCAATAAGACGCTCGGCGGCATCGCGGCCATACTCACACTTCTTGCCATCAGCCTCGGGAGCGTCTCGATCGTACAAGCGCTCGCGGGATTGCAATTCGTCTTTTTGCTTTTGATCGCGTATTTTTTCTCGCGTTATTTTCCTGCTGTTTTGCGTGGCGAGATGGATCACAAGGGCCGGGCGCATAAATTGGGCGGCATCGCCTGCATCGCACTCGGGCTCGCGCTCTTGTTCGTCGTATGATCCGCCGCATCTTCACCGTATGCATTCTTGCGGTGTTGGCGGGCATCTTGTTTCTCGCGCTCACGCTCCGTCCGGTGCCGGCGACTGTCACATACGGCGTCTCTTTCAGCACCATGCACGCCGAGGAGCTCGGACTCGATTGGCGCAGCGCCTACCTTGCGGTTTTGGATGACTTAAAAGCGCGCGACCTTCGCATTCCGGCGTACTGGCCCCGTGTGGAGAAAGCGCGTGATGGGTATGATTGGAGCGAGCTCGATTTCCAGCTGCGCGAGGCGCGGGCGCGCGATGCCCGTGTCGTCCTCGCGGTCGGGCGCCGGCTCCCAAGGTGGCCCGAGTGCCACGTGCCCGAGTGGGCGCAAGGTCTCTCGTGGGAGGAGCAAAAGACAGAGCTTCGCGAATATATTACCGCGGTCGTGGAGCGTTACAAGGGAAATTCGACGATCAGCTACTGGCAAGTGGAGAACGAACCGTACCTTTCGGCCTTTGCGTACGATCATTGCGGCGAGCTCGATGAGGCATTCCTCAAAGAGGAGATCGCGCTCGTCCGCTCGCTCGATAGCCGCCCCATTCTTATCACTGATAGCGGCAATCTCGGGACATGGATGGGTCCGTACAAAAACGGTGATGTCTTCGGCACGAGTCTTTACATCTATTTCTGGAATCCGGAGCTCGGACAATTCAAAACGAAACTGCCGGCCCTCTTCTATCGGGCGAAGGAGCGGATGGTGGAGCTTTTGTACGGCAAAAAACAAACATTTCTCATCGAGCTTTCGCTCGAACCGTGGCTCATCGAGCCGACGGTCGATGCTCCGCTCGAGGAGCAGCTCCTGCGGATGGATATCAACAAATTCAACGAGATCATTGCCTACGCGCGGCAGACGAGTTTTGACACGCAGTATCTCTGGGGCGCGGAGTGGTGGTATTACCTAAAGGAAAAAAGAGGGCACGCGGAATTCTGGGACGCGGCAAAAGAGTTGTACGCGCGATAGGTTTACGCACGACACACGGCGAGGAGTTCTTCGACAATTCGCTCGGTCTCTTCGGGGCCCGAGACGAGGCGCGTCTGAATACCCGTCGGGATAACGACCGCGTCGTTGCCTCCTTCGTAGAGTGTATCTCCTACATAAAACATCTCGCCCGGAGAGACGCCGAGTTTTTTTGCATACCACGCGACACCGTTGGCTTTGTCGATACCTTTTGGCGTGATGTCGACGGTCGATGAGCCACCTGTGAGGATCTCAAATTCGGGCAGGCGCTCCTCGAGATACTTTTTTACGAGTCGGCGCTTGGCGACATCGGGATCCCATACCACCTTGATATCTTGCGGAGCGTCAACGCCGAGGACGGTGAATGCGATCTGTGCTTCGCGATCCGCGATCCGCTCGCCGAAATGCGGCGACTCTTTAACGAGCGGGAGCTCTTCAATGCACTGTTCGATGACGCTCTTGATGCGATCGCGCTCTTCGGCCGTAAGGTTCGTATTGTATTCCTCCTGCCAGTTGTCGCCACTCCATGAGAAGCCTTGTGACCCACTGTTGGGGAATATAGAAATACGCGACATATCTGCCTGTGTGAGTCGCGATAGCACGTCGCGCTCGATACGATCGAGACCTGCGCCGGATATGATCGCAAAGGGGACGATCCTGCTCAGATCAGCGAGCTTTTCCAGCATCGTTTCTGTAGGGGGATGAAAGCTTTCGGCGAGCGTCTCATCGAGATCAAACATCACCGCACGGGGGCACTTCATGCATAGAGATTACCATATTGAAAGATTGTCCCTACAGGGCGCGTGTATATGCTACAATCATGCCACTTATGACGTTCGAGCCATACGCGTCACGGTCGCACGACAAGATGAAGGAGGTCCTGATGAAGCCTGAAGTCTCGGGGCCGGCAATCCACTACTACATGATCCGCGGCGGCTCCTCGAAGCGCAATATCACGGTGATGGAGACAGGCACCGTCGGCGGCGAATACATAAAGACATACGGCCACTACCATATCGGAAATCTCGACGAAACGTATTGGTTTGTGCAGGGAGAGGGCGTTGTTCTTCAACAAAAACTTGCTGATCCCGCAGACCCAGAAGTTGTCGAAGAATTCAAGGCTATACAAGTGAAGCAGGGTGATTCTGCCTATATGCCACCTGGATATGGCCACTTGATACTCAACACAGGGAAGGAGTGGATGGTGATGGTAGATGATAGTCCTGTAGAAGGTACACAAGACTCTGCTTCGATGCCCGGCCACGCGGATTATGAAATGGTGAAGCAAATGCACGGTTTTGCATACTACGTCGTTGAGAAAGACGGCAAACCGGCGCTCGTACCCAACAAGCTGTACAAAGAGGTACGGAAAACAGATTTTGGCGGACTCCCCGTCATTGCTGACTAACCTCTCATGCACATCGTCGCAGACATCGGTGGGACCAACATGCGGGTCGCTAGTGTCTTGGCCGACGCATTGGGTGAAATAAAAAAAGTACCGACGCCGAAAAATCCTTCGGAAGGCATCGCACAGCTTGCTGCGCTCTCGCGCGAGAGCGCAGGCGGCGAGCAGATCACCGCTTTTGCGGGATGCGTCGCGGGGAATGTGAGTGATGAGGGCGTGATATCGGATGCGCGCAATTTGCGTGCGTGGGAAGGGACACATATTGTGCAGGAACTTTCAAAGGCGCTCAACGCTCCTGTGCAGATGGTCAACGATGCGGCGCTTGCCGGCTTGGGCGAAGCGTACGCGGGAGCGGGAAAGGGTTCGACGGCGCTCGTGTACATCACCGTCTCGACGGGTGTTGGCGGAGGACTGATCGTCGATGGAAAAATTGCTGATGCAGGCGGCATCGCCAGTATCAAGATCAACGGGAGTGATCTGGAGGATCTCGTCTCAGGGACGGCGGTGACGAAAAAGTTTGGCATCCACCCGAAGGATCTTGATTCACTCGAAGAGCGCAACAAACTTGCAGACCTTCTCGCAGAAGGACTTCGTCTCGTCGCCTTGCGGTGGTCGCCGGACACCATTGTCCTCGGCGGCTCGATGATCGTGGGTGCGAATCCTATTCCGATTGCACGTGTACAAGAATCGTTGAACAAGCTTCTTGCGAAGCCGCTGGTTATAAAAATGGCAGAACTCGGGGACAGCGGAGGACTCTGGGGCGGACTCGCCCTACTTCGCCAAGGCTCCGAAGGGCAGGCTCTCCTCAAACAGAAGGGCTAGGCGCTTTTTTCTGCCGGAAATATTCGCGCACAAGCGGGATGCAGGTGACAAAGATAATGACGAGAATGATCGGCGTCAGATATTTTTCGACGCCGGGGATCTTTTCTCCGAGATAAAATCCCAAAAAGGTAACACCCGAGGCCCACAGGAGTGCTCCGGCGATGTTGTAGATGACAAATGCTTTGTACTGCATGCGCACGACACCTGCGACGATCGGCGCAAAGGTACGGATAATGGGGACAAAGCGCGCCAGCACGATCGCAAGAAAGCCATGCCGGTCGTAGAAATCTTTTGCGCGCTTCAAGTGTTCGTGCCGGAAAAAGCGCGAATCGGGTCGCAAGAACAATCGGTAGCCGACCTTTGCACCAAACCAGTAGCCGGCGTTGTCTCCGAGGATAGCGGCGAGGGTCAGGAGCGGAATAAGTATCCACACGTTGAAAATTCCTTGCGAGGCAAGGAGTCCTGCCGTAAAGAGCATCGACGCGCCGGGGAGAAAGAATCCAAAGAAAACCCCCGACTCGAGAAAGACCGCGGTAAAAAGACCCGGGTAGCCCACAAGCTGTATCAGGGCCGTAAGAGAAAAATCAGACATTTCGGGCATTATACACGCTTCCGCTCTAAGCTTTCGACTCGCCAGGGAGAGGGAAGTTTTTGCAGAATGTACGAATCTCTTTGTGGATCGCAATAAGATTTCTATTTTTTGCGATATCTTTTTTGAATGCTGCAATATACGCTGACCGTTCTTTCGTTTCGGTTGGGAGGCGATACTTTGTAACCTCGTGAACTGCCCGCGCAATCCATTCGCCGACTTTTTTCATATCTTTTTCTTTCATGCCGCGGGTCGTAAGCGCCGGTGTTCCAAGCCGGACGCCACTGGGATAAAAGGGCGAACTCGGATCTTTTGGAATCGTATTCTTATTGGCTGTCATACCGGCGATCTCCAGTGCGTCGCTTGCAAATACTCCGCCACCGGGGCCAAACACAGGAACCAAGTCCAATAGTATGAGGTGATTTTCCGTTCCGTCCGCGACGAGCTTCAGCCCATTCGCCTTCATACTTTCCGCAAGAGCTTTTGCATTCGCAACGATTTGCTTTCCATATGCAGCAAATGACTTTGTCGATGCTTC
The DNA here is from genome assembly GCA_001781275.1 of Candidatus Kaiserbacteria bacterium RIFCSPHIGHO2_02_FULL_54_11b. GTDB lineage: Bacteria > Patescibacteriota > Minisyncoccia > Phycocordibacterales > UBA2100 > UBA10103. Next base: position 5,083 of record MFLH01000009.1, on the reverse strand, counting down.
TTTGAGCGCGATCGCGATTGCCGCAGTTTGGTGATCGTGCGGCCCACCTTGGAGGCCTGGGAACACCCCTTTATCCACCTTTTGCCCGAGCTCTCCGTCCTTTGCGAGCCCACGCTTCGTAATCATGATCATGCCACCGCGGGGTCCGCGGAGTGTCTTGTGCGTAGTCGTGGTCACGATATGCGCATGAGGAACTGGATCCGGATGAGCCCCTGCGACGATAAGTCCTGCAATGTGTGCAATGTCCACGGCAAGATATGCGCCGACGCTTTCTGCAACTCCCGCAAATTTTTCGTATTCGTACTTATATACGTACGCAGTGGCACCCGCCCAGATAAGTTTCGGTTTATGTTCCTTTGCCAGTTGCCATACTTCATCCATATCTATCCGACCGTCCGCTCGCACGTGGTAGGGGACGCTTTTATAGAACATCCCCGTCGCCGAGACTTTCCAACCGTGTGTGAGATGCCCACCTTCCGGCAGAGCGAGCCCCATGATCGTGTCGCCCGGCTGGCACGTTGCAAGGTACACGGCAAGATTTGCGGGGCTCCCTGAATATGGTTGGACGTTTACGTGTTCAACACCAAAGAGTTTTTTTGCTCTTTCGATTGCGAGCATCTCAATTTCGTCTATGAATTCATTGCCGTTGTAGTATCGTTTACCCGAGTAGCCCTCTGAATACTTGTTGGTAAGAATGCTCCCCATTGCCTCCATAACCGCCGGCGAGGTGTAATTCTCGGAAGGGATCAACTCGAGACCTTCACGCTGGCGTTTCTTTTCCGACTCTATCGACGCAAAGATTTCCTTGTCCTGTTTTTTTATATGGCCGTACATATCGTTGTTCGTTAGATTTCGTAAAACACACAATATGTAAGTGCTTAAATCATACGGGAATTATAGGACCGATTGTACTGCTTTCTGAACATTTTGCCACACCTCCTCAAGTGGCTTGTCGGCATCGACAACGAACGCATGAGGGTACTCGCCGATGTGTTTCCTGTATCCTTCGCGCACGCGCTCGTGGAAGGCGAGCTCTTCATTATCAAAACGATTTGGCCCTTCGGGTCGTGAACGGGCACGCGTGAGCCCGATCGCGGGCGTTACGTCGAGGAATATCGTCGCATCCGGCGCACAGCCTTTGTTGATCGTTTTTGATACGGCCGCAAGGAGCTCTTGGTATTCGGGTTTTTGCCGACCGTAGACTTGGTAGACCATCGTCGAGAGCTCAAAGCGGTCGCAAATGACCGTCTTGCCGGCAGCAAGCGCAGGCTCGATGACTTCAGCTATGAGCTGCGCACGTGCAGCGAGAAAGAGCAGCAGCTCGGTCGCCGTGTCCATCCCTTCAGCCTCTTTCGAGAGCACGACCGCGCGTATTTTTTCTCCTACGGGGACGCCGCCGGGGTAGCGGGTAAAGACGGCATCGGGGAGCGGAAAGTGGAGACGCTCGATGTGGACGGATTTGCCCGAACCCTCGCCGCCCTCAAACACGATGAATTTTCCTCGGCTCATAGAGTATTTATTGTACACCGTCGAATTGGCGGCCGATGATGTTGTCGGGACTCGCTTTGTTGAAGAGTCTTTCGCTGTCCTTGAGGAGATACACGTTCTCAATGCCCGCTTCGATGATGGCATTCCAGCACGGCTGACACGCCCACCAGTGGCCCCAGAGGTAGAGGTCGGCGCCGATGGTCTCGTGACCGTTTTTTAGCGCGTCGGCAATAGCGCGCGGTTCGCTGTGATTTCTCGGGTCGCATCCCGGGCAAAGCTCATAACCGTGTCCGGTGGGAATGCCGCGCTTTACGCGTTCACACCCATGTTCGGTGTGGTAATCACTCCCATTTGCTCCGCGGCCGATTATTTCGCCGTTCTTTACTATTACTGAGCCGGTCTTTACAGAATCATCCAGCGAGTTTTTGCGAGCATATTCGCGCGCCTCGAGCATGAAAGGATTGTGCGCATCGACGTACTTAATCATTCGTCCGGTGGGGAGGTATGGATAGGGAATTGCCGACATAGCAACAATGTATCACAATGCCCCCATGACCCGATTCGACGAAATGTACCAAGGGCTCTTGAAACGGATCCTCGCCGAAGGGGTAGAACAGACGAGCGCGCGCAATAGTCATGCGACGAAAGCGGTACCGGGGATGCATTTTTCTCACGATATTGAAAAGGACGGATTTCCGCTCCTTACGCTCCGCAAAATTCCGGTCAAGATGTTCGTTGCCGAGCAGGTGTGGTTTATCGCGGGCCTGCGCAAGCCCGCGGATTTCTTGGGCGATTACACCAAGATCTGGGACAGCTTCACGAATCCGGGGGGTGTTGTCACCGTGGCCTATGGGTATCGTTGGCGCAAACATTTCGGCCGCGATCAGCTCGGGCTCCTCATCAAGCTTTTGAAAGAAGACCCTAGCTCGCGGCACGGCGTTGTCGTCACGTGGGATCCGGCAGAAGACGGGCTCGGCGGCACCAAGAAAGCCAATGTGCCGTGCCCGTACTCTTTTACCGTCAACATCATCGGCGGACGATTGCATTTGCACAACATCGTGCGCTCCAACGACATGGTTTTGGGATTTCCGTCAGATGTCGCAGGGTTCGCGCTTTTGCAATGCATCTTGGCACAGAAGCTCGGCGTCGGCGTCGGCGTCTACTCGCACTCGATCTCCAACGCACACATTTGGGACAATCAGTACGATGCGGCGCGCGAGCTCGTGGGTCGCACTCACGAGCACAAGCCCATCCGCGTTGTATTGCCCAAAAACGTCTTCGACCGCGCGGAGAAAAAGGACAGGAAACTGGTGGATGAAATAGTGAATCCTATCGCGGCGCAGTACAACCCACTCCCGCAGATTTCAGGATTGCAAATCGTATTGTAGACTGTACGACCATGGCAATCCTCACCAAAGACGAGATATTGGCGCGCGTGAAAAAAGGCGAGATCGCTTTCAACCCCGGGCTCGACCGATTCCAACTTCAGATGCATGCGGTCGACCTCCGGCTCGGATTCACGTTTCTCATTCCCAAAGTCTGGAAGATGACGCAAAAGGGGAGACAGGCTTTAAGTATTGATCCGCTCAAAGATCACGGGCCGGAATATTTCGACGTCATCGAGCTTGAGCAGGGACAATTTTTCGAGCTGCTTCCGGAAGAGTACGTGCTTGTCTCCACCTTTGAGACGATAAAAGTACCCAACGACCTGATGGCGGTTCTCTACCCGCGCTCCTCCGTCAATCGCAAAGGACTTTCGGTGGATCTCACCGGCATCATCGATTCCGGCTACGAAGGCCCGCTCACGCTCCCGATACGCAACAACACGCGCTCGCAAACCATCCAGCTGCATCCGGGGGAGCGATTCTGTCAGCTCGTCTTCGAAGAGCTCACACACAAAGTCGAGCCGCGCAAATCGCGTTGGCATCAGAAGGATGTGGTGGAGAAGGGGAAGAAAGAAAAGGCGGCGGAAATGAAACTCGTCTTCAAGGGCGATCTCAAGAAGCTAAAGAAAGATTTCTCCGCCCTCGAATAACATCCGATGAGGTGTCACCTCATCGGATGTTATAATTCTCCGTTATGGTAAGAGATGCTCCTTTCGCATACGGAGAGTGGTACCACTGTTTCAATCGCGGAATTGAGAAACGTAACGTGTTTCAAGATGAGGATGACGCCAACCGTTTTCTTATGGCGCTATATCTCGCAAACGGGACAAAGCCAGTGCATCTTTTTAACACCCATAAACCGAAGCTTGATAAGTCATTCGAGGAAGAGCGTGGGGACTCGATTGTTGCGATCGGTGCATATTGTTTAATGCCGAATCACTTTCATTTGCTTCTCAAAGAAATCACTGACGGCGGTATCACGTCATTCATGAGAAAAGTAGGGACTGCGTATACCATGTATTTCAATGCGAAGAATCAGCGGGTGGGAAATCTATTCACAAAACCATTTCGATCACGCCATGTGGGAGATGATCGTTATTTTCAGCACGTGCTGCAATATATTCATTGTAATCCTGCGGAATTGTATGAACCAGGTTGGAAATCTGGCACAGTGCGAAATATTAGGACGCTGGAAAAAAAGCTTGTCGATTATTCATATTCGAGCTTCAGGAGTTATGCGGAGAAGGGAATCGTCAGCCCGATTCTTTCTAGGGATGAATTTGACACGGCAAACCAATTCCCTGTTTCCCGTATGCTCGAAGATGCCAGGGCATACTACGCAGAAGTAGCTGAAGATGGGTTTGAGCGATGACAGAATCCGATGAGGTGACACCTCATCGGATTCTGTGGAGTTGGTATAGTCGGGGCATGGAAGATGCGGAACGTTGCGCCGAACATGGCCGAAGACTGCCTTGTGCTGAGTGTAGAAAATTACGGAATCGAAGGATTGGCCCAAGCAAAGGGTCCAGTAAAATTTGCGCGGTCGTTGCGATCGGGAAGAATCGGGAGCTGGGATATGAGGGGAAGCTGCTCTGGCACATTCCCGATGATCTCAAACGCTTCAAACAGCTCACGCTCGGCCACCCCATCATCATGGGCCGCAAGACGTTTGAATCCATCGTCGGGTACCTCGGGCGCCCACTACCAGAGCGGACCAACATCGTCGTCACTCGTGATGCCGCGTGGAAGCACGAAGGTGTCATCATCGCGTCGTCGCTCGAAGAAGCTATCGCGAAGGGGAGGGAACTTGATGAACAAGAAGTCCACATCGGCGGTGGGGCGGAAATATACAAGCAGGCGCTCCCACTTATCGACAAGCTCTGCCTCACGATAATTGATGACACAAAAGAGGCAGACACATTCTTCCCGCCGTATGACAATCAGTTTACCAAAAAAGTGTTCGAAGAAGCGCACGAGTGGAACGGTTTGAAATATCGGTGGGTGGATCTGGAGCGGGCATAAAAACGAGGGGGCGGGCCAATCATGGTCCGCCCCGATGGGGAAGGTGCTTCGGATCCAGTACAACCGGATCGTTGGGGAACAGCTTCAAGAACGTTGCTACCCGTCTTTCGTAGAACTTTTTCTTCTTCGTCGGATGGTTGAACTGCAACCATGTCTCCGGCATGAGGGGACTCTCTGGATCCTTGAGC
>MFLH01000008.1:4158-14252 GCA_001781275.1 Candidatus Kaiserbacteria bacterium RIFCSPHIGHO2_02_FULL_54_11b | reverse complement strand
TGCGATGCCGACGTCCGTATCAAAAGCATTTGAATCGCTCACGATCGTGCCTGCAGCATCGATAACGATACCCATCCCCAAAAACGCCGGGCTACTCGAGCTTGTGGTGAATATGCGCACGACCGACGGATTCGCGCGCGCAAGCGCCTGCGAGATAAGATCGGCCTCTTTGACGATAATGGTCTTCTCTTGGATAATGCCGGTCGCAGCAGTAAGACTTGCGGGAGTGACTTTTTCAACTGTGCGCTCGACAATGCGATTCACCGTCTGTGCCACAACCGGCGGCGCCTGATCCATGAGAGAGACGGTAACGATGCCGGTCGCGATCGATGTGACGAACGAAACGAGGAGCGTGAGGAGGACAATTTGGGATTTTGAGAGTTGCTCCATGTTCATGTCATCTTTATAGTACGAAACATCTAAAAAGCAAGCCACCGCGTCGAATACGAATCGACGCGGTGGTTGTGGCACTCAGACAAACTTGAGCAGAATGCCTGTGACGACAGCTTGGCTTCCAAACACCCCAGAAAAAGGCGCAAGGGCAAGCCAGTTGGTGTGGAGGTCGGCAAATTCCGCCGCACCGATTGCTCCGACTGTCCCGGCGCAGATGACGCTTCCAACGACGATGAGAACCATTCTCATGTTGCACCTCCTCCAAAACAATACTCCTTGCTTTATTTCTTGGCAATCAACAGTTGTAGTGTATTTATAGTCTTCTTTAACTCCGAGGCACTTGTATTTCGTCCCAACGAAAAACGCAGGGTATTTATCGCACGCCACTCGGGGCCGCCGAGGGCGGCAACAACGTGCGAAGCTTTGTTGCCCTCATCGCACGCACTTTTTGTGGAGAGTGATATGCCCGCGTGATCGAGCTGGAGCGCGAGGTACTCCCCTGTCCGCTCGCCCGGAATTGATACGTTGAGCATATGCGGCAAAGTGTGTTTGAGGTCACTATTGATGACAACGCTTGGAATATGCGCGACGATTTCGCTCGCGAAATCGTCGCGCAACTTCTGCAAACGTTTCGCCTCCGCTTCACGCTCAATCGTGATCACATCAAACGCCGCGGCAAATCCTGCGGCAAGTGCCACGTCTTCGGTGCCACTACGCAGTCCCCTTTCCTGCCCGCCGCCGAATATAATGGGAGCGAGAGATACTTTGTTTGAAACGTAGAGGGCGCCGATCCCGCGCGGACCGTAGAGCTTGCCCGAGCCAAGACTAAACAGGTCGACCCCGAGCGAGTGAACCTGTGGCGAGCGATAGAGTGGCGCTTGCCCTGCATCGCTGTGAAGGATAACGCTCGTATTGTATTTCTTCTCGTGGGCGCGCAGCACAAGCGCGATTGCCGAAAGGGGCTGCACCGTGCCGATCTCGTTGTTGCCCCAGCCGACGGACACTGCGACAGTGGTTGGTTTCAGAAGTTCGGCAACACGTTCGGCACGAACGATTCCTTTTGCATCAGGCTCCACATGCGAAATGGTGCCGCCCATGCGCTCAATCTCTGAAAAACATTCCAAAACGGACGAGTGTTCTATTGAGCTCACGATCCAGTGCGTATCTTTGAGAGAACGCTTTTGGAGCTCAAGCGACCGCGCGAGCCCTATGAGCGCGATGTTGTTGGCCTCGGTGAGGCCGGAGGTAAAAATGATCTCGCGGGCTTTGCATCCGAGATGCGCCGCGATCCGCTCACGAGCATCATCGAGCACACGCTTGGCCGCCACAGCCTCCGCGTGAAGCCCGCCAGGATTCGCGAACATGTGTATCGTCTTGTTGAGGGCTTGCAGGGCTTTCGGATGCACGGGTGTTGCGCTCGCATAGTCGAGGTAGATGGGCCTGCCCTTCATAGCCTTGGCGAAGAAGGGTTTCTTGAATCCGAACATCCTCTCAGTGTATGCCGCGCGCGCCTTTTGCAAAAGGCGCGCGCGGCGCGTATACTGCACAAAATTGCCCTATGGCACTTCTTTACGCATATGTCCAAACCTGCACAAACAGTCGAGCGTCCGCCTATTGTGGCAGTCTTGGGACACGTTGATCACGGCAAATCCACGCTCCTCGATTTCATCCGCAAAGCAAACGTCGTCGCAGGCGAGGCCGGTGGTATCACGCAACATGTCGCCGCCTATGAGGTAGAACGTGAGAAAAACGGTGAGAAAAAACGCATCACCTTTATTGACACGCCGGGGCACGCAGCATTCAGTGCCATCCGCGCACGCGGCGCCTCTGCGGCTGATATCGCGATTCTGGTCGTGGCGGCGGACGATGGTGTAAAGGCGCAAACACTGGAAGCGCTCAAAAGCATTCGCGACGCGAAGACTCCTTTCATCGTCGCCATCAACAAGATAGACAAACCGAATGCCGACCAAGAGCGAACGATACGGACACTTCTTGACGAAGGCGTATATCTCGAAAAGTACGGGGGTGAAATCCCGTGGGCAGCTATTTCGGCAAAAGTCGGAACCGGCGTCGAGGAACTACTGGACCTGATCTTGCTTGTTGCCGAAATAGAAGGATTCACCGGCGATGCGAGCGTACCGGCACACGGATACGTCATCGAAGCGCACCGGGATCAAAAAAGAGGGCTTGCCGCGACGCTCATCATCCGCGATGGCACGGTGCGCTCCGGCATGGCAGTTCTTGCAGGACGCGCCATCGCTCCCGTGCGGATTATGGAGAGCACCGCGGGAAAGACGCTCCGCGAGGCGACCTTTTCGACTCCGGTGCAGCTTATCGGATTCGATGAGCTACCGCAGGTGGGCGAGGAATTCCATGCATATAAAAACAAGCGCGAGGCCGAAGCCGCCCGCCCCGCACCCATCGCCGGAAAGACGAGCATCCCATCGCAAGAGCCACTGGCGGAAGGCGAGGTGGGGCCGTTCTCAATGCCTGTCATCATCCGCGCCGACGCTTCCGGCTCGCTTGAAGCGATCGAGCAGGAGGTGCCAAAATTGGGCACGGAGTACAAGCGGGTCCGCGTCGTACAATCCGGCATCGGTACCGTTTCCGAAAATGACGTGAAAGCGGCGATAGCGAGCGACGTGCCTGCGGTTGTCATTGGATTTAACGTCGGCGTTGACGCTCCCGCAGCAGCCTTGGCACTTCAGCACGGCATCCGCATCGAGACATTTACTATCATTTACAAGCTGACCGAGCGGCTTGAGGAGCTTTTGGAAGAGTCCGCGCCGAAGCGCAGAGTGGAGATGGTGACAGGCAAAGCGAAAGTGCTTAAACAATTCGGTAGTCGCAAGGACGAACGCGTCGTCGGTGGCAAAGTCTCGGAAGGTTTTCTCGAGCGCGGGAGCTTGGTGCGTGTGATGCGACGTGCGGAAGAAGTCGGCGTCGGCAAGGTAAAGAATATCCAGAGCAACAAACAAGACGTGAGTCGTATCGAGGAGGGCCGCGAATTCGGCGCGCAAATCAACGCATCCTTTGAGATCCTGCAAGGTGACACGCTCGAGGGATTCAACACGTCGATGGAATAATGCTTATGGAATCAAAACGTCAGATACAAGTTTCTCAAGAACTCGCGCACATGGCGGGTGAATTCCTCGCGCGCGAGTCGAGCGTCAAAGCGCTTATTACTGTGACGCACGCCGAGATATCTCCTACTCTCAAAGAGGTGACGGTCTTTATATCGGTCCTTCCGCAAACCATGGAAGAACAGGCTCTTAAGTTTACCAAGCGCGCGCGGAGCGATTTCCGCGCGTACATCAAGAAGCAGAGCCGCCTCCACCCAATTCCTATAGTGGACTTCGCTATAGACTTAGGCGAGAAAAATCGCCAGCGTATCGATGAATTAACGAGAAAGTGATGGTATAGTTGGCCCGTTGGGCGTTCGAAACGTGGCCACGTGGCGAAGGGGTGCGAGTCTGCGCAATCGTTTCCTTTGTCTTATGCGTGGTCATAGGTAGACGCTCATCGTTTGTACGTACACGGCCACGTGGCGAAGGGGTAACGCGGGAGTCTGCAAAACTCTTATGCGCGGGTTCGAGTCCCGCCGTGGCCTCACGTTGCTTTGCAACGTATGGGCCAGTGGCGGAATTGGTATACGCGCACGACTTAAGATCGTGTCCCGCAAGGGATGTGGGTTCGATGCCCACCTGGCCCACCGGAGAAGTTTTATATGGGATATACCAACCTCCTTCTTTTTGCCCTTGCGACGTACGTGATCTTTTGCAAAGCCTTTCCCTACTTCTTGTATCCAAACTATCTGAGGAAATCGAAGATTGAAAATTATCCCGAACTGAAAGAGGTGGCCAACAAATTAAGAGGTGTTGATAGATTTCAAACACTTGAAAATGTCTACAGGTACATGCAACAGAGATACACCGGATACGGCCATACCTTGAAAATTAAAAACTTATTGAGCGTCTTTAAGCTTGGAGATTTTTCTACAAAAGAAATATTACATAAAAAACAATTCCTCTGGTGCCATACCCAAAACAGATTATTCAAATCTATCCTGGTTAACACGGGCATGTTTGGTAAGAATGAGGTAGTAATCGGACAACGTCTCTTGGTTTCATTTTTTGTTCACCAGTGGTTATTTTTTGAGCTTGAAGGTAAAAAAATAATAGTTGATCCATATTACGGATTATTTAGGGTGGAGTCGAAATAACCTGACGAAGAGAGCGAAAATGTTACAATCTTAGCGTGGAACCTAATTCGGGGAAAAAACTGGAGATTCTTGTTGACGGATCATCATGGCAGCGACTGCCGGTCAGGACGCATATCATAACGAAGGATGACTCTATTGCTGATGTCGTGAAAAAATACGCGGGTCCGCACTTGCAAAGCGGCGACATGCTTTTCATCTCGGAGCGCATTGTCGCTATTAGCCAAGGCCGCGCCTACCCTATCAAAGACATCAAGCCATCGTGGCTCGCGAAGCTCCTTGTAAAATTCGTCCACAAGTCCCCCTACGGCATCGGGCTCGGCAGCCCGTGGACGATGGAACTTGCGATCCGAGAGGCAGGAGCGGCGCGCATGCTCTTGGGGGCCGCCGCCGCGGTCATCACGAAGCCATTTGGTATGAAAGGCGTCTTCTATCGCGTCGTGGGACACGACGTCAACGCCATAGACGGCCCATGCGACTACACCCTCCCTCCCTACAACGACTACGCAAAATTGGGGCCGGCAAAGCCGATGAAAGTGGCCAAGGAACTGAGCGCGGCGATCGGCCACGGTGTCGTCATCATCGATGCCAACGACCTCGGCGCCAACGTCCTCGGCAAATCAAATCCGGATATTACCGACAACTTCTGCAAAGCGGTTTTCAAAGACAATCCCCTCGGCCAATCAAAGGAGCAAACCCCCCTCTGCATCGTCCGAAAAGTCGCGTAGAGAAAATATTTTGTGTACAATCTTCAAGCAGCCGCCTATAGCTCAGCTGGTAGAGCAACTGCCTCTTAAGCAGTGGGTCCCTGGTTCGAATCCAGGTGGGCGGACAGACGAATAGTTTGCTAGGATACGCAGCGAAGGGCAGGTGGCGAAATTGGTAGACGCGCCAGGCTTAGGACCTGGTCTCGCAAGAGGTGGAGGTTCGAGTCCTCTCCTGCCCACCAAACAAGAGACAAGGCCGGTTTCGGACAAATCTATATTCGGGAAAAAATATTTTTACGTATAGAGGACAAAAAGTCCGATTACTAAGTTTTTGCGCTGACGCTTGACCCCGGCAGGTCTCCTGTACTACTGTTGTGCGCAGAAGCGATACGCCGTATCGCGAATTGGGAGATTGACGATGAATCGCTCCAAATTGTACGGAATGCTGTATGCCGCCGCTGGTAAACTGCGCGAGGAAATTCCAGACGGCGACAAGCCAGATCTGGTCCGCAAACGGATAGACGGTTTCGACTTCATACGGAACGCGGGCGACCGGCACCCTATGCGCCAAGAAAAGCTCGAGGTGCAAAGCCGGATGTTCGCCGAAGCAGTGCGGGTTATGGCGTATCATCCCGCCGATGCCACGCTGATAGGGCTATCCTTTGAGCGCGCAGCGGATGCACATCAGGAGCTGCTCGATTTCGACGAAGATATGAGAAACTTCGCCCGAACCGATCTCGGAAGAGTGCGGTCTGGCTAGGTCCGAGCGCTTCCTGGACGTTTGAAGGCTATTCAAGCCGAAGCAATCCGCCCTGCAATCAGGATGCGAGCTTGGACGGCACAACCGTGTGGAAGTGCCGTTCTTTTTTTGTGAAAGAGCAAAATTGTATTAGTTGCCGCCGAAAAAGTTGCCAGGGAGCGTGACGTTGTTGGCGCGGGAGACGTCGGGGTTGCGGAAGTCGAGACCGAAGGTGTTGTCGAGGAGCTCGAGAATGCCCCACACGGAGACCATGATGAGCATGCCCACAATGCCCCAGAGCATGTGCTCCTTGCCCTCTTTGTTGTCCCCTCCCTCATTCAACTTCCAGAGGAATTCGACGAGCCCGTAGACGAAGAGGAGAAACCCGAGCGCAAAGACGATGAGTATCGCCGGATAGATGATATAGGCCTCAAAGCGTTGCATTATGTTTCCTACAGCATCCATACCCTGTCAGTATAATACAGAAAGACGACGACCTTTAACGCGCCTTATGATTCACGGGAAGAGACTTCCCTACTTAGTAGTAACCTCCAGCGCCGGTGTTGATCTGAATGCCCTTCGGAATGACGGGGTCGGTCGAGGTGACCTTGAAGGTGCTCTGCAAGAGGCGGATGATGCCCCAGATCGAGACCATGACGAAAATGGCAATGACGCCGTAGAACATGATCTGCAACCCCTCGCTCTTCTCCTCGCCAGCGACCATTAGGTACTTGATGAGACCCCAGAAGAAGACCACGATAGCAACCGTTATGAAAAGCCCGATGAGGGCGTTCAAAAATGTGTTGAAAAGGGCCAACGTATCGAGGAGCGTTGCCGCGCTTGCGAACGCCGGCAGCGCGAGCACCGTCCCTGCCAGAACCGAAGACCCTAGTATTTTCCGCATAAATATGATGAATGAGCTCGCTATTTGGCTAATATCTAAGTATCTCAATGGTATAGGTACAAGCCTAAAACACAATAATGCCTTGGGGATAAAGTACTTAGGGGCCCGCGCCTGCTGGCGCGTGCCCGACCAGCCTCATATCGGCAGTAGCCGACATTCGGCCCCTACGGGCGCCTTCTTCAGGCGTGGTCATCCTTCTTCTTCCCTCCAGAATGAGCAGCGAGATACACGATGATCCACACGACGATGATGGCTACGATGACCGAGACCACGAACGCCGCTTCGCGCGGGTGATATTGGAAAAATTGGACGACGGCCAAGAGGACCACCAGTACAAAGAGTGTGACGACCGACCACTCCATGATCTTGATGGCTTCGGTGCGGTATGTCGGCCATGTCCCGAGGCGGGTACTCCATATCACAAATCCGATACCGTAGGTGAGCAGCGCCGCCGTGAGCATCAGCCCTACAAAGACATTGAAAAGGCCTATGGCCTGCGTAAACGATGTCCCCGTAGCCGCGTCCCCATTTGCTGCGTGCACAAACGCAGGGAGTGCAAGCATGAGAGGCACAACCCAGCGGAGATACGACAGTGACTTGGGCATACATCTATTTATTCAAACCGCGCTCCCCCAAAAGGATCTTGCGACGTCTGCACCTGACCCGTTGCCGGATTGGTGGAAGCCGTGCCAAAAAGTGTCCTCTGCAAGAGCTGGAGGATACCCCAGATCGAGACCATCACGAAAAGTATGATGATGCCCCACAAAAAGTACGCCTTGACCTTTTCACCACCTTCATCGCTGAACTTCAGGATGTTGGTCGAGACGCCGTAGAAATAAATGACGATGCCCGCAACGATAAGGACCGCTGTTGTGCTGTTGAAGATATCGACGATGTCAGCGGCAAGCTCCTGGAACGTACGAGGCGCTTGGGCGAATGCGACCGTCGGCAGAAGAATCATTGCGATCATGAGAAGTGGGCGTATGTATTTCATATGATACAGATGTCCTAATTCCCTACGAGCTGCGTCACAGTGCCGCCAATTAGGGTCGCAATAACCCACGCGCCGAGTATAAGGAGTGCCCCGATGATGACGTATACGAAATTTTTCTTCGCTTCCTCAAGTTTGCTGGAATTACCGCGCGCAAATATAAACATGAATCCGGAGACGACGATAAAGAGCGCGATGATGGGAAGCGCGACTATCACGAGCACCTTAAGCGCGCCCGCGATAAAGGCAGGGATGGTGCTGAAGCTACTGTTGAGCGGATTTTCCAAACCTGCCTGCGCAAAAGCAGTGGATACGGTCGACAAGAAGAGAAAGAGAGTAGAAAAAAGCGACACAACGACCTTGGATGCGAGGCGTCGGATATGCAGCGACGCAGGCGTACCTGTCGGTACGACGGAGGAGCTGCTGGGGCCCTGCAACGAAGTAGATGGGGTCGGTATATCGTTTTTCCTCATAGTCCTAAGATACGTGCCATCTCTTGATCTGCGCGCTGCACCGCTTCGGCGACAAGCTGCGCCCCGCTCGTCGTATTTTCAATCATAACCCTGAAGAGAGCCTCTGTCTCATCGGGGTTCGGGTCGAGCCACGAGTATGCAAGGATGGTTTGTTTGTTGAAGAGTTCCTCATCGCCCTGCGCCGACTTGCCGAGAAGATCGCGTCGCGCACTCGGCATCCCAAGCGCGCTTGAGATAGCGCCTGCAGTATCAGAAGAAGCGAGCAGGAAAGCGGCAGTGATCGCGCCATTTGGGTTCGCCCCCGCACGAGACGCCGCCAGCCCCCACACACGCGCCGTGTTGAGCGCGTTCTGTGCAGTGCGGATCTGCGGCAAGGGCGCGATGGAAAAATTGAGATTGGGGTTCATACGCGCGACCTGCAGTCGCTCGCTCGCATACCCGACATAGAGAGCAAGATCGCCCGATGCAAACGACTTTTGGGATTCGGGCAGTGAGCGGTTCCACGAGTAATCATTTTTGGACGGGTCTGCAAATTCCGTATAGAAACGGAGTGCGGAGGCAGTCGATTGCACCGAGCCTACACCCGCACGGGGTGCTAGCGCGGGCGAGAGGCGGCCAGTGTTATCGTACGCGGTGATCTCTCCTCCTGCTTGCAGGATGAGGGTGGCGAGAATGTCTTTTGCGTTGGTGACGTTCTTATACTCACCCATCGCGATCGCTGACCGAGTGATAGAGCCGCTCTCGTCCCGCTTGCTTATCTTTTGCGCCATGTCGAAGAGTTCATCCCAATACTTCGGTGGCTGCGGGTAGCCCGATGACGCGAGCATGTCTTTGTTCCAATAGAGGACGAGCGGATCGGCGACAAGGGGGACCGCGATTACGCCGTTTTGCGCCAAAAACGGACTCGCGGCTTGGATAAACGTGTTTTCGAACTGTGCTTTTGAAAGTGCCGAAGACGGGATCGCTGCGACTTTGCCTGCATCCTTCAGTGCATAATCCTGCCGCATCAAGAAAAGATCCGGCCCACCACCGCTTGCGAGCGCGTTGGTGAGCTCGGATTCAAATGTGGCAGGATCTTTTTGCTCATACGTCACCTGACTCAGCTGGGCGTTGTTTTCGGCCACTTGGCGGATGACAGCCGCAAAGGCATTTTGATCGAGTGTGCCCCATATCTTCACAGCGCCAATCGTGTTGCTCTCTCCGCCACCGATAGCGAGCGAGAAGATCAAGACGCCCGCGATCGCGAGGCCGCCGAAGGTGACGAGGAGAGTAAGCTGGAACATTGAGAGTTTTTTCATGACCTTTTTGTGGGGACGAGCTTTACTATCATACCGTAATGATGCGCGCCGGCAGGGAATTCCCGTAGGAGCTCGAATCCATTTTCCCGCGCGAGCTTGAGTGCGGCCTCTTTCCCCACAACATCAGATTTTTGCGGACCCATGCCGCCAAAAGATTCCGACCAATCGATGATCGCAAGTCGGCCGGTTGGTTTGAGTATCCGCCACGCCTCCGAGAGGACGGCGGCTTTGTTCTCGATCTGGAATAGCAGATTGGAGATGAGCACTAAATCGAGCGTACGATCCGCGAGTTTTGAAGAGCCGGCATGCTCGAGATCGGTCCAGATGACATCGACATTCTTGAATCCGCGCCGATGCGCTTCATTCTTGA
>MFLH01000008.1:0-4106 GCA_001781275.1 Candidatus Kaiserbacteria bacterium RIFCSPHIGHO2_02_FULL_54_11b | reverse complement strand
GCCGCGACGTTACGCCGCGGGTGCGCAAAACCTTCCGTCTTCAGCGGAGTCTGAGTTGGCATTGTCTACATTATATAGCAAGCGGCGCGCCGGAAGGCGCACCGTAGCAAGATTTGTGGGCAATTCAGTATATGTAGATAAGAATCAGAAGTACGACACCAACAATAACGATAAATCCCAAGCCGCCGTATAAACGAACTTTCTCTTTCGATCTCTCAGAGATCGGCAAAAAGTAAAGTATTCCCTCGCCGATAGCTTGAAAAACGACGTCAACAAGAAAGTCGAACATGCATTGGTTTAAGGCTCAATATTCGTCGCCTCAAACACCACGAACGATGCGACCGAATCCCCTTCACGCATTTTCATGACTCTCACTCCTTGTGTCGCGCGGGAGAGCGTTGAGATCTCATCAAGGCCGGTGCGGATGGTCTGGCTCTTTTTGGACATCGCGACCAATTCGCCGCCCTTTGCGAGGACGACCGCACCGCCGACCAACTGCTTGGTCTTGGGAGTGATAGACATCGTCTTGATGCCGGAGCCACCCCTGCCTTGTGTCTTGTATTCAGTGAGCTTGGTCTTCTTGCCGTAGCCCGTGGAAGAGAGGACGAGGAGCTCGGCGTCTTTTGCGCCTTTGGGCACGATGCCCGCGCCGACGATGGAATCGCCACTTCCCAATTTCATACCGCGCACGCCTGCCGCCTGCCGACCCATCTCGCGCACATCTTTTGCGGCAAAACGGATTGCCTGCCCTTTGGATGTGACCAATACCGCGTCGTCACCCGGGTAGACGAACTGTGCAGAGATGAGCGCGTCGCCTTTGTCGAGACCGATCGCGATCAAGCCGCTGCGGCGGACTTCGTGGAATTGTGAAGCGGCGACGCGCTTCACGGTGCCCCCTTTCGTCGCCATAATAAGTGAGAGTCCTTCAACCGCCTTTTTTTCTTTCGGCATCGCGAGGATGGAGGTAATCTGCTCCTCTTGTTCGAGCGAGAGAAAGTTCATGATGGATTTTCCCTTGGTCGCGCGCTTGCCTTCGGGGAGATCATACATTTTGAGCTGGTAGACTTTGCCGCGATCCGAGAAAAAGAGGAGGTCGGAGTGCGCGCTTGCGGTCAAAAATTGTGTGACGAAGTCCTCTTCTTTGGTATCGAGATCGACGACACCGACGCCTCCACGGCGCTGCCTTCGGTATTCACCTGGATTCGTGCGTTTGATGTAGCCGCCCTGCGTCAGGACGAGGACGGAATCTTCGTCGGCGATGAGATCCTCTGCATTCAAAATAGTCGCCCCGCGCTTCACGATCTTTGTACGACGGTCATCGCCGTATTTTTCGATGATCTCACGAAGTTCACTTTTGATAAGATCCATGAGCTTCCTCGCGCTTTTGAGAAGTGCAGTCAACTCCTCAATAAGGGCCTGTATCGCCTTCAACTCATCTTCTATTTTTTTGCGCTCGAGACCGGCGAGCTTTTGGAGTCGCATGTCGAGGATTGCGTTGGCCTGCAATTCGGAGAATTTGAACGCCTTCATCAACTGCGCTCGCGCATCGTCGACATCCTTTGATTTCTTGATGAGCTTGATGATCTCGTCGATGTGGTCGAGCGCCTTTTTCAAGCCGAGGAGGATGTGCTCGCGTGCAAGTGCTATTTTGAGATCGTATTTTGCGCGGCGGGTGACGACCTCTTTGCGGTGCGCGATGAAGTATTCGAGCAGTGCTTTGAGCGAAAGCGTCTGCGGGACGCCATCGACGAGCGCTACAACATTGTAGTGGAAGGTCTCTTCGAGTTGGGTGTGCTTGTAGAGATAGTTCAAAACGGTTTGCGCGTTCGCATTATTTTTCAATTCAACGACGACGCGGATGTCTTTGGTCGATTCATCGCGGATGTCGCGGATGCCCTCGAGCTTCTTCTCGTGCACGAGGTCGGCGATCTTGGTGAGAAGGTCGGATTTGTTGACGCGAAAGGGGATCGAAGTGATGACGATCTGGTAATCGCCCTTTTTGCCCTCTGCGATCTCCGCGTCGCCGCGCACCACAACCGGCCCCCGACCCGTGGCATATGCATGTTTGATGTCCGTTTGATTGAATGCGATGCAGCCCGTCGGAAAATCCGGCCCTTGGACGAATTTTAGAAGGTCGTCGGTCGTCGCATCGGGATTTTCGATGAGGTGGATGGATGCTTCGCCTACTTCGCGCAGGTTGTGGGGCGGGATATTTGTCGCAATGCCGACCGCGATCCCA
The DNA here is from genome assembly GCA_001781275.1 of Candidatus Kaiserbacteria bacterium RIFCSPHIGHO2_02_FULL_54_11b. Taxonomy (GTDB): domain Bacteria; phylum Patescibacteriota; class Minisyncoccia; order Phycocordibacterales; family UBA2100; genus UBA10103. The sequence continues at coordinate 1,867 of MFLH01000008.1, read as the reverse complement.
AGCGTCCCATTCAACAGAAGGTTGGGCGTGGCCGAAGGCAAGACGCTTGGCTCTTGCTTCGTGTTGTCGTAATTGGGTGCAAAATCCACGGTCTCTTTTTCGATATCGCGCATCATCTCGCCCGCAAGCCGCGACATTTTTGCTTCGGTATAGCGATACGCGGCAGCGCCATCACCGTCGATGGAGCCGAAGTTGCCTTGGCCCACGATGAGTGGGTAGCGCATCGTAAAATCCTGCGCCATTTTCACCATCGCGTCGTAGACAGAGGCGTCGCCGTGCGGATGGTATTTTCCCAAGACATCGCCCACGACCGTCGCTGATTTGCGCGTCTTTGCGGAGACGGTGAGACCTGCTTCCTGCATCGCAAAAAGGATGCGACGGTGTACGGGCTTCAACCCATCGCGCACATCGGGAAGCGCGCGTGCGGTGATGACGGACATCGCGTAGTCGAGGTACGACTCGCGCATTTCGGTCGAGATAGAACGAGCGCGGACCCCTTCGGGTCGCGCTAGTGGAGCCGGTGTTTTATCGTCTTTTTTGGCTGCCATGTCTTGTACATTATAGCAAAAAACGACTCAAATTGCACGCCAGAGGTGCGCCATTTGGGCTTGTTAATACGTCGTATTCGGCGAACCGAATTGGTCGCTGCCGCTCCCCTGCGTCTGCTGCAATTCGGTCTGGAGCTGTAATTGTATTTGGCGCGACACGGCTTCTTCGCGGATCTGCTGAAATTCTTCGGTCGAATCGGAATATTCTTGTTTCAATCGCTCCTGCGCCTCCTTCACGCTTGAAAAATTAAATTCGTCTTGGGCGCCGCCGCTTAGATCCACCTCCTGAGTCCCCTTTGCAATGCCACGGAAGAAAAAAATCGCCCACGCAACGAGGAGAACAGCGACCACCGATATTGCGATGCCGCTCGCCACGGCGACCTTGTCGTCCTTGGGACCTTCTTTGAGGTTGCTGATCTTCTCCTGCAAAGCCATCAGTGCATTATACCGACAAAACGACCACCTCGTTCTCTTTTCCTGCGAGATCGCGTGGTTTGATGGTGAGCTTGTCGACTGGTTTTGTACCCTCTTCACCCGCCTCTTTCAAAAACTGCTTGAGCGATTTGTCGTCGTACAAAACGGGAATGATTATTTTTGCCTCAAGTTTGACCGCGAGCTTCTGCGCCTCGGCAGCTGAGAGCGCGCCAGCACCCCCAATCGGCACGATCAAAACATCCGGCGAATCCATTTCCAAGACGTCGCCCGGCAGGTCGAGATCGCCCAGAGCGCCGAGGTAGAGGATGGACATGCCGTCGAAATGGGCGTAGTAGATGGTGTTGATGCGGGGCTCACCGCCGTATTTCGAGCCAGCCGAGAATCCGGCGATAGTCATGTCTTTGACTTCATACTCCCCCGGTCCGGAGATGACGAATGGCTGCCTGTCTCCGCGCGCGGCTTCTTCGGCGCCGTTCATGTCGGGATGATTGAGCGAGATGAAAGCCACATCGGCGCCAAAATTGGTAGGCTTGAAATTCTTGGACTGCTTCGAAACGGGCCCGAAGACGACCGTCGTCTCCCCCGCACCCGCGCGGATACATGCGCCTTCGTGAAATGTCAAAATCATGTCGATAGTATAGCAGTTTTTCCTATCCCCGGCAGGACAATTTCGAATTGCTTTGTATGAATATTCACCAGTGTACGAAGAAAAAATGAACGCCGCTGTCTTGCAAAATGGTCGTCGTTGAAATTGTCGCAGAAATCATTCCAAATTGTACTAGCCGGGTATCCCCTAAAGGACATTTGCTGTCCTTGACCTTCCTGTTCATGAACGTATGCTGGGTTATAGCCGTTCTATTCCCGAGGGACGGTTGAGACCGACC
>MFLH01000007.1:13998-19695 GCA_001781275.1 Candidatus Kaiserbacteria bacterium RIFCSPHIGHO2_02_FULL_54_11b | reverse complement strand
GCCCAAAGGCAACGGCGATATCTTGCTCGCTGACAGCCTCGTTGTCCTCCTTTGGGAGGGCGAACACGAAGCTAGCAGTCGGCAGGAACTCGAAGGTTCGAAGTGGTTGGGGGGGCTTTTTGCTGTAGGCAACGGCCCCAGCAACTCCCAGCCCCACAAACGCCACGATAATGACGCGTGTGACGAAGCGAGCCCCACGACCCGTCATCGACTCTAACTTCTGCATCGAATTTCCTCCGGTTGGATTGCCTTGTTTCAGATACGCCACCCTGTTATCACGCAGCCGCAACAATAACCCATTATTTGGGCTATGTCAAGTACACTGGGAGGAAGCTCCCTAGCGCTTGGACCATTGAGGAGCCCTTCGCGCGGCTTTGAGACCAAACTTTTTGCGTTCTTTGGCTCGTGGGTCGCGCTTGAGGAAGCCGCGGACTTTGAGGTCTTTGCGCTGCTCGGGGACGAGCTCGATCATGGCGCGGGAGATGCCGAGGCGCACCGCCTCTGCCTGCGACTTGAGTCCCCCACCGCGCACATGCGCAGAGACCGCGTAGGTCGCTCCGAGGAGCGTGAGCGGCGAAAATGCCATCTTCACCATAACGTCGAGCGGGAAGTATTCGTCGGCCATTTTTCCATTCACCAGCATGGAGGAAGTTTTCGCCTCCGAGAGACGCACGCGGGCGGTCGCGGTCTTCCGGCGGCCGATTGCTTCTGTATATCGTGTTCCTTTTGCCATAATTATTTATAGTGAGCTTGTTTACAATGAGTTTATCGAATTGTCGAACTATTCGGTGACGATTAAATTCTTCAGACGCGGCGTGTGCATCGTATTGCGCGGAAGCATGCGTGCGACAGCGCGGCGGAGAGCTTCACCGTTGCCTTTGCGCGCGGTGAGCGACGCGAGGCTCTCGCGGCGCAATCCTCCAGGGAATCCTGAATACGTGGTGTAGATCGTGCGTGAGCGTTTGCGCTCGCGAATGTACAGCTTGCCAGCGTTTGTCACTGTAACCTTGATAGCCGAATTTTTGTTCGGTGTGTAATCAGGGCGCATTTTGCCCATGAGTGCTTTTGCAGCCTCGGAGGCAACGCGTCCGAGAGTACGGCCCGCTGCATCTATGGTGTATGTATTCTGAACTGCTTTCATACTATTTAATGAATTCGATGCGTGCCGCTTCACCGACACGCTTCCCGACCCTTCCCAATCGTACGATACGGGTATAGCCGCCTGCGCGCTTCGCATAGCGGGGGGCGTAGATCTCGTGGAGCTTTTTGACCACCTCGGGAGCGCCGCCCATGCGCGTCTGTATCATTCGGCGCGAGGAGAGTGAGTTCTTTTTGGCACTCGAGACCATCCGCTCGATAAAGGGACGCAGTTCTTTTGCCCGTGCGATCGTCGTCGTGATCCCCTCTTGGAGGACCAGTGAGCGGGCAAGGGAGCGCAAGAGCGCCACGCGCTGCCCTTTCCTTCGCCCCAATGTTCTGTTTTTTCGACCGTGATTCATAGGAAGACTATTTGTCGCTGCGGAGGGTGAGACCCATGTTTGAGAGCGCGCGCTTAATATCCTGCAAACCTTTCTGGCCCAAACCTTCGATCGCGAGAAGGTCGTCTTCGCGTTTGCGGACCAGACCTCCGACCGTGCGGATGGAGGCGTTGTCGAGCGCCATTTCGACGCGCTGCGGCATGTTCAACTCGGTGATGCGGGTCTTCAAGACCTCGGCGTCGAGCGCACCGCTCTTCTCCTCACGAAGACCGGCATGACTCTCCGGCGCCAAGCTCTCCGGTGCCGCATCTTCTTTGAAGCCGACGACCGATTTGAGCTGGTGGATCATGGTTTCGATCGAACGCTCCAGCGCTTCGCGCGGCGCAAGGGTGCCATCCGTTTCGATAATGATCTTGAGTCGGTTGAAATCCGTGCGGTCGCCGACGCGCATGTTCTCAACTTCGTAATTCACGCGGCGGATCGGCGAGAAAATAGCGTCGAGGGCGATCGTGCCGATCTCGACGCGCTCTTTTTGATGCATTTCTTTTGCGATGTAGCCTAATCCCTTTTCTGCGCGCAGCTCCAATTCAAAATTCACTTTGCCGCTCACATCAGCGATGTGCTGCTCCGGATTCAGTATCTCGACCTGGCCCGGCAGTTTGAGATCTGCGGCGGTCACTTCTTTCGGCCCTTTCACGGAGAGCATTATGGTCTGCGGCTCGTCCGTGAGGAGCTTGAGACGGATCCTGCGGATATTGAGGAGGACCGTGACTACATCTTCTTTCACCCCCTCGATCGTCGAGAATTCGTGAGCCACTCCGGGGATTTTGACGTGTGTGACCGCAGCCCCCGGTAAAGATGAGAGGATGATGCGTCGCAAGGAGTTGCCGAGCGTGTAGCCATATCCGGGATAGAGCCCGTCTATTTCATAGGTGCCGCTGCGCTCCGATTCAGAGACGACGCGAGGCTTCGAAGGCAGCGCAATGTGGTAGTCAGACATATAAATAGCTTGTGGCTTTTAATTGGTAGCTTCTAATCTTCTTAATAAATAAACTGAAAAAATGCCTGGTGACACAAAAGTGGGGAAAAGTATACCATTATCTGCTATAGAACTCAAACACGGTGGCGTAATCAAGCCCCGTCTCCATAGCGTTATACGTCGGCTCTCCGACAACCTCCGCTTGAAGTAGATCGAGGTTGACTTTGAGCCATTGGGGGATTGAACGTGCACTTTCCGTCTTGTTTTCGGCAAGTGTCGTAAAAAGCGGGCTTTGCCGGCTGCCTTCGCGAATGCTGATCACATCGCCCACCCGAACACGGTATGAAGGAGTCGTCGTGCGCTTGCCGTTGATCGTGATGTGACCGTGAGAGACGGCTTGGCGCGCTGCACGGCGGGTGGACAAGAATCCTGCGCGGTATGCAGCAGAGTCCGCACGCATTTCGAGCGCCTTGTGAAGAGTCGATGAGGGATCCGCTTCTTCATACGCCGCTTCGGCATAATTTGCGAGCTGCCGCTCTCCGAGGCCATAGGTAAAACGCACACGCTGCTTTTCCAAAAGCTGGCGGCCGTAATCGCTGCCACCGCGGCCACCGCGGGTCTTTTTGTTTGCTGCAGAGCGCGCCTCGGAGAGCGCAAACTTCTGCGACTGCGTTTTTTCAAAGATGGCGGCGCCGAGCCTCTTTGCGATCTTAAATTTTGATTTGATGAGCAACATATTTTTTATACTCTTCGAGGCTTCGGTGGTCGGGGGCCATTGTGCGGTATCGGAGTGTCATCAGCAATACGTGTGACGTCGATGCCCTTCCCCACAAAGCCACGCATCGCCGATTCGCGGCCGGCGCCAACCCCGCGGATGACGACGTCGACTTCTTTGACCCCTATGATCGCCGCTTTGTCTCCCACGAGCTCGCCGACTTTTGCAGCTGCAAATGGTGTGCCCTTTTTCGCACCCGAAAAGCCGAGAGCGCCGGAAGACGACCATGCTATGGCATTGCCATTTTTGTCTGTGAGGAGGACCTTTGTATTGTTGTACGTCGCGTGGATATGGAGCGTGCCCGCGAGAATATTTTTCTTCGCGACACGGGCGAGGGAGCGGGACTTGAGTCCTTGATCCACCGACCCTCCACTTTTTCTTATGATTCGTTTTTTTCCCATATTACTATGTCTTCTCCAACTTGCGTCGTCCGGAGGTCATCGTCTTCCTTACGTTGCCACGAACGGTGCGTGAATTGGTCTTTGATCTCTGTCCGCGCGCGGGCAGGTGTTTGGCGTGGCGCGAACCGCGGTAGGATTTGATATCTTTTAATCGGCGGATGTTGCCGCTGATGTCGCGGCGCAGTTCGCCTTCCACGGTGAATTTTTCGATCGCTTCGCGGAGTGCCGCCTCTTCTTTTGCACTCACATCTTTTGGCTTCTTACCGGCATCAATCCCCAGAGAAGCGAGCGTCGAAAGCGCGCGTGGCCGACCGACGCCGTAAATGGCGGTCAGGCCTATTTCGAGGCGCTTCTCTTCAGGTATGGTAATTCCGGCGATACGCATAATTAGCCTTGTCGTTGTTTATGTCTTGGATTCTTACAAATAACCCACAGTCGCCCACGACGCTTTACCGAGCGGCAATGGGTGCAGATCTTTTTGACTGAAGACTTTACTTTCATGTGTATAGATTGGCAAAACGTAACGAGTATCCCGTCTCCGAAATCCGGAGTGCGCGATTCTATTCTTGGCAGATCAGGTGCGTCTCACGATCCGTGCCCGACCCCCGTAGGGGTCAAGTCGCACTTCCACTCGATCGCCGACAAGCACCTTGATCCTGTGCAGACGCATTTTCCCAGCGAGGTACGCGAGCACCCGCTCGCCACTCTCGATCTTTACCTGAAAAAGAGTGTTGGGAAGCGCCTCATCGACGACTCCATTAACAACCTCAGGTTCGGTCATATCTGCGTGGCAGAGAATAGCAGGTCTCTCGAATAGAGTCAACCCCCAACCTCTTTATTTAGCCGCTGTAGGCTCGATAATCTCTATTTTGATGTCAGATGTTTTAGCGGGAAACGTGCTTTTCCAGAAAGGCGCGATGCGTGCATGCGCCTCTTGGATGCCGGAGAATCCGTTCACAATGCCCTGAAATGCTGAGTTGTCCTTGCCTTGGAGGGCGGACGCCAGCGCCGCCGCATCGACCTTCCAGATGATGAGAGCCGATCCGGAAGCCGTCATAGTAAGAATTCCCTTCTGGCCTTGCCCCGCTGGGGCAGTCCGCTGCAGGGAGAAATCACTCAGAGGCACGAGGTACACTGGAGCGTTATCCGCATCGGTGAATGCCGTTCCGGCGATCATCTGCGCGAAGGTGTCTGCGGGAAAGATTGGAATCTCAACGTGCGCTTTCTGATGGACGCGCACCGAAGTACCTGCCTCGGTGGTATTCGGAAGCGATTCGTAGGTTATTTCGACGAGATCAGGGAACACGAGGGTGCTGCCTTTCCCCTGTGCGGTTGCGGCTTCACGGGCTTTCGTCTCGAGCCTTCCGCGGATAAGTGCGGCGGCGGCCTCGAGCGCTCCGGGCGCCGTACCCGGCTGATCTCCGGCAAACCCACCGGTCATAGCAGCGCTTGATTTTGCATACACACCCGAATACATCGCCGCGGTCGATTTGAGTCCGGGCAGCGTAAATTTCGCGACCGGCCCGAGGTTGTACTTTTCGCCTGCCTGATCCGCCACGACTGTGATGTTCACCGAACCCGCGACCGAACCTTTCTTGCCCGGGATAACGATGTCGGAAGCGGCGCGGAAGATCAGCCCGCCCGGGGCTTCGAAGCGAGTGTTCTTCACAAGCCGGACCACGGAGGTGGAATACGAGTTGTACACCGTGATGCTTCCCGAAGCTTTTGTCTCCACGCGGGTTGTCCCTTGTGCCTCGACCACTTCCGAATCTTCGAGGTCGAGTGTCTGGAGGGTGTACGAAAGTACGCTGGAAGTTGCGCTTGAGGTGTCTTCTACCTGACGAGCGGTGATCTGGGCGGCAGAAAGCGTGGCGGTACGTGATTTTGGCGTGACGCTGACCGTCGTCGAGCTAAAGAAGAAAAGAAGTCCGGCCGCAGCAGCCAAGACAGCGACTGACGCCGCTGCCCAGATCCAGAGACGCGAGGACCGGCGGGGCGGACGCGGAGGAAGACCTCTTGATGGGCCCGATATATCTTGATCAACGCGGCCGGACATCCCGAGTG
>MFLH01000007.1:3368-13984 GCA_001781275.1 Candidatus Kaiserbacteria bacterium RIFCSPHIGHO2_02_FULL_54_11b | reverse complement strand
CGGGCAAATCAGGGTCCATCGAGGAATCGTTGACCCGTATCGGTATGCCGCGGGCGGCTGGATATGCATCGGAGTCATCGTCCGGCTGTTCGGGCTCGTATGCTCGCGGCCGGAGATGCCGCGAAGGATCGGCGCCCTCCCCCGGGGGGACAATGTCCTGAAAGTAGTCTTTGGCCATATGATTTTACGAAATTACCAAGTTTCGAATCTGCTGACTCGCATGTCGCGCAATCGATTCTGCAGAATCGTGTCGCGTACTGTCCATTAAAACGCGACCTATAGCGCGACCCTACCATTCTACATCACATCACGAGGCGCGGCCCTGTTCGATGTTGACAAGTGCAGTTGCGATCAGGGTCCCGATGTCGGCACGGACGGGGCCTTCGGGAGCGGTCCACTGTGCGAGATCGGCAGATTTCAACGCCGTGACAATAAAGGGTTGTGTGGTCTTTGTGAATTGTGCAAAGTCGATACGCGAAAAAAATGCAGAGAGCCACGGGACCATATCGTTGTGCGTCGCAAGGAGAACGTAATTCGGCAGACGCTGCCGCGCGACGAGCTTTGCGATGGTCTCACCAAATACGCGCACGAGTTCCGGCTCGGCCTTCGCCATTGCAGCGCTTACCTCCTCGCACGCCGGATCATGGCACTCGCCCGCTGCAAGAAGACGAAGCATGGTGATGGTGTGATCGGGCAAATCCGTGCCGCCGACCCGCTTCAAGAGCGTGTTTTTGCCCTCCGCGACCATTGCGTGATCCGTCGTGACACCGTCTCGTATCACCATAAGATTTGTCCCTTCGCTCGCCATATCGACAACGACAAAATCCGGAGGGACATCCGGCTTGTTGCGCAACATTGAAAGGAGCGCGTGGACTCCGGAACGTAAAATAAGCGGGCGGGTACCGAAAAGTTGCTGCAGTGAAGCTGTGACGGCCGCGCGTAGGGACGGATCACATTCACTCAAGAGTGTTGCGACGGTAAGCTCTTGCCCCAAGGTGCCTTCCGGCTGCGCTGTCGGGTAGCCGTTTACCTCGACCCGCACCACGCTCGCCTCGAGGATCCGCCCTTTGTCGAATTCGGTATCATCGGTAAGCGCCTGCTGCGCGAGTCTACTGATCATGGCGCCGGTAATGCGCGCTGTCTTAGGGAACACCGTACGCACTTTGATGGTCTTCGACCGTGTCCACGGCGCTCGGATGATCGCATAGGCCGATCGGGGGAAAGCGCCACCGTTTTTTTGATGACTCGCGAGCGCAGCTTTGCCCGCTTCTATTAGATGCACGCCCAGCGCCGCAATGATCGCCTCGGGTGAGCGTTCTTCGATCGGCAAAAAACGGCGCTCTGCCGCGAGTATGCGCACCGGCCCCACTTTCGGAATAGCGACGATCGCAAGTGCGGCGCTGCCGCTCCCGATGTCGGCAACGGCAATAACCTTCTCGTGTTTCCCGCCGAGATGTATTCCAAACATTGGAATACAGTATACCAAGAGATTATCGCCTCGAGTGAGAAATCAAAATGAAAACTTGTTTTCATTTTGTCCGAGCGACGACGCGATATATGCTTTATGCTCTACTGCAAAACGGCTTTGATACGCCGGATTCCTGCCGCTACCGCCTCTTCTTTTTGTATCTTGAATGGTGCTTGCCCTGAGCCCGTCGAAGGGCCCTGCAATTCTGAAGTGTTCGAGACGTGCGGGCCGCCGCAAAATTCTATGGAAAACGCTTTATCGAATTGCGGGTCATCCACCGTCGCGCTTATAGGTCCGAGCGAGTAGACGGATACCATGTCGGGATACTTCGCGCCGAATTCGTGCTCGGCGCCGAGTTTTTCTGCCTCATCTTTGGGCAGAGTCGAGCGTATCATCGGAAGCTCTTCACGTATTTTTTCGTTGACGATTTTTTCTACCTCGGCTATCTGCTCCTTTGTCATCTTTGCGCCATGCGAGAAATCGATGCGCAGACGCTCTTGGGTAATGTTGCTCCCCCGCTGCTTTACGGTGGGGCCAAGCACCATCTGCAATGCTTTGAGGAGAAGATGGTGCGCCGTGTGAAGACGTGTTGTTTTCTCCGAGGTATCCGCCAAGCCGCCTTTGAATTTCTGCTCAGAGCCCGCGCGCGAAAGCTCGCGATGCTTTTTCATTGCGGTGGCAAATCCATCCTCGTCGACATCGATGCCGCGTTCGTGCGCGATCTCAAGTGTCATTTCAAACGGAAATCCGTACGTCGTGAAAAGGACAAACGCGTCGTCGCTTGAGATGTGTCCCGCCTTCGCAACCTTCTCGAACTCTCGCATACCTGCTTCAAGCGTATGCGCAAATTGCTTCTCCTCCTTCCATATCTCATCGCTTATCATTTGGTACACATCTTCGCTTCCCAACTCGGTATAGGCCTGTTTGTACTTCTCAATAAAATTCACTGCACACTTCACAAGCATGCTGTTCTTACCCTCGCCATGCTCGACGCCGAGTTTCTGCGCATGTTGCGCGGCGCGGCGAAGCAGGCGGCGCAAGACGTATCCGCGCTCGGTGTTGCTTGGCCGTACTCCATCCACAAGCATGAAAACTGCTGCACGCACATGGTCCGCGACAATGCGAAAACTTCTCTGGTAACGGCTGTCAGTATATTCTTTGCCGGAAAAATGAATGAGGAGGCCGATGATGTCGGTGAAGACATCGATTGCAAAGACATCAGGATTGCCCTGCGCAGCAGCGGCGATGCGCTCGAGGCCACCGCCAAAATCTACATTCTTCTGTGGAAGGAGAGCAAAACTCTTATCCGGCATTTTCACGTATTCCATGAAAACTGAATTCCCTATCTCAAGGAATCGTCCGCAATCGCAATTGGGGTGGCACTCGGCGCCGAATGCAGGATTGTGCGGGGTCCCAAAATCATAAAAGACCTCTGAATCGGGCCCGCCCGGCTCCCCTGTCGGCATATTTTCCGGCACCCCTGCTCTGCTCCACCAATTCTTCCTGGCTTCGTAATAAAAAATGCGCCCGCCCTGCATGCCGAGGCGGTAGCCATCGGCTTCCGAGCCAATAGCGACAATCTCTGCATCGATGCCCTTGCTTCCAAACAATTCTTTCCAAATGCCGGCGGATTCGGTGTCTTGCGGCACGTTATTTTTTTCGTCACCGATAAACGCGGTTACATACAGATTTTTTGGGTCGAGACCAATTTCCGAGGTAAGAAATTCGAAGAAAAATGGCAGCTGTTCTTTTTTGAAATAATCACCGAGCGACCAATTGCCGAGCATCTCGAAGAATGTCGTGTGGCGATTGTCGCCCACTTCTTCGATGTCTTCTGCACGAAAACTTTTCTGACTATTCACCAATCGATTCCCTTTCGGATGAGGTGCCCCGAGGAGGTAGGTAATCAGTGGCTGCATGCCGCTCCCCGTAAAAAGTGTCGTCGGATCGTTCTGCGGGACGATAGGAGCAGAGGGGATGATCGTGTGCCCGCGCTTCTCGAAAAACGCCAAGTATTTCGTGCGTATCTCGTTGATGGTCATTTGGAAGAGCGTAACGTATTTTCATAAAAAAGAAAGAGGCCGCGCAAGCGCGACCTCTGGTTGTGCACCCTTACTCTTCCGGCAGAACCTCAACTTTCGTTCCTCCGATGACACCGAAGTATGGGATGAGATCTCGGCGGATGAGTAGTGGCGGGATCTTTTGGGTTCTCTCCGCTGACGGCGGTGTTCCCGGCTCACGCCGCATATGCGCTCGCCGCCAATGCGGGCGCTTGAAAAACCCCGTGCTCACCCGGTTAGCATCCTCTGTAAGGCCGTATCGAAGCGGGTCGAGCTTTCCTACACCGAGGATTGTACAGATGTGATCAACCTGGGTAATCACGCCCGTGACACCGCGTCGACCAGAGATATACTGCTGCCTCTCTCGCTTCTTCCAGGAGAGGCTTGCAGACGGGAGCGATTGGAGGTACAAGCACCAACCTATGACGATTTTGGCGGCCCAGCTTAGTGGTTCGAAGCGCCACAGATTTTCTTCGACACCGCCTTCCATCTTTGCCACTTCTTTCGACGGTAGCAGCGACAGAATATCATTCGGCTCGATTGCGATTGGTGTGGCGTCTGTCATATGACGACCGAAGTAGATAGAAGTAGCCCGCCACCCAGGTGGAATTGCGAACGCTGTCGCCTCCTTTTTTTCAAGGAACCGCAACGTTTTCTCTCGATCGCCTCGTTTCAGAAGCACTTCGAAGCGATCCTTCACATTTGCAGCGAACCGCTGTTCAGCTTCGTCGACCAGCGGTCGACGAAGCAAACGAATGTCGATGTCGCCATAAAATGCTGAATGTCTCGTCACCAGGATTGCGTCATAGAGAACCCACATGCCTTTTTGCTCTTCGGCATGGATCGGATCCTCGAGAGAAATAACGAAGCTATCGAAGGGCAGCAGTACGTCTCCCCATCGAATTCGCGGGTAAGTCGCAACGGCAAATAGATGGTGCAGTTGCGAAGGAAGATGGAACGATTTTCTGGATTTTCTGCTCCATTGGAAGAATTCGAAAGGAAAGTGGCTGTATGCTTCAAACGGCCAAAACATTTCGACTTCTTGGGCAGTGATGATCCAGTCGTCATGCGGCAATTCCACAACGGTGTTATCGAAGACTGTCCGCTCATAGTTGCGCCAGTACGCAAGGAATTTTGGAACCTTGGGCGACGACGGAACTTCACCGGCAATCGTACGTACGGTGGCCTCCGAGTACCAACACATGTCGTACCAGTAGTTGAGTACGTGCTTTAGCCTTTCAGATGCAACGTTCTGCATTTGCGTTTCTCCATCATGGATGTACCCCTCTTACCTGTGCTGATTATGGCACGTCTTTAGAAAATATCAATAGTGCGTAATTGCTACTAATGCCGACGGGATATACTATGCGCATCACTATGAAATACAACATCCACACATTGAAGAACGGCTTGCGGGCGGTGCTCGTCCCCGTGCCGGCGACGCAGACGGCGACCGTCATCGTGATGAGCGGCACGGGCTCGCGGTATGAAGACAGGCGCGAGAATGGGCTCGCACACTTTCTCGAGCACATGTTTTTCAAGGGCACGAAAAAGCGGCCGAGTGCCAAGGCGATAAGCGAGGAGCTCGATGCCGTCGGGAGCGTCTATAATGCCTTCACTGCCAAAGAGCGCACCGCGTACTACGCAAAAGTCTCTGCCCGCTACCTCGATACAGCACTCGATGTGATAAGCGACATTTTTCTCAACTCCACGCTGCCGATGAAAGAGATAACAAAAGAGCGGGGTGCCATCATCCAAGAGATAGACATGTACGAAGATATGCCGATGCGCACGATCGACAATGTCTTTGACGAGCTCATCTTTGGGCGTGAGCACCCGCTCGGCCGCACGATTCTCGGGCCGAAGGAAAACATCCGCGCCTTCACGCGCAAGGATTTTGCAACGTACCTGAAGCGCAATTACACACCGCTCAACACCGTCGTCTGTGTCGCCGGCTCTTTCGATGAGAAAAAAGTGCTGGCCAAGATCAAAAAAGAGTTCGGAGGCTTGAAGCACGGCAACCCGCCTGATTACATTTCATTCGCGAGCGAACAGAACGCGCCGCGTGTGGCGATAAAAGAAAAGAAGACCGACCAGACCAACCTGATGCTCGGTGTCCCCGCCTACCCCTACCTCCACAAAGACGAATTCGCACTTGCGGTCCTCGCGACGATTCTCGGCGGCGGGATGAGTAGCCGCCTCTTCCTCGAAGTGCGCGAGAAGCGAGGCCTCGCCTACTCCATCCACGCATCGGTGGATCGTTATCCTGATTGCGCGTACCTCGCCGTGCAGGCGGGGGTGGAGCATGGGAAACTCGAGGAGACGGTGAAGACGGTTCTCGGGGAGTTCAAAAAGATGAAAAAGACGAAGGTATCAAAGGCGGAGCTAGAGAAGGCAAAAAATTACATCAAAGGCACCATGACCCTCGGTCTCGAGACAAGCGATGAGATCGCCAACCACGCGGCCTCGAGCCTGCTCAACATCGGCCGCGTCCGCCCGCTCGAAGAGATACTCAAAGGCATCGACACCGTCACCGCTGCCGACGTGGAGCGCGTCTCCCGCGACCTCCTGCAAACCTCCAAACTCAACCTCGCCATCATCGGCCCGCATTTGCACAAAGATCGTTTCTCCCGTCTTTTAAAGATATAAATTCATGCATTGGGCTCCTATCCAAGTTCAGATAAGTCACGATATGTTTGACGTGATTAGTTTGATAACCAATCTTGCACTCGGGTGTGCAGCACTCATATCCCTCTGGTTTTCTCGAAAGGCATTAAAAAAATCGGAATTCGACTCTGCGATGAATACATCGCCCAGTATAATCATAAGACCTTCGGAGATTTGGGTAGGGGCAAAGGACTTAAGCGGCGGTATAGGCTATGGAATTATCGAACCTGGGCATATTCTTAAAAAGAACCCCTATCCCGATATAATTTTCCAAATTGAATTCGAGTGCTTAAATGCAGGACGCGGTGCCGCTTTTAATATTTCTCAACCGACCGCATCGGGGATGTCAATCTCTTCTTTCAGAACTAGTCGAACTCCTCTTTATCAGACTAATGAGGACAGTCCCTTTTCTATTTATTTAGCACTCAGTGGTAAATACGAGGATTTCTACCTAAATGCGCACAAAGAAATTCCCGTAAGACTTGACCTAACATACACCAATGATCAAAACAATATTTTCTGTCGCTCAACTTGGGCGGCGAATATACAACCATTCGAACGTGAAGGGGAGGATCTTAAGGTTCGTGAAGTTCGTCTACTAAAGAGAAGTGGAAAAATTGAATACTCACAAAACTCATTCAATGCTTAGAAGTTCTTAGGAGAGCAAAAGACTGCAATAACGTCTAAAGCCCTCAATCCTAGCCACAGGTTTAACCTGTCGCTGGAATAGCGTTATAGCCACAGGTTTAACCTGTCGCTGGAATAGCGTTATAATGAGCGGCATGGTGACACGTCTACCGTGCACAACCGGCGAGTGGTATCACTGCTACAACAGGGGCGTAGATAAGCGCATTGTCTTCAGGCATACACGGGATTACGAACGTTTTCTCGCTTTGCTCTACACGAGCAACGGAAATAAATCGGACACGATATCCAGTCGCTTCAATCTCGACCTACGATTTATCTTGGCCGAAAAGGATAATCGCGGCAATGCACTTGTTGATATTGCGGTCTACTGCCTCATGCCAAACCATATTCACCTCGTGTTGAAGCAGTTGGTCGACGGCGGGATAGCGAAGTTCATGCAGAAAGTATTCACGGCATACACGATGTACTTCAACTCGCGCAGTGGCCGTACGGGAGCGCTTTTCGCCGGTACCTATAAAGCCAAACATATCGACGACGACAGGTATCTTAAATGCGTAGTCCCATATGTCCTGCTCAACCCCATAGAACTCTTTCAGCCAAAATGGAAAGAAGGTGTTCGAGATCTCGTTGCCGCGAAAAAACAACTTTCCGAGTACCAGTTTTCCAGTGCGGCGTCCTTCGCGGACGAGGAGAGTGTCGCGACCAAAATCACGGGGACCGCAATTCGAGATTATTATGACAAACTACCCACTTTCAGGCAGATGCTACAAGACGCCACCGAGTATCACAAGGAGTATTCCCCTGAATATTAGGCGTATTCCAGCGGTAGGTTTAACCTGCTGGGTGAAGAGCATCCTACAACCAATCAATCCGTTTTTTGTTATGCTCGGCGAGATAAGCGTTGGCCTTAGAGAAAGGTTTCGAGCCGAAGAAGCCGCCCGCGGCTGAAAATGGCGAGGGGTGGGCGGATTCGATGACGAGGTGTTTGGTGCGGTCGATATGCGCGCCCTTCGCCTTGGCGTAATTGCCCCAGAGGATGAAGACTAGGTTCTCGCGCTCCTCGGAAAGCTTCCGGATGACGGCATCGGTGAACTCTTCCCATCCTTTCCCCTGATGCGAACCGGCCTTGTGTGCTTGCACGGTGAGCGTCGCATTCAAGAGAAGTACGCCTTGTTTGGCCCAGCGCTCCAAGTCCCCCTTCTTCGCCAAGGCTTCGAAGGGCACGCCCATATCTGCAGCAAGTTCCTTAAAGACGTTCTGGAGCGACGGCGGTAGCGAGACTCCCTCGCTTACCGCAAAGCACAGCCCATTGGCCTGCCGCGGGCCATGGTACGGATCTTGTCCGAGGATGACTACTTCGACTTTGTCGAATGGACACAGGTCAAACGCGCGGAAAATATTCTTCGGCGCGGGATAGATAATCGCGTGCTGATACTCCCCCTTCACGAATTCCCGCAGGGTCTTAAAATAATCCTGCCCGAATTCGTCTTTCAACGCCTCTTTCCACGAGGTTTCTATCTTCACATCCACTTCTGCCTTTTCCCCCATGCCGAGTAGTATAGACTTTTTTGTATATCGAGGTAACATCGGGCGAATGAAGAAAAAAATCAAATATCCGGTGTACGTGAAATTTCCGGGAAAGTTACTCATCGTCGGGTTCGGCTCCATCGGGCAAGGGGTGCTGCCTCTCATACTTCGCCACATTGGGTTGGACAAGAAAAAGATATCCATCATCACGGCCGATAATCTGGGCCGCGACGTCGCCCGTAAAGAAGGCATCCCGTTCAAGATTCAGCCCCTTACAAAAGACAACTACCAGGAGGTTCTCGACCAGTATCTGGGAAAAGGAGATTTTCTCCTCAACCTTTCTGTCGACGTCTCTTCGATCGCGCTCATGGAATACTGTCGCGAGCGCGATATCCTCTACCTCGATACCGTGGTCGAGCCATGGCTCGGCGGATACACCGACCCAAGTCTTTCTATCACCGAACGTTCCAACTACGGGCTGCGCGAGACGATGCTTGCAGCGAAAAAGAGTTTCGGCAAAGGTCCCACGGCCGTCTCTACGCACGGTGCCAACCCCGGAATCGTCTCCCATTTTCTCAAGCGCGCGCTTCTCAACATCGCCCGCGATACCGGCTTAAAGACCAAGAAACCGAAAGCCCGCGCAGAGTGGGGCGCCCTTATGCGGAAACTCGCTGTGAAGGTTGTTCATATCGCTGAATATGATTCTCAAGTTTCCGAGAAGCCAAAAAAGATAGGTCGTTTCGAGAACACGTGGTCCGTTTCCGGTTTCCACTCCGAAGGCATCTGCCAGCCGTGCGAAATGGGCTGGGGTACGCACGAAAAACATTTCCCAAAAAATGGCCATCGGCACAAGTCGGGCTGTGGCGCCGCCATTTACCTCGACCAGCCGGGTGCGAGGACCCTCGTGCGCACGTGGACCCCTGAACACGGAAATTTCCTCGGACGGGCAGTAACGCACAACGAATCCGTCTCCATCGCCGATTACTTTACTGTCCGCAAAGGCCGCAAGACAATCTTCCGCCCGACCGTGCATTATGCGTACCGTTCGTGTGATGCTTCCATCCTTTCTATCGAAGAGTGCTTCGGAAAGAATTCGGAGCTGCAGAAAGAGCAGTACATCCTTATGGACGACATTACCAAAGGCATGGACGAGCTCGGGGTCCTCCTCATGGGTCATAAAAAAGGTGCTTACTGGTACGGCTCACAGCTCACGATAGGACAGACGCGCAAACTTGCGCCATATCAAAATGCGACCGGTCTACAGGTGACCGCGGGAGTCTTGGGCGGCATGGTGTGGGCAATTGAGCATCCACGTGAAGGTGTCGTCGAAGCCGATGAAATGGATCACGAGCGTGTCATGGAAGTCATCGAGCCGTATCTGGGCACCATGAAAGGTGCGTACACCGAATGGACCCCTCTCGAAGGCCGCGAAGCCCTTTTCCCCGAAGATATCGACAAATCTGACCCGTGGCAGTTCAAGAATATTCTTTTCTCCTGATTTTCTGTTTTAGATAGTCGGAAAAATACTGCGCATACTTCTCTTGGAGCGCGGGGATCTTCCAATCATCGCCCGTAATGACGCGCCGGCAGTGTGCAGAGCTACATGAGCATTCCATGTGAAGATCCGATGACTCGCTCATCGCGTAATCAAAGGTAATCTCCTCACCTGCGGCAATATCGCGCATGGCGACGATCTCGAGAGATCCGCGTATGCCGCAGTTTGGGTCGCATGAGTGGTTGATGAAATCCGCGTCTTCAAGTTCCGCATCATTCGCTGCCGCGAAAAATAAATTATCGTCTGTCTGAATGATGTAGTCATTTCCCGCGTCATACAGAGCGTCCGCTTGCTTTGTATCGATCCATGAACCCGTTCCGGTCGAAAAATCTACGATACGTTCGCCTTTCTGTATGTCGGTGATGGCAAAGAGACCGAATCCGGCGTGGCTCCTCTTCTTTTTGATTTTTTGAGAAATGAAGGATTTCATCAGGGCTATATCACCAAAAAGTTTTTGAACTGCCACGGATCATCCGCCGCGATATTCTGGGGGAATAGCGGCGCCTTCCTATCACGCAGCGGCGTCCACGTCGTGTATTTCCCGTGTACGGTCCCAAGGTACGGCATGGCGATGTGAAGTATGCGCTGAAAATCAAGGTCTTCCGGTTCTACGACGCCCTGCTGCGGATTTTCAAGCGCCCAGATCGTCCCCGCAAGAGCTCCGGCTGCCACCTGCATGCAGGTGGCATTT
>MFLH01000007.1:0-3345 GCA_001781275.1 Candidatus Kaiserbacteria bacterium RIFCSPHIGHO2_02_FULL_54_11b | reverse complement strand
CGATATCCTTCATAAGGATGCGTCTCTTACGCGGCTGTTTCCAATTGTTTGCTCCGTATTCCCGCACCGAGAGAACGGCGTCGTCGCATGGATGGTACGCGTACATTGCGGTAGGGCGGAACACAACCCGATCGCCCTCGCTGACCGTGTAATAATTTGCAGTCGTCATGGTCTCTTCGTGTGTCATGAGAAAACCTTGAAAAGAGCCTTCTCGCGGCGTCCAGGTACGGACCAGTGTCAGGCCTCCCGGTCGTTCAAGATATATTATTCCTTTACTTCCGCTCTCGTGGAGATGGCCGTCTGCAGGCAATTCTCTCTCGTGCGTTCCCCAACCAAACTCCGCCGGCTGCACGAGCTCGCTCAAAAAACCGTCGATAGACCACGTATTAACGAATTCACCGGCCTGCTTGAAAGCCCGGCTGTTTTGAGTATCGCGCTCGGAAAACTGCACGACACGAACCCCCAGCGATTGCATAAGCTGCGCCCAACCAAGTCGATCGGTCGGGATGCCTCGTGCCGCGGCACCATTTCCTATATCGCGTGCAATGTCGAGGAGCGCTTGCTTCACAAAATGTGACACGAGCCCAGGATTCGCGCCATGATTCACAACGGCGGTCGGTCCCCCTCTGTGCTTTTTTTGCAGCGTTCGAAAATCGTCGTCATACGCATAATTCGTACGCTGATGGAGCGGCAAGGAAGGATCGACAGAGAATCCGGGCCAAAACTCTGCTGAAGTATCGAGGTACAGGACTCCAAATTTCTGACACAACAGGATCAAATCGTGGTACGAAACGTCGACTGATAGATTGAGCAGGAAATCGTCTTTGGAGAGATGTTTTTTGAGTATCTTTGTATAATTTTCCGGTGTGAGAGGTTCAATGATAAATTCGATCCCGAAATGATCGGCGACGGATTTCCCCATCTTGTCTGCCGTGATGATCTTCATACGCTCCGGCGTAATATCGGTATGGCGCAGAAGCATCGGTATGATGCTCTGAGCAATAGCTCCGCACCCGAGCATCAGAAGCCGTCCGGGAAAAACTGTCTGGGTATAAAGTTCTTTTGCAGCCCCACCACTCGTCGAGATCGTTTCATTCGAACTATGTTCTTTTGTTTGGGCTTTCTCTGCCACACATTCATTGTATAGTCGTTGCAATCTTCCGCAAGACATTATTGACTTACGGCACCTTCTGCGATCAATAATTTTCTCTTTCTGGTCTCTCCGCCGCGATTGTAGCTCCCAAGACTTCCATCGGAACGCACGACCCGATGACACGGGATGTCGCGATTATAATTTGAGCGCATGATGGCACCCACAGCACGAGCCGCCTTGGGGTTTCCCGCTTTTGCGGCAACTTGTTTGTACGTCATTGATTTTCCCTTGGGAATCTTGGCGACAACGGCACGAACTTTTTCGGTAAATGTTTTCATGTCTTTTTCTTGGCAAAAGCGGGCATTTTTTTACCCACTGCTTCCCGATATTTACAATAGTCACAATCCTCTCCAACATTGGGTAATTCTGAACTATCGAGGCATGTTTTGATCTTCTGTATGGTCCCTTCAACCCAGTCGGCATTCCCAACATATGGAACGAGCGTTATCTCGAATTCGAGTTTACCGTCAAAAGCATCCTTGTCTTTATCGGCATTTGCGTAGACCCAATACCCCGTGTTGGATACCTTGAAACCGTTTTGTCGAAGAAGCCATTGATATATCTCAAGCTGCCGTTTATAGCCTTTGTGCCACTCTTCCTCCAGAGCTTCTATCTTCCCGTCTTTGCTTGTCGCTTTGTAGTCAACAACGATAAGTTCCCCCTCGGGCGACTTCCAAATATCATCCACGCCGCCGGTTATCGTCATCCCCGTCGCGTGCTCTACAATGACGCCCCCTCGAAGCGCATCGCGCCACGTGTCCATGCGCGGATCATCAAACGGGACCGCATCAAGTCCATACGCTTTCATCAGGGGGTGTGGCGTATTTTGCGCTCGATGCACATCAAATTCTTTTTTGAGCAGAGCGTCTACTGCAGAATTGAGATTGAAAGGAAATCCCTTGGGACGTGCGGTTCCCAACTTGTTGTCTATATAAAAACAGCGCGGGCAATCCAAAAAAAGGTCGATCTTGGAGCGCGAGAGACGCCATTTATTGCCACCGTAGTTCCAATCTGTTTTTCTATCGGGTTTGTAGTAATCACTCATCGAGGCAGTATACCCCTTACCACATTCATTAGGAAAATGTGGTAAGGGGTATATCACTGGCCCTATGGCTTTGGAGTGTCGTCGGGGTGTCCGCCCAACCAATGCCCTTCAAACCAATGTTTGAAACGGTTTTCGACATACCACATGCCGGTAAACATCAGGAGCGAAAGGATGGTCGTAAAAATAGCCACTGCATACATGCCAAAGCCCGCTGCGATGCCGACACCGGCGGCGATCCAGAGACCCGCCGCGGTTGTCGTGCCGTGTACTGCATCGCCGCGAAAGACGATGATGCCCCCACCGAGAAACCCGATGCCCATAATGATCGCCGCCGCGACACGCATCGGATCAAAGTTGAGCACGCCGAGGTAGGCGGTGTCGACATAACTTCCGGCGATAACGAAGAGGCACGCGCCCAGAGACACGAGGCCGAAGGTACGTGTGCCTGCCGATTGTTTGGCGAGGACCGCGCGCTCGGTACCGATAACGCCGCCTAGGACCATTGCCAAGAGCAACTTCGCGAACATCACGATGGTCGGGTCCATGAAGAGTGTCGCGTTGCGCATACCCAGTCAGTAGAATGTGCCTTTGCGGCAGACGCCTGCCGGCTGCCGCGGCGTGATAAGCAAACTCTCGACTAGAGTACTTTGGATACTGTTAGTATTTGTTTTCATAGTTTCTTGAAGCCAAAGGCACATTTCACTGCTGGGCATACGGGAAGTATATCAGATTCCGCAAAGCTGTTTTGCTTCGTCGAGCACGTGGGGGACGCGTTCGGGCTTCACGCCAAATTCTTTGAGAAGGTGCGGTGTCCCCACCTGCTTGCAGAGGACTATTTTTTGCTCGAGAAAACGGCGCTTTTCGGTGTCGGTCAATGTGGTAAGACACGTAAGCGGATGCACGCGGGCTTCTTCGATCAGTGAAAAAAGGTTGCGGGTGCGGGGATAATCCCAGCCGATGAGCGAAAGGCCCGAGCATTGCGCATAGCGGATGGCATTGCGCGTGAAGCGTGTATTGGTGATGAGAATTCCCTCATCGACTCGCGAAGAGGCTTCCGGCGTGTTGCGAAGGTCTTGATAGCGGGCGTATACGTAGAGCGCGTCTTTGATGTCGGTCTTTCCACTCGGTTCATTGTGAAATTTTGCCT
>MFLH01000006.1:14580-25233 GCA_001781275.1 Candidatus Kaiserbacteria bacterium RIFCSPHIGHO2_02_FULL_54_11b | reverse complement strand
GTTCAATACGTGTGAGCGACGCTCGGGCCCGAGCATCACTTTTTCGATACTGCGGATGAGGTCGTATTGGGTGATCTCTTTGCGGTCTTCACGCGCGGCGAGAATCGCCCCCTCATTCATGAGACTCGCGAGATCGGCCCCGGAGAATCCGGGCGTGCGCTCGGCGATGACCACGAGCTTCACATCAGCCCCGAGTGGCTTCGAGCGTGCATGGACTTTGAGGATCTCCTCACGGTCTTTCCTATCCGGCAAATCTATGGTGACGCGCCTATCAAAGCGGCCCGGGCGCAAAAGTGCAGGATCGAGCACATCGGGCCTGTTGGATGCCGCCATTACGATGACTTTTTCGTTGGGCTCAAAGCCGTCCATCTCGACGAGTATTTGATTCAGGGTCTGCTCGCGCTCGTCGTTGCCTCCGCCGACGCCGGTGCCGCGCACGCGCCCCACCGCGTCAATCTCGTCGATAAAGACGATCGCGGGCGCGGCTTTTTTCGCCGTCTGGAAAAGGTCGCGTACGCGCGAAGCCCCGACGCCGACGAACATTTCGACGAATTCAGAGCCCGAGATCGAGAAGAACGGCACACCTGCTTCGCCCGCGACCGCGCGTGCGAGCAAGGTCTTGCCTGTCCCCGGTGCCCCCATGAGAAGCACGCCTTTGGGGATGCGTGCGCCGATCTGGATGAATTTCTTTGGATTTTTGAGGAAGTCCACTATCTCGAGAAGCTCACTCTTCGCCTCTTTGGCGCCCGCCACATCTTTAAACGTCACTTTCTGAACTTCGTCTTCTGGATTCACGAGTCGCGCCATCGATTTGCCAAATGAGAATGCTTGCATACCACCGCCTCCTCCGCGCAATTGCCGCGAGAGATACCAGATGACCCCGAAGAGAAATATGATTGGCACCAATATCGGCAGAAGCGTCAGCGCCCAGAAACGCAAACCTCCCTCATCCTTGATCTCTATTTTCACCGCCGCCAACTTTTCCGGCTCGAGTCCGTAATCCGAGAGTGTCTGCACGAGCGAACTCTCGCTTTCTTTGCGCGAGGTCTTCTCTGTCTTGTCTGCATAGATTGCGGTTATCTTGTCGCCCGAGACTTCGAGGGAAGTGATCGTGCCCGCAGTGATATCCTGCGCTATTTGCGAGAGCGGTATCAATTCATCTTGCGTCGAGATGTATTGACGCACAAACGAGTAGCCGAATGAGAGTACGAGGAAGACCCCGAAGGCAGCCGCGAGCTGTACCCAAAGAGAGGGCCCGCCACCCTGCTTTGGCTTTTCGCCTCCCCGTGGCTTACGTGAGAGCTGTTTTTCCGGAATTGCCATATCGGGGCATTATACATATTCGACGCGGTATTGAAAGAAAAATGATTGATATAGTTCATTAGGTGAACAATAAAAATAAAACGGCGATAGTCTGTATTGGTGGCGGTATGCGGAGTGCATACAGTGCCGGATTCCTGTACACACTCGGAGCCCGACTGAACATCACAACGCCGAATATTATCGTCGCCGCCTCGGGTAGCGCGGGAGCAAGCCTGTATTTCGCCACTCACCAATATGAAGCAAATAAACGCATTTGGACACAATTACTCTCAACGACTCGCTTCATCTTTCTTCCCCGTCTATGGCGTATCATGAATATCGACTACCTTGTAGATGTTGTGTTTAAACAGCAGGAGCTGTTCAACGAAAGTTCTTTGAAACAATCCCCCACTGCCATTTTTGTCGCGGTGAGAAATGTCGATACAGGTCAAACAGAATTCCTAGATGCGACTAGGAGTCCTGAGCCGCTAGAACTCCTTCGAGCAACGAAAGCAATTCCCATCCTCTATCGAAAAACAGTTCGTCTCGGCGGAAAAACATACATAGATGGTGGGGTTGGACTGAAAACGCAAACAATGCTCGATAAGGTCCTGCAGATGGGCGCAAAACGAATTCTTTTTATAAACGAGACGTCGCCGGCAGGAATCTGGAGATTTTTCGGGTTGCAAGAAACATCTATTGATAATCTCCTGTACCCGTCTGACGTAAATCTGTTGTATCTAAAACCAGGCAAGCTTCCCGCACGTAGAATGACCCGGAGCAAAGTTCGCTTATCTGAGACGTTTGATCGTGGCGTGCGCGACGCACTCGCGCGCGCCGAGGAATTGCGTACACTACTCGCATGACCGTCGTGCAAAATAAGAAAGTCGGATTCGACTACACTATCCTCGAGGAAACCCTAGTAGTACAACGCTGCGCGTTGACTACGGGGCGAGCATACAATATTACAAATATATGAGTCTTATCGAAAATTCGAGAGCTGGGTTCGATTATGAAATTATCGAGACATTCGAGGCGGGTTTGGAGTTGCTCGGGTATGAAGTGAAGTCTTTGCGGGCAGGTCACGGCTCGCTCAAAGGCGCGCACGTCGTCGCGCGTGGTGGTGAAGCCTACCTCGTCGGTGCAACAATACCCGCATGGCAACCGGCCAACGCCCCAAAGTCGTACGACCCCGAGCGCACGCGCCGACTCCTCCTTTCGCGCAAGCAAATCGCCCACGTAGCCTCGGCAGAGGGCGAAAAAGGGTTGACAATTGTGCCTTTAAAGGTGTATAATAACGGCCGAAAACTGAAGCTTTTGATAGCTATCGCGCGCGGTAAGAAAGCTCTGGACAAACGTCATAGTATCCGTGCGCGCGAAGAGAAACGACGGATAGAGCGTACTTTGAAAACTGAATAGCCGAAGCAACCAGCACTTCTTCGCTCCTTCGGAGCTTCGAAGTGCACGGCCGGTCCCCGAAGCTGCTCTGCGCGGGAAACAGCAGAGCAGCGTCGGGGGGTGACTGGCTTCGACAGGAAATTCAGTGTGCTTGTGTGCGAGGCGGAAGTGAGATCCTTCCATAAAAATCTCAAATTCTAAGTGCAAACAAAACTGCACGTGGAGTTCTTTCACCGATTCAGATGAAAGACCTTCAGTTCGCTTACGCGTTAGCCTAAGCGACCACGCTTCTCTCGACATCCGATACGGAAGCTAGCGTGTCATATCTTCGGGTTCGGTCTTCCCTTCACTCCGAGGAGAGACCTAAAGAAAGAGAGTCCGGCATAGTGCGATCTCGAATGTTCTCTACGCACTACGCTCAAATCAAACGAACATCCTACGCCTTGTAGAATCATCTGCATGCCATTTTCTGGACCCGGGTTCGATTCCCGGCACTTCCACCCCAATACCAAAAGCCGCCGCGTCTGACGCGGCGGCTTTTGTCATCCAAACATTTTCTACTCTTCTATCTTCGAACGATTCGACGGGCACGTCTTGCCGCAGCCGGTGC
The DNA here is from genome assembly GCA_001781275.1 of Candidatus Kaiserbacteria bacterium RIFCSPHIGHO2_02_FULL_54_11b. Taxonomy (GTDB): domain Bacteria; phylum Patescibacteriota; class Minisyncoccia; order Phycocordibacterales; family UBA2100; genus UBA10103. The sequence goes on along the minus strand of MFLH01000006.1, from coordinate 21,923 downwards.
ATTTCTCATCCCCCGGCTTACAGGTGCTGTGCTCCCCGCAGCTGCATTCATCTTCACTCATAGAATTATTTTAGGGTTGTTAATTACACCAATCGTACACCCATCCGTCGGCCCGTAAAGCGTCTTCGACAACGTGGGGGTGGACGAACTATATCTCTGTTCCCGGCGTTTACCATTGGTATGAATTGGTTTTACCTCTATTCCCTCACAAATGTCGCATCGATCGTCGGTTCGGTACTATTTCCGATGAGGTGACCTGTTATGGTGACGACGTCGCCCACACGAATATCTTCGCGGGTTTGCTTCACCCCTTTCGATGTCAAGAACTCTGTGCCCGAGTCTGTTTGCACCATCCACGTAAAATCCGCCGCACCCCACGTCATTCCCACACGAAGAGTGCCCCGCGAGTTTGATAGCACGGTAGCGCCGCGCAAAAGCATAAGACCGTTGTTGGCGATATGCATCTCACGCATCGCGACCTTCCCTTCCAGTGGAATAGCAGCTGCCGCGGGCGCGGCTAAGTACACTTTGTCTCCCGAAGACTGAGGCAGTGTACCTCCAATGCCCTTCGCGAACGCTTCCGTATTACCGAAGTAGAGAAAGGCCCCGACGAGAACGAGTGATGCCCCTGAAGCAACTGCAGCGAGCAGTATCTTCTTGTTGGGTAATGCAAAGATGGGAAGTGTAGGCATAGTGGTATTAGCGCCGTACGGCTCTCACAATCGCGATCAACACACATGCCCCCACAAGCGCTACGAGGAAGCTGTAGAGATTGAAGCCGGCGACCCCCGACTCTCCAAGCAAGCTCATGATCCAGCCGCCTATGACAGCTCCTACGATGCCGACGACGACATTCAACACAATCCCCTGCTCGGCATCAGACTTCATAATGAGCGAGGCGACCCAACCGACGAGCGCACCAAAGATGATCCAAAGAATGATTCCCATATGATTTTGCAAAATCACGTCGCGCAGTGTCGATTAAAGCGCGACGTAATCTTATTTTGTCTTGAACGTATCGCGGTCTCCGCGCACCGTGCCCGCACTGTTTTGTGCGACGATGCGGAAGTGATACGTGGTGTTCGGACTTAGTGCGGAAAGATCTTCTTCTATCGCTATCGCACTCGTCCCTGCTCCGGCAGATTTGCGGGGAGTCGTCTTCAGAAGTGGCAAGTTCAAGACCGAACTGGTGCTGTACTCGATCCAGTACGTCGTCTCCGCACCGTTCGGATCCACCGTGCCGCGCACTTTTGCGGTTGAGGTGCTGATGGCCGTAGTGCTTCTGGTTGTAATCGAGGGCGTTGCGGCCGCGGCGGGGTTGGCGGTCTTGAAGGTGAGTATGGCGCCATTCACCGTCCCGAATTGATTCTGGGCATTCAGGCGGAAGTGGTAGGTCGTCGCAGGTGTGAGGCCTGAAAGTGAGAGCGGAACGGACACTTTGGCACTTCCACTGCCCGCAGATTGGAGCGCAGTCGTGTTGCCAAGATTCGCACTTTGACCGTATTCGAACCAGTATTGCGTCGCGGCTTTGTTGGGAGTCACTTCACCGTTCAGATTGACGGTTGTCCGCGCAACAGACGTCGCGGCAAGCGTGCGCGTCGTGGGAGCACTGCCGACCGGCGGAGGGTTACCCAGGGTTGTACGGAAGGTGTATTGCGTGCCCGAGACCCTGCCATGTTGGTTTTCAGCAACAAGGCGGAAGTAGTAGGTCGTTTCTTTTACGAGTCCTGTGATGTATCCCGGAGCAGGAATGGCGCTGTATCCGAAACCAATATTTTGTGTGCTGGTCTTATTCCCCATGGTGGAAGTGGTACCGTACTCATACCAGTAGGTAGTAAGTGCGCCATTCGCTCTCACGGTGCCGTTCATGACTGCCGTCGTGTCGCTCGGAGCAACCGTACTACTTGTCACGGCGATGGGTGCGCTTGTCTCTGGGGATGGCGGCGGGTTTGTTCCCGTACCCGGATCGGTCGTTGTTGCTGTCGGACTGCCATCGGATGGAGCCATATTCTGAATGCCGTAGAAGATCAAGCCTGCCATCGCAAGCAATACGACAAGTCCCCCCACTAGCACGGTATTCGTGTTCATACGTTGAAATATGTTATTGCTAAGTTGGGTTTCAACGTACTCCTATACCCGTGAAGACATCATGAAGATTGGTTCATGCTTTCTTCAGCCTGTTGTGCGAAAAATCAACCACTATCTCGCTCGTATTTTCATGCTGGCTCTTCACAACACCGTTGGAGTGGGGCGCTTGCTTCCCTGCAGGCAGCAGTACCGAGACGGTCGTACTTTCCCCTTCCACACTGCGTACGACGATCTTCCCGCCGTGTAATTTTACGAGTTCGGAAACGATCGTGAGCCCGAGACCACTTCCCCCCTCGCTGCGCTTGCGCGATGGATCGCCCCGATAATACGGCTCAAAGATCCGGAAAAGGTCTTTGGCGGGAATACCTGCGCCCGAATCTTGCACCGTAAACTCCATTTGGTTCGGGTATACCGGCTTTGCAGTGACAAAAATGTGCCCGCCGCGGGGTGTATGCACTATGGCGTTTTTGACGATGTTCATGACGATCTGCTCGAGTGCGACCGGATTCGCAAGTACCATCCGCTGCTCGCTCATTCGTACTTCCATTTCAAGGTGCTTCGGCCCCGATATCCCCTGCAGTTGCCGCATCACGTGTCGCACCGCCTCGCCGAGATCCACGTCGATAAACTCCATGCGCTTCGATTGTATGGATGCTGAAAGCGAAAGAAGGTTGTTCAAAATCTCGGACGTGCGGTCCAATTCCTCGACCGTACTTAAAAGCGTCTCTCGCAGAGAAATGTTCATGTCGCCAGACATGAGCGCTACTTCGGTGTTGATCTTGATAATAGAGATCGGGGTGCGCAATTCATGCGCTACGTTGCCGATAAATTGTTTTTGTGAATCGAGGGCGCCTCGCACGGGGGCAAGTGCCATGCGCGTAACGACGTAACTAAATACAACAGCGAGGGTGATGATCGCGGTGGCTGCGATCATAACGATCGCTTCGTTCGAGGGATGGAGCGCGAACGCGCTGCCTGCCCCCGTTACTACATCTATAGAGACATTGCGGTAGAGCAGGGTTGCAGCCACTCCGATAACAATGAGAAGAGAAGCCAGCTTCGTGAGCTGGAGTCCGATAATGTTTACTTCCGTCCGGAAGAACGGATTGAATTGATAGTTACCCGCGAAGCCGGTAACCGATCCCACGAACCGTTTCGAGTACATCATCAACATCCTCCCCACTGAGCTTTCTCCGAAGATTTTTGACATGGACGTCGACGACATTGCTGAATCCGACATAATTGAAATCCCATAAATGAGTAAGCAGATCCTCCCGATTTACGACCGTGTCCGGGTGACGCATAAAGTATTCGAGGAGTCCGTACTCCTTGAGGGTAAGTGGTATGTCGCGCCCTGCGCGTACTGCGCGACGGGTGTTTGGGTCGAGCTCGATATCGCCTGAATGCAAGACTTGCGGCAGCACTTCATTGGGCCGTCGCAAAAGCGCGTGTATCCGCGCGTTCAGCTCGGCAAACGAGAAGGGCTTCACGAGGTAATCATCAGCGCCGGACATGAGAAGCTGGACCTTTGTGTCTGTCTCCGCCCGTGCGGTAAGAATAAGGACCGGTACGGTGATGTCTTTTGCCCGCATCTGCTTGCATATCTCATGCCCATCCATTGAAGGGAGCATGAGGTCGAGGATAACGACGTCGTAATCACTGCGATGAAGTGAGATACGCGTCATAGCTTTTGCGCCATCCGAGATGATATCCACCGTATAGCCTTGGAGCTCAAGCCCGCGCTTGAGCGCATCGGCGAGCTTCTTTTCGTCCTCAACAAGTAGTATTTTCATAAGTGATGGTGGAGATTGAGGTTTCTTATGCGAGAGCAGGGTACTCATGCCACAGAGTCAGTATGAACAGGAGACTATGAACATCTCATGAAGTCTCGTAGGGATAGGTGCAGCCAACTAACAGTACAGGTTTTTTGACAAAATGTAAGGAGTATTGTTTTATGACACAGTTATCTCGTTGCCCCTAATCGAAGGCACACCAAAAGCCGCCCTTTCGGGCGGCTTTTGGTGTGGAAGTGGGCCGATGATTACTGCTTCGATATTCCCATGGTCACGTTGAGGACGCCGGGGCGTGTCTCAAGAATGGTCACCGTGACTCTCCGCGTGTCTTTGGTCGCGGCGAGCTGGACCGAGCCTTGCACATTGCCTTGGCCGCGAAAGGTCCACCCCTTTGCCGTAAACTGTGATGTGAAGAACTTCACAGCAGTCGCTACTGTGCCAGAGCCTGTGTACACAAGTGTTGGGCCAACAACATCTGTCTTTGGGTCCATTGCACCCGAATACGTGATCTTCGCACCGGATTGAAGCGCGGGCGCATCTGCCGGCCAGCCGGCTGGATATTTACCGGCTCCCGTGGTCGTGCCACCGCCGGTTTTCGTCGTGTCGGTCGAGGTCGCTTGCTGGTCCGTATTCAGTGCCCACGGCGCGACGCCGGTGCTCGCGGATATGATCACCCACGCGAGGAGTGCGACAACCACAGCCCCGCCAATGCTGTACCACATGTGCTTAGAGCCAAACGACATATTTCTGTTTGACATAGTTGGTCTGTTTATAATAATAATCTACCTTGGATTGAAGGCGCAGCGTACAGGCTGGTTCATGAAGGTTGGATGAAGTAATGTATGACCTGAAGGAGTTACAGTTCTATCCCCGCCGTCACGCTGACATTCCCATCTCCTGTATCGCTGATATAGGCACCGAAAGTGCGTGTATCTTTTGTCGCCGAGACGACCATAGCACCTGCCATGTTGGCCGTACCGGCAATGGTCCAGCCCGCGGAGGTAAGCTGCTGTTTGTAGTAATCCGCAACGCTTTGAGCGGAAGCGCGTACCGTGTAGGAAACTGCTGAGCCGACATTGCCTGTCTGTGGATTCGAGGTACCTGAATAGACGATAGAGGCGCCTGCAAAATTCTGCGGTGCGTCCGACGGCCAGTTGGACGGCATGGTCGCCATGGTGCCGACGGTCACACTTCCCTCCTCATTGGAGTAGGTCGCCGAGCCGTCCGCATTACGATCGACATCGACTCCTGATGCGGCACCCATCATCGAACCGGCTCCTCCCGTGAAAAGCCAGCCGAGCAAGAGGACGGCCACGATAGCGCCGATAATGTACCACATTTTCTTCGAGCTTGGTGCAGTGGGTGTATTTCCTTCTGGCATAATTTTTATAGATATTAAAGAGTAACTCCCCCAGTTTCCCACCGCATTCCGCAGAAGGCAAGTCTGATGTACGATTTCTACTTCACCCGCTTAAACCACACTTCCTGATGTCCTGCCGCATAGGGAGCGACTTGATAGTTATTGAAGATAAAGGTTACTCTATCCTTGCCAATGAGGAACGTGCTGTAGTTCTCGGACTTTGCGGCAGCTCCTTCGGGGAAAAGGACGTCTTCGCCGAGGATGACTTTCAGCTCTTTGAGCGACGACTCGGCTACCTCTTCCAAACTCTTCCCCAGGATAAGGAGAGCGTCATCGAGCGTGAGAGATTTGCCGGTCAACTTCTCGACGTTGACCCCGATGATAACCGTATTTGGATGTGCACCACCGGTATATTCCGAGATCGAGAGCGCGACGCTCACGATATCAGGCCCCGCGTACACCGAGTCGAAAGAGCCGGACATCTCATTTTGCGGAGTACTCGAATCGGGCGGATTGGCTGGGTAGGTCTTGAATTCCGCGACAGCGGAATCGACGACCGCTTTTATCTTTGCGTCGACTGCAGGAATGCCGAATTTCGGATAGCGCACTTCGATGCGATATGTATCGGTTTGACTAGAGACAACCTCCGTTTGCATCTCCGTCCCCGTCTCGGGATCCGCCTCGGTTATTGTCGTAATCGGCATTGCAGGCGCCTTGGGTACAAAAATGTAAATGGCATACGCAATGCCGGCGAGAGCAATGAGAGCGAGCACGTAGCCGACAAAACGATTCATACACAACAGTATAATACATCTATGAAGAAAGCGCTGCTCTTCGGTATTGGAATCCTCTTGATGCTCGCAATTGCCGTTTTGGAGTCGCAGAGCACCAAGATCGTACCTCCGTCCTCTTCCCCACAACTCGCAAACGTCTCTGCGGCCACAGGGGCTACAACAACTGCACCGATTGTAGCTGCTCCGGTGCAAACGGCCGAACCGTCTCACCCCGTCGTCAAGGTCGTCGATGGAGATACGCTCGATGTCTTGGTGGATGGAAAGACCACGCGACTACGACTTATAGGGCTCGATACGCCCGAGACGGTGGACCCGCGCAAGCCCGTGCAGTGTTTCGGCAAGGCGGCGTCGGACAAAGCGAAGGAGTTGCTTACAGGAAAAAACGTGCGGCTCGAAACGGATGCATCACAAGGCACGTTCGACAAATACGGGCGCACGCTCGCCTACGTCTTCTTGCCAAGCGGAACAAACTTCAACGAATACATGATCGCGGAAGGATATGGCCATGAATATACGTACGACCTACCGTACAAATACCAAGAGGAATTCAAGGCGGCCGAGAGTCGTGCACAAGAAGAAAAGCGGGGCCTGTGGGCCGACGACACGTGTGCAGGCGATACGAAGAAGGCGGCATCATGAAGACCGCGTCCACACTAAAGCGACTGAGCTTTCTGTTTCTTCTGTATACTTCGGAGATGTTGCTTAAGACATTTGTGCTGTTCGCTTTTCCTCTTGCGCTCCTGACATTCGCCCCGCTTGCTACAGAGGCGGCAGGCCCGTGTGCCGACGGTTCTTCAGGCCACATAGCAACTCCGGCTGAAGTCACTGCCGGCGCCCTTCCGGGGAGGCCCGTGTGTGCATCCGACGCTGCGGCCGGATTTACCAACGACGCCGGACAGGCGAAGGAGTATCTCAACAGCTTACCGAACAAATGCGTCGGAGGATGCCAAGCTCCCCCGGATAGGGCACATATAAACAAACTGAATAACGCCTTTGCAATATGTGCGGCAGGTTTCTTCAAAGCTTATACGCAGCGATATGGTCAAGTCAGTATATCTTCAGCATATCGGGACGGGCCATCGGGTGAAAATGCTCGCGCAGGCGGAGTGCCGGGTTCCAATCACACGATAGGTGTTGCTATCGATGTAAATCCTGCGAATGGTAACTATCAAACTATGTGGGGATTTGCTAAAGCGAATCCACAATTCGGAGTTTGTTTCCCCCACGAAGGAAACGATCGACCTCACATGGTCCTCGGGGGAATTGGTGGTAGAGAGGGCGCGATGTGTGCAGCAAAGGGTGTTACAA
>MFLH01000006.1:4432-14574 GCA_001781275.1 Candidatus Kaiserbacteria bacterium RIFCSPHIGHO2_02_FULL_54_11b | reverse complement strand
CCCCCTCCACAGCCGCCGATGGCACCGCAGCCGCAACTCCCTCCCCAGCCACAATCCCAACCACAGCCGACGCTTCCTGCGCAGCCGACGCTGCCCGGGCAACCGACCATTCCTTCGGAGTATCCACAAATAAAACCAGTCTCGGACCTCATCAACACAAATACCAACACCTCGAACAACACCAATACGAATACCAAGTCGACCTCGACCGCAACGTCGACGTGGGACCTCATCGACGCGTACTTGAATCCGGTAAGCGATTTCATCGATATCGGGAAGGCCGTAGATATCGCCCTCAATCCGGACACGAGTGATGCAACAGCGCTTGAACCTGGACAGGGGCCGTCAACGATTGGGGCGACCGGCACACTAGCTATTTCTCCATCAATCAATGCTCCGCAGACATTCATCTCAAATGACCTCGCGAAGAACCCGTTCGCTTCAAACGCGACCGGACAAAATACGTTCGTCCTCCAAGTGCTCGAGACAATGAAAAGGACGCTGCTGCTCGCACTTGAATACCTAAAACCCTTTGGCGGACGAACGCCGGTGCAAGGCTACGGGGAGTAGAGTTCCCAACAGGGTACGTTTCGGTAGACTCTTTCCCCGATATACTGATTCGTATGCGTTCCCGGTCTGTGTCTTTCTTTCTGTTGTTCATTGGAGCAATAATCTTTTCGTTGGCCGCAGTTTTTTCTGCGGGGCGTGCTTTTGCTGCCGACTGCCCTGCAGGCAGTGTTCCCATCACAGCTGCAACTCGAGGGGCAGCGACCGCGGCCAACATTCCAATCTCCTCCAACTGCTGGAACCCGAGCGACCCGAATGCCGGACAAGCGGCAGGAGAGGCGAAGCAATGGCTGCAACGACACGCCACAAGAGGTTCGAATATATCTTGTCTCAATCCCGAATTCGCGCAAAAAGTGAAAGCATTCATGGAAGCTGTTCCTGGCGGACCACCGACGATCATCAGTGCATATAGACCGCCCGGGTCACAAATTGCTCTCGTCGCGAGCGGTGCGTCAAAGGCGGGACCGTGTGAGTCGTATCACAACTATGGCCTCGCGGTAGACTTCAACAACAATTCTCAAATCGGATGGATGAGGGCGAATTCCCGGCAATTTGGAATCAATATCATCGGCGCGTGGGACCCAAACCATTTTCAAGATGCGCGAGGGAGATTCGGCCAGTGCGGTGCGTGTTCGAATTATACGGGAAACGGAATGCTTCCTGATCCACCCTCAACACAATCGAGTTCTCTCTCAGATCAAATCCGTCAAGCGCTCGGGATGCAGCAACAGCCTCCCCTGCCACCGCAGCCGCCGATGTCGCCGCAACCAACACCTTCGCCCCAACCGAGCCCCTCCCCCCAGCTTTCGCCTTCCCCTCAACCGAATATCTCGTCGGAATCTCCGCAGCCGACACCGGTCTCAAGCATCATCAACACCAATAACAACACAAACACGAATAAAGCCTCATCGACTGCCACGTCGACGTGGGATTTGATCGACGCATTCTTAGACCCGATAAGTGACTCGATCGATATTGGGAAAGCGGTCGATATCGCCCTCAATCCGGACACGAGCGATGTGACATCTCTTGATGCAAATAGACCGACTTCGACGCTTTTGAACGCGACCGGCACGATCACAATGTATCAACCGCCGAACACTTTCACTTCGAGTGACCTCGCGAAGAACCCGTTCGCTTCAAACGCGACCGGACAAAATACGTTCGTCCTCCAAGTGCTCGAGACAATGAAAAGAACGCTGCTGCTCGCACTTGAATACCTAAAACCATTCGGCGGGCGGACGCCAGTGCAAGGCTACGGAGAGTAGCAACCATTGAGAGATCCTGCGAGAAGTGCTATAGTCGGCGTAATAAATGGGATTCACCAAATACACATCGCAGGCTGAAAAAGAGCGCGCGCGCATGAACGAGGGTATCCGTGCTCCCGAAGTGCGGGTCATTGGGCCCAATGCCGAGAATTTCGGGGTCCTTCCAATCCGTGAAGCAATCGCAAAAGCGCAAGAGCTTGGGCTCGATCTGATCGAGATCTCCCCCAACGCACAGCCGCCGGTGTGTAAGATAACCGACTACGGCAAATTCAAATACGAGCAGAAAAAGAAAGACAAAGAAGTAAAATCGAAAGCGCACGTGACCGAGACCAAGATCACACAGGTGAAGATCGGCACTTCGGAGCGCGACATGCAGATCAAAGCCGCCAAAGCAGCTGCATGGCTCAAAGACGGTCACCGCGTCAAAGTGGACCTCTTTTTGTGGGGTCGCTACAAATACATGGAGTTCGAGTTCCTCAAAGAGCGTCTCGAGCGATTCCTTGCGGTCATCCCCGAAGGTTACAAAGTCGCGGAGCCTATCCAAAAGGGCCCAAAGGGTCTCTCCATCACCCTCGAGCGGGATCCATCCAAGAAACCACAGCCGCCGAAACCTGCAAAGGTGGTCGCCCCCGCGCCGGAAGCGGAAGCTTGAAACCTTGCTTTTTCTGCCCGCCTCGGGCATACTGCCCTGACCGCCGAAGAGCGGTTTTTCAATGAAAACCAACCCCAGTACCACAGCGCTTCGCGCTGGCTACGGGGCAGGCAAATCCAACCCATGAAAACAAACAAATCATACACAAAAAGATTGCGGGTCACGAAACGCGGCAAGATTGTCGCCCGCGCACCGGGTCACAACCACTTCAACGCCAAGGAAAGCGGCTCCGGCCAGATGCGTCGCCGCCGGGCAGTCGCCTTTCACGCTGCATTCGACAACACTGCTAAGAGTCGGTATTTGGGGTAATTAGTTCGACAAGCAGACTACAAGTAACGAAAACAGTATGGTACGGGTAAAACGAGGAGTCACAAAATTGAAGCGCCGCCGAAATGTCCTGGCACAGACCAAGGGCTATCGCTTCAACCGCTCTACCAAAGAACGCACCGCAAAAGAAGCGATCCAGCACGCTGGGGTACATGCCTTCCGCCATCGCCGGTCCAAAAAGCGCGAATACCGCAACTTGTGGTCGCTTCGCATTAATGCCGCAGCGCGCCCGCTCGGACTCTCCTATTCAAAATTCATCAACGCTCTCAAGAAAGCGGATATCAAGCTTGACCGAAAAGTGCTTTCGGAACTCGCACAAAATCACCCCGAAGTTTTCGCTCGCCTCACCTCTTCCCTCAAATCTTAAGCTACAGGATCACCTCCTGATTCTTCCCTGTCGCGCTGCGACTGTCGTGCGTATTGTAGACGAGCATCGTTTTCTCTCTATCTTTCATCACCATGTCGACAAGACGCTCGACGATAGCCTTAGGGTCAGAATCGTAGATGATCTTCGAGTTGGGGCGGTTTGCAACTTCGATCACGTGTTTCAATATTTCATCGGTCTCCCATGTGCCTTCTAGGATCCCGATAGGCCGCCTATCCTCAAACGCGATGGAAAACTCGTTCAGGGTACCGATGCGTCCGCACCCCACGATCATGGCGTCCGATGAGCGCACCAAAAGCAAGTCACGCCCCGCGTATCCAAACCCTGTGTAGACGACGACATCCATAAAATCGAGCGGCAATTTGTAGGTCTCCACGTGTTCGCGCTCGTTGGCAGCCGGTGAAAAACCGATGGAGAAGCCGCACTCATCTTTTGCCCCCATCGCCGAGTACATCGGAAACCCCGTCGTGGCACCTGTCGTGATAATACCCCCGCGTCTTGCTATCTCGCGCCCCAACTCTTTTGCTTTTTCATATGCATCGAGCCCGCACGCACCGGTCTCGGCGGCACCCGAGACGCCGATTTTTACGACTCCGTATCCGTTGGGCAGCCGGCAAAAATTAGCAGGAACGGCAGTGTGATTGGGATGTAGATTTCGTTTCGCCATTGAGATGCATTATATCATTCGACTTCGCTCATGATACATCATCGGCTACCAATCGAGAGTGAACGTTTGTCCTTGTGTCGGCACGACCGCATCAACTCCGAGGAAATCACGGAGACGTTGGGTAAGCATACTCGATGACCGCGGCTCCCCCATCGTCACAAACGCGCGCTCAAGATGCTCTCCAGCATTCTCGACGAAGGTGAGGAGCTGTTCGCGGTCGGCGTGTCCCGAATATCCGGAAAGCGTCTCGCGCTCCGCGTAGATGCGGATATGTTCCCCGTCGATTTCCACACGCTTTTCCCCTTCCTGTATGCGCCTGCCGAGAGAGCCGGGTACCTGGTACCCGACGAAGAGGATCATGGCCTTTTTATCGCCTAAATAGTACTTTTCATGCGCGCGGATGCGCCCGCCATGGGACATGCCTGCGCCTGCAATGATTATCTTGGGATTCGGGGCCGCATGAATCGCACGGGATTCCTCTCCGTCCTGTGTGAGTTTCAAACTCTCAAATGAAAATGGGTCTTTGCCAGAAGAGAAATGCTTTTGAGCCGCGGGATTGAGGAGATGTTTGTATTTTCGGAATACATCAGTGACCTGTATGGCGAGCGGCGCATCGAGGTACACCGGTATCGCTGCGAGCTTTCCCTCTTCGATCATTACATTGAGCTCGAAGAGAAGAAGCTGCGTCCGCTCCAGCGAGAATGACGGGATGAGGAGGACTCCCTTGCGAGCTCGCACCTTCTCGACGCACTCCCGCAATCGTTCGCGGCGCTCTTCGCGACCCTCGTGCAGCCTATCTCCATACACGCTCTCCATGATGATGTAATTCGCTCCTTCTGGAGATTCGGTGTCATTCAAGAGCGGCTCGGGAGAATTACCGAGATCTCCCGTAAAAAGAATTGTCCGGCCATTGCGGGTAAATTTCGCCATCGCCGCACCCAATATGTGTCCTGCATCGAGAAAATCTATGGATGTGTCGCCAATGGAGAACGGTTCGTGATACTCGTGCGTATCCCAGAGGGGAAGGGCTTTTTCGACATCGCTCGCTTCATACAACACATCGCATCCACGTCGCTTCGCTTCTTCGTGCATCACGCTTATAGCATCGCCAAACATCAGCGCGGCAAGATCTTTGGTCGCCGCTGTCGAATGTATCGCGCCGCGGAAGCCGTCTCGAACGAGTCGTGGGATCCGCCCGATGTGATCTGCATGCGCATGCGTGACGACGAGCGTATCTATGTCCTGTACGTCGTACGGAAATGGTGCGCTGTTTATCACATCGCACTCGCCTGCCGGCCCATCTCCGCTCTGAAGTATCCCGCAATCGATGAGGATTTTTCTCCCTGCTTGCGGTGAGCTTGCTTGCACTGAGCTTGTCGAATGTGTCGAATCCGTGTCCAAAAGAAAGTTCGCCCCTGTCACCGTCCCCGCTCCGCCATGAAAAGTGATCTTTGCCGACATTGGGCGATTCTAGCACTCCAAACCCCGCCATACGCGGGGTTCAGGGGGGCGGCAAGTACGGTGAGCCTGGTATTGGAGCCAGGTGGGAGTCCTCAGCATCTACACCAAGGTGCAGAGCGATGTTGGATTACCCTTTTTCGCACCAGCAGGTTTTCGTACTGACCGCTACGAATAGTATACACCTGCAAAATGGAGGAGCAATGAATCTGGTAGCCCATCTGTACGAGCTACGGAAGGATATCCCCCAGTTCTTTGTTGTACATCACATCCTCGCGACTTACTTTGTAGTCGACGAGCTCACTTTTCTCAAACCAATGCGGTATCTCCATATTTGCCTCCTCCACCGAGCCCGAGCCGTGGATGAGGTTGCGCACAGCACGGTCATCAGTATCCGACATGATATACGAATCCACGACGAAATCGCCGCGGATGGTGCCGACGGCTGCCCCTCGCGGCTCCGTGCCACCGGTGATCTTGCGGACCAGCTCCACCGCATGCGCTCCTTCCCATACCATCACGATGACGGGGCCTGCGGTCATGTATTTCTTGAGATTTTTGAGAATTTTTGCGGTTATCTCGAGTGGATCTTCCGATGGTGGAGTGAGGCCGCGGTCTTTGTAGCTCTTGATGGTCTTCTCCCCCGTCACGCGCCGCCAATTCGGATCAAGCGTGTAGTGGCCTTCTATTTGCTCTGCGGTCGGCACTACCATTTTGAGCCCAACGAGTTTGAGCCCGAGCCGCTCATAGCGCGAGATGATCTCGCCCATAAGCGAGCGCTGGATGGCGTCCGGCTTGAGGATAACAAGCGTACGCTCTTTGCTGGGATGTTCCATAATTATTTTGTCGTTACTCCGACTTTCCGTTCGAGAATGGTAATTCGCTTTCCGTGATCAATACTGGTTACTGCGTCCTTGTCTACCGCGCGGGCAATCGGTCGGACCTCTTCCAAAATATCTTCTTTGAATTTCTCAAGGTCGCTTTTCTTAGCGAAGTCTTTGAGTGTGTCCGCAAGATCTACCTTAGTCGGAAAATCTTTGAACGCCTTCCTGAGATCTTCTTTCGTGACCATCCGCTCGTCCATATCGAGCAGGGCTTCCATGATTTTCTCATTGGTCACGCCTTTCTTACTGGTCTTTTTTACCATGCAGGCCATTATACCACTCTCATCAAAAACTCAACCGCGCTCCGCAGTCCTCATCTTGGTTGGGAGGTTTAACCTCCGGAGACACAGCCTGATGCGATGAATGAGGACATGGAGAGTTTAGTAACAATATGACGAACAGAAACCTATACCGAATGTCGCGGTGGCATGACCAGCACTCGATTCAATACCCTCAAAACTAATCTGATAGTTTTGGTAATTTCCTCCGGCAAGGTCTTGCGGTATCGCCCACACAAACGTCCCTCCCTGAAGACCGGAAGAATATGCCGTGCCGAGTGACCTGTTGATAGAACCATATGGCATACCCCCCATAAGCTTTACCGCATAACTACGCACACCTTCGTCAGACCCCGTCCACGATATGGTGTATGTCTGACCTGCATAGAGCTGAGCTCCAGGGCGCGGAAATGTGACAGTAAATGGTTGGTATAGACTGCTGAGGACTTTCACGCGAATCGTATTACTCACTCCGTAATCGTTGGCAATGTACAGATCGTATGTAATGCCCGGCGTTAGTGTTGACGGAACTTTTGCACTAACCATCGCATCACTCGTCCATGTGACAGTCGCAGGAAGGCCGCCGATGTAAACTCGCGTCGAGTCAATGGTCGCGAGATTGCTCCCATGCACCGATATTTCGCCACCCGCGTCCGCCTCAAAATTGGCCGCTGCTTTCGCAGACGTGGAAGTAATGACTGGTTTTGTGCTCGGCGCATTCGTAACAGTAAAGAATCCGTTGCTTTCGTCTCGTATGCGCTGATCTACATCGGCGACAAGTAACACTTTATATTGTCCGTCAGTGATTACCGTGTTTGCACAGCGATAGTTACTGCCCAAATAGTTACCCATCGTTCTGCTGAACACCGTCACGGTTCCCAGATTACATGTACGCCCGTCAGCAAACTGCAAGTATGCTGTTACATTTCCGTGCACATTTGATGACTCCCAGTTTATTCGCAAGTCAACATCTTTGCCACTCTCAAAATTGAGGTATTCGCCGCCATTTGGATACGTAATCGTGATAGATGGGATGACCGACGATGTACTGTATTCCCCCACGTCGTAACAGTAGCGATTTGGTTCGTTGCGGCAGCCGACCAAGTCGCTCCCAGTCCACAGATTTCCTTGCGATGCTGCAGCATCTTGGTCCGAGAAGAGCGCCGCATTTCTCATCTCGAGACTCGCACCCAATTCGTATCCTTTCCCACCATCGAGTTGATCGTAGGCGTAGGACATTCTATCGAGCGTGTCGGATGGAATAGCGGCAATGTATTCCGGCGCCAGTACCGAGAGACCTGTCGGGTAAAAACCTACGCTGTCGTAGTACAACTCAAGCGCGAGCTGCAGCTGCTTTACGTCTGAAACACGACGTGCATCGCGGCCTTTGATGCGAGCTTCTGCCATCTCCTGTTCGGTCGGGAACGGCACATACATCGGCGCTGGTTTACATCCGTACAGATGATTCAACTGTGCACGCGTAAGCGGTCCTACATAGCCAGTCTGGGGAATACCATACTTTGCTTGAAACCTTTTTACAGCTGCCGTTGTTGATACCCCAAATTTCGCGATTGAAGCTCCATTGTTCTCAGTCTTATCGATCACATAACCTTCCTGAGCAAGGACTTTCTGTAGCCACTCCGTGTCGTTGGTACCGTACTTCCCTGTCATGCTGTCGCCAAATTTGAGATCTTTATTGAACGCATAGCAGAATCCGCTGGAGTTCGGCTGTTCCTGTAGTTGCGCAAGCTGCGCTTGCAGCTGCTTTATCATCGCAAGCAACGCATTGATCTGCGCCTGCACATCCACACTTTGCGCAGATGCGAGCACGGGGGACGCAAGCAACACCAAACCGAGACCGGCAAAGATTAATTTCTTATGCATGAAGGGATGTACTTAGTAGGAAATGGTAAATATCCCGCTTTCGGCGAGAACGCGTGCACCCATGCCAATCCGGATCTTATATCTTCCCGGTGTCACGATGTTCGCATGGTCACCGCATCCCGCCCCAAGACAGTTGAGGGTAGAGCTTGTATTCCAGTCAAACTGGGCTTGCGGACCGGTTTTTAATCCGTAAATTATTCCCGCATCCGTGCCATTTTCGCGTACGAGATTCACACCGATCACATCACCTTCAGGCCACGTAGCAGTGACAGGCGCACTCAGTTTGATAGTGCGCGCCTCCCCTATCCTCCAATTGTCGCCCGCCGTCGGCGAAAGGACCGTGACTTGAGAACGCTGCGCGAGGCTGACCGGAAGTTCTAACGTCTTGGAAGGAAATTCAGCCCTTGGATTTTCTTCAGTGAAGACTACTTTCATTGGGGTGCCATTCGAAAGTCCGATGCCCTCGTTGGTAAAGTTTAGAGTCACACTAAAATTTGTTTTTGTCGCGATCCAATCGTCAACGAGCATCGGGGCGGAGTTTCCAAGCGCGATCCACGCGCCACCATTGTAATAGTACAATTGCGCGATGCCTGCCTGCCCCTCAAACATTCCCCAAGAACATCCGAGGCTTTGTCTATTTGAGTTGTCTACGACTCCTTGAATAATTAGTGGGAAACTTACTGTCGCGTTAGGCACAGGAGTAGTTATGCTGAGTCCGCATGTACTTTTGGTTGAGCAACCCTCACGCATCTTCGCCCGCGTCATCGGGCCGACGCCACTTTTTAGTGTGACGAAATCCATGCCGTGCGCTTTTTGCCATCGCATCACGGCCTGTGCAGTCAGGTTGCCGTAGTAGCCGGTTACTAATGCTTCGGGATATACACCTTCACTTATGAGAAACCTCTGGAGCTTTGATACTTCCCCATTCGTTGTCGCATCGGTGCTGCCGATAATAAGAGCATTATTGAGCGAAAGACATGCACCGGTGTTAGAAACTTGTTGATTCTTTGCTGCTATCAATTGGGCAAGTCGCGCTTGCATCTCTTGAATTTGACTTTGTAATTCAGCGATCGGATCGATAGTCGCCATTACGAATACCGGTGATGCGAGGAGTGCGAGGCCAATAGCACCAAAAGCGAGCTTTTTGAGCATGAATAGGTGACCCCTAGGGATAATACGAAAATGCTAGCATTTTCGACCCAATTGTCTACTGATACAGCGACGCGGGATTTGGTAAATCGAGAGGATTCGGCTCTGCGGGTTTTTTGCCATACGCCGCGTCGAATTTGCGGCGGATCTCTGCCTCGACTTCCTCGCGCGGCTGACCGTAAGCTTTGTACGAGAGCTCTTTCATTGCATCGAGGTTGCTGTAATCCATTTTCGGCAAATCCTGGGTCTGGATAGTGAAAGGCCGTGCGGGGACGCCGTTGACCAAGAGCGATAGAACGGCGGTGCGGTTGGGGAGATTTTCAATATCTTGCTGGGTAAATATCGGGGTGAATTGCTTCTCCAGGAATTCGGCGTCTTGCGTGCCGACGCGGAACGAGGCTTTCGTGCCGACGTTGCCGATGACCGCATCGCGGATGTCTTCCTCGAGCTGAGCAATGAATTGGTGCGCGATCGTGAGCGAGAGCTTGTATTTGCGTGCCTCGGAGAGAATGGTCGCAATGGAGGGTGTTGCGAAGTTTTGGAATTCGTCGATGTAGAGGTAAAAGACCGGTAGGACATCTCCGCGCGTGTCGACGCGCGAGAATGCTGCTTGGAGAAATTTG
>MFLH01000006.1:2942-4396 GCA_001781275.1 Candidatus Kaiserbacteria bacterium RIFCSPHIGHO2_02_FULL_54_11b | reverse complement strand
CGCGGAAATTAAATGCTGATTTTTCCTGAGAAACGATAGGGCGCATGATGTCGTTGGTGAGGAAAACATCGAATTTGCTCGTGATGTAGGGAGCGACATTTTCGAGGCTGGGATCGCCTTGCGCCTGCTCGGCGATCTTGCGCCAAAATTGCACAATGATCGGGTTGTTGCAGTGTGAAAGCTTCAAGTTGCGGAAAGCGGTATCGGCGAATATTCGGGGTATCTCGACGAATGTCGAGCCAGTATCGGGATCCTCGACGACCAGCTGCACTGCATTGCGGTAGTACTGTTCGAACATCGGGCCGAAGGCCTCCGGCACGTCGGCGTAGAGTTTGCGGAAGATGCCGTAGACTTCGTCTACAACGAATGTCTTCATCTCGGGCTTGGAGCGGTCGTACTCGAGCATATTCAGTCCCATCGGCCGCGCTGTGTAGGCGGGATCGAAGTAGATGACGTCTTGCATACGCTCCGGCGGGATGCACGCAAGCACGTCTTCGATGTCGTTGCCGTGCGGATCGATGAACGCGACCCCTTCCCCGTTTTTGATGTCCTGAATAATCATATTCTTGATGAGACCGGTCTTTCCGGTACCTGTCTGACCGATGACGTACGCATGGCGCAGGCGGTCCGAGGCACCAAAGCGTACCGGCGTCTCGTCCGCGCCGTATTTGTTGACTCCGATAATGATTCCTTCGGCAGGCGTCTCGACCGGTGCGGGAGCTTGTTTGGCGAAGCTGCGCTTCAATTCACGAGAAGTCGTCACGCGCTCGGCAGTGAAGTGAAATATCGAAGTGACTTCAGCGAGTGAGAGCGGCATCGCGATCGAGTGGTCAAATTCGCGATAGGTAAAACTGCGGATAAAATCCGTAATCCCCCAGCTCCCCACACGTTTGAAGACGAGCTGATTGCCTTTCGGGTCATCGTACTGATTGAAGGGCGATTGTAGATTCGAGAGGAGCTCTTCGGCGCGCTCTTTCGTGGGCGCCGAGGTGACGAGGCGGATGGAGACAGGTGCGATACGGCTTTTTATCTTGCGCGTGATCTCTTCGGTTACTACCTGATCCGACGAACGTCGGAATTGTTTCTCCACCTCCATCTCATACTCTTTTGGCATAAAAATCTGCTTCGCCATCACCTGAAGCGCTTCTCCGAGATCGGATTCCGCGACCTTGAGGGCCTTGCCGAAATTTTTGCCTTTTTCGAGTTGGCGCAGGATCTTCTTGTAGTGATGGTTGTAACGGTCACCCTCGGTCGAGACCGTGATCTGCAAAGCGGCGCCTTCGCCGTGCTTGGCGATCTTGGCAAACGCCGCCAGAAGCACATTCATCGGGTCATGCTCAAAAAGCTCCGGGGTCTTGAGTGGCAAGGATGGGTGATCGGCGAGGGTCGCGTAGGCACCGGCGTGCTGTCCTTCGTAATTAAAAATGTTGTAGTCGCCACGAGCCTCCGACATG
>MFLH01000006.1:0-2927 GCA_001781275.1 Candidatus Kaiserbacteria bacterium RIFCSPHIGHO2_02_FULL_54_11b | reverse complement strand
ACCGAGGAGATGAGGCGCTCGGCGAGGATCTTCTTTGCACGAGGAACACCGAGATACAGCAGGGCCTCTTCTGTCCCCTCCTGCACCGCGATCTCGAGCGAAAATCCCTCGTGTTTGTCGATGAGCGAGGTCAGTCCGGCATAGAGCTGCTCGGACGACGAGAGGAGTTGTTCGAGCTTATGTTGCTGGTTTTCTTGTTTGTCTCCTTCCCCATGTGCCTGCGGCTGGATCTCAAAAAGCACCATGTTGAGTGCCCGCCGGACCTTCTCGGGCACCCCTATCCCTTTGTCAGGTAAGCCTTCGGCAATGTAGCGCACGAGTGCGCGATGCACGTCATCTTCGAGATGCGGATTTTTCATCCGTGCGGCGATCGACAATGCATTTCTAATGCCATTTTGCTGCACGAGCCGCAAGATCTCATCCACCTGTTTATCGTGCGGCTCGGGATCGAGCTTGAGGACATTGTGTACGATGTCATGCTCCGCCATAACGACCGTCTCGTGGAGGACGGTCGCGGGGTGCGTCTCGGCATATGCGGCAATTTCGCGCCGCGCGATGCGGTCTTTCTCGAAACGACTGTCGGGCACTTCCATCTCCGCCTCTTTTTCGCGCACCCGCTCGCGCAAATAGGCAAGCTCCTCTTCTGGAGATTTGAATTTTTCAGGTGCGGCAACCTTCAGCCGCTCCAACTTCGTTGGAGGCATGAGGAAATTATATCATTCCTACGAGAGAGATCTGGCGCCGATGTCGCGGCGGAAGTGCATGCCTTCGAAATGGATTTTGTCGACCGCGGCGTAGGCGCGGTCGAGCGCTTGTTTGAGCGTGCCACCTATCGCGGAGACGCCGAGTACGCGCCCGCCGGAGGTGACGAGGATCCCGTTCTCCTTTTTCGTACCTGCATGAAATACGACGACGTGTTCGTCTTGTTCGGCTTCCATGATGCCGCTTACCGGAAATCCTGTTTTGTACGCATCGGGGTAGCCGCCGGATGCTATGACGACGTTTACTGCAAACCCACGGTTCCATTCGATGGAACGGCCGACGGTGTCCAGTGTGCCATCGACGGAGGCTTCGAAGAGGTCGAGAACATCGGTTTTGAGAAGGCGCATATACACCTGCGTCTCGGGATCCCCAAAGCGGGCATTGTATTCAAGCACCTTAGGGCCTTCGAGTGTTACTTTGAGGCCCGGAAACAAGAGGCCTTGAAAAAGCGTGCCACGCTTTTCAAGCGCTTCGAAAGTCGGAGCGACGACTTGGCTATCAATGCCCGCCATCATCTCGGTTGTCACCCACGGTACGGGGGCAATTGTGCCCATGCCACCCGTATTTTTCCCCTGATCTCCATCGAGCGCTGGTTTGTGGTCTTGCGACGGAGGAAAAAGGATGTGCGCACTCCCGTCGGTGAGCGCGTGGATTGATATTTCCGGACCATCGAGATACTCCTCGATCACTATCTCATCGCCCGCGCCCTTGTGTGCGCGGTCGACCATGATCTCTTGGATAGCTTGCTCTGCCTCTGCGACGGTGCGGCAGACGTAGACACCTTTGCCGAGCGCAAGTCCGCTTGCTTTGATGACGATGGGCACACCACGTGCGCGCACGTGCGCGAGCGCTGTGTGGGGAGTAGTGAAAACGCCGAATTCCGCGGTCGGAATCTTGGTTTCATGCATCAACTGCTTCGCAAATGCCTTCGAGCCTTCTATCTGCGCTGCCTCGCGAGTAGGGCCCCATACGCGCAGACCGTGCGACTTGAATACATCCACAATGCCGCCGACGAACGCATCGTCCGGCCCGGGAATCGTAAGGCCAACCTTTTTTTCTCTTGCAAAAGCAGCGAGTTTCTCGAATTCCATGACGCCGATCGGCACATTCTCCGCGAGATTCGCTGTACCGGCATTACCGGGCGCCACGTAGAGCTTGCCCACGCGCGGCGACTGTTTCAGCTTCCACGCAAGCGCATGCTCGCGCCCGCCGCCGCCGACAACCAAAACATCAATGGCCATATGCGGCCATTCTACATTACTCCTTCGTTAAAATCTCCGGGCCGTCATAGGTCACGAGTACCGTGTGCTCGGCATGCGCAGTGCGCGAGCCGTCTTTGGTACGATAGGAATGGCCGTCTTTGTCTATAAAAAGCTCACCGCCTCCGAGCGTCATCATCGGCTCGATGGCAATCACGAGTCCTTCGACGAGCTTTGTGCCTCTACCCTTCTCGCCAAAATTCGGCACGTGCGGCTCCTCATGCACTTTGAGCCCGACTCCGTGGCCAGAAAGATTCTTTGGGTATCCAAAATGGTATTTATCCGCAATTTTCTGCACGGCGTAGCCGATATCGCCCGTGGTGTTGCCTACTCGTGCTTGCGCGATTCCGGCGGCAAGCGCCTCATACGTGCCTCGGACGAGTTCTTCGTCGTGAGGATCGCGCTTCGTGCCAGCGATGATAGTGACTGCGTGATCCGTAAAAAGTCCTTTGTGCTTGATGCCGAAGTCGAGGCACACGACATCGCCATCGTGGATGATGGCACCATTGTCGCTCGCGGGAGAATGGACGATGACGTCGTTGACCGAGAGACAGAGTCCCGAAGGGTATGGCTTGTCCCCTTTGCGATCGGTGTGATGGTAGAAGGCGAGCGTGTCGCCATCCGCCTTTACGAGCTCATGCGCCTTTTTTTCAAGCTCATGCCCCATGACGCCGGGGGCGACCATTTCACTCAAAATGCGCAAATGGCGCGCGAGGCGCCTCCCCCCTTCGCGCAACGCGTCGATATCTTCCTGATTCCTAACTATCATTGTGAAAGTTTGAGCGCCGCAAGGATATTTTTGTGAACGGTCTCGATATCCGGCGATCCATCGATGCGATGGACCGTGCGTCCCTGACTTTCGAGAAAATCGAGCTGAGGCTCCACCTCGGCCTTGTGCCACGACAG
>MFLH01000005.1:2681-13660 GCA_001781275.1 Candidatus Kaiserbacteria bacterium RIFCSPHIGHO2_02_FULL_54_11b | reverse complement strand
TGCGAACACTTTTTGCAGTGGGAACGCATTCAAGCCGAAGAAATCTCATCGAATATTTGGAAAGACGGTACGGCGGAAAGGCTCTTCTTTGCTACAAAGGCAGGGATGCTCTTCAGATTGCGCTTTCCTCGCTCCCCGAAAAAGGCGCCGTCGCGATCAACGGCTTTACGTGCTGGGCCGTGTACCAAGCGGTGCGTGAGAGCGGTCATACTCCGCTTTATCTCGACATCTCTTCGACGTCCTTGAATTTCTCGCCGCAAACGCTGCAAGACGCGCTTGCGGAACATAGTTCAATAAAGGCCGTAGTCATCCAAAACACGCTCGGGGTCCCCTGTGATATAGAGCCGATCGCGGCCTTGTGCAAAGAGCGCGGAGTGGCACTTATCGAAGATCTGGCACACTCGATAGGCAGCACCTATGCCTCCGGCGACGAGGCGGGTACCGTGGGAGATTTCGTCGTCCTCTCTTTTAGTCAGGATAAGGTCGTCGACGCAGTTGCAGGCGGCGCACTCATCGTACGCAACAAGAGCTACCAAGGACTTCAAGCACCTGCTCTGAAGAAGGTGGCACGCTCCCAGCAACTCAAAGATCGTTTCTACCCTTTCCTCACGTATATCATCAGGTGGACACATACACTCCGACTAGGATCGATCGTTCACCGGGCTCTCAAATCGCTGCACCTCCTTTCGCGTCCATTCATAGAGGGCGCGGTAAGCGAAATGCATGAACTCCCCGACTGGTACTGTGCCGGAATACTGCGCACATGCGCCACGCTCCCCGACACCACGGAGCATAGGAAAAAGATCGCGCAGATATATGCAGAGACCATAGACAAGCGTCTGCAGATCTCCGGAGATATGGGGCTTCTTTCCCGTTCTGCAAATTTGCGCTTCCCTATCATCCACTACGAGCGGGACCGCCTGATCGAATACCTAAAAGCGCGGCGTGTGTACGTCAGTGACATTTGGTACGACGCCCCGCTCGGACCGAAACGTTTTTTACACCGCACCGATTACCGGGGGCAGTGTCCGCAAGCTGAAGAGGTATCGCGAATGATATTGAACTTACCGACGCATCTTAACGTGTCACCGGCACATGCTCGCCTCATCGCGACACACGTGAACGAGTGGCTGAAATCCGAGGGCAGCAAGACGTACCACGTAAAACCAATTTGGGACGAGGCGGA
Organism: Candidatus Kaiserbacteria bacterium RIFCSPHIGHO2_02_FULL_54_11b; assembly: GCA_001781275.1. Taxonomy (GTDB): domain Bacteria; phylum Patescibacteriota; class Minisyncoccia; order Phycocordibacterales; family UBA2100; genus UBA10103. Next base: position 12,474 of record MFLH01000005.1, on the reverse strand, counting down.
GTGGGAGGGATTTTTGCGCGGGCAGAAGCCGCACACGTTTCTGCAATCGTGGAAATGGGGACATCATTATGAACAGACGGGTTCAAAGATCTTCCGCGTCGGCGTATATGATGCGCGCGTATTGGTCGGGATCGCACTTTTTATCAAAATAGGTGCGCGACGAGGCACCTTCCTCGTATGCCCTCATGGCCCGATCGTAGCCGATTTTGGTGATGAAAAAGGCGCGCTCGCCGCACTGGTCGGTTACTGCAGCGATATCGGACGGGACGAGGAATGTGATTTCATCCGCTTCTGTCCCCTTTCGCCCGCAAGCGACGAGAGTCGCGCGATGTACCGGCGCTTGGGCTTCCGCGATGCGCCGATACACATGCATCCGGAATTATCGTGGATGCTCGATATTACAAAGCCCGAAGACGAACTTTTGAGAGAAATGCGCAAGACAACCCGCTACCTTATAAAGAAAATGGAGAAGGAGGGAGTGGAGATAACGCAGAGCAGCGACTCTGCTGACATGGGAAAATTCGCATCGATCTACGCGGCCACGGTGGAGCGGCAGCAATTCACCCCTTTTAGCAAAAGTTACCTGCAAACGGAATTTGAATTATTCAGCAAAGACGGCGAGGCGGTATTTTTCTTCGGCTCATACAAGGGCGAACTTATCGCCGCGGCGATCATCATTTTCTACAATGGACAGGCTTTTTACCACCACAGTGGTTCGATACAAAAATTCGAAGACATCAACGCTTCGTACCTCCTGCAATGGCGCGTGATACAGGAAGCAAAGCGACGCGGCGCGACACTCTACAATTTTTGGGGCATCGCGCCCGATGATAAGCCGAAACATGCGTGGAGAGGCCTCTCACTTTTCAAAAAGGGCTTCGGCGGCTTCGCGGAGGCATATCTGCACGCCCAGGATAAGCCGCTCTCTCCCAAGTACGCTGTCAACTACGGCATCGAGACCGTGCGTCGTATCCGACGGCACCTCTAAGCACGAGCCTTCGGCCATCTGTTAGCTGCTGGAGGCCAGAGCTTGGTCAACGGGTGAGTGGCACAGTCGTGTGGATTCGCTTTACATACGTAGCGACCGTAGAGGACGAGGCCGTTGTTGACGTACTTCCAGTCTTTTTTGGGGATGAGGTGCTCGAGATCTTTTGAGATCTTGGTAAGGTCGGTGTTGTCGGTTAGATCGAAGCGCAGTGCGAAACGTCGCACATGGGTATCGGTCGGTATACCCTCCCAAGAATCATGGAGCTCGCCAAGTATCACATGTGCAGTCTTGTATCCCACGCCGGGAAGTGTTTGCAGCTCTTTCGCTCCCTGCGGTACGCGACCCTGAAAATCACGGGAGACGATCCTTGCTGCCGCTATGACGTGTTTCGCTTTGTTACGGAAGAACGGGATGGAGGATATTTCCTTCTCAAATACCTGCGGCTTTGCATCCGCAAAACAAGATGGCTTTTTGTATTTTTTGAACAGCGGCTCTGTCACCCGATTGACGACCTTGTCGGTGCACTGGGCGCTTAGCATCACGGCAACGACAAATTGGAAGGGCGTCTTGTATTTCAATTCACTCTTGGGTACCGGGTATGCACGCTTCAGATACGCAACGATCCTTCGCGCTCGAACGCGACGCGCTTTTTCTTTGCCTCCTTTCATGGAGGACTACTGTATCACGATGGGTACGGAGACCGAATCATCATTCTCCGGCAGTCCCGACGGATTGTCGCGCAAGAGGACGACAGTCGCAGGACCCGTATAGCTGCCAGTTAGCGTGATGGTGGAAGTAAAAGTGACCTGATCGGTCGTCATCCATTCGCCCTGGGCTTGGGCAATTCCGCTTCCTATGAAGTTGTTGTCCGCATCAACGATCTTGATGGGAAACGACGCTTCAAAAAACCACGGCCCGGGTGCCGCGCCCGAGACGACAAAGATCTTCCCCACCGTCGCGTTTGCCTTTGGCGAGGTGACGACCACTCGTTTAGCGAGCGGCAGAGTAGTTGTCGCAATAGGAGGGGTTGAAGTCGCCGTAGGGGCTTCGACCGGAGCGGGAGTTGAGAAAAGTACCCACGCTAAAACAATTACAATGATGGTCAGCGCACTGATAAGTCCCCACCATGATCGTGTATTCATACCTGTACATAATACGACGGACAGACACCCTCGTCTATTACCGCCTGTCCGAGCATGCGTGCGGTCGGCCGGAGTTTCTGTTAGTATGGCCCGAACAATACTATGGGCAAAAAAGGCTGGAAAAACGTAGTTGTTATCGGCGGCGGCACCGGCACCTTTACAGTGCTTTCCGCTCTCAAGAAATACCCTCTCAATCTGACGGCGATCGTCTCCATGGCAGATGACGGCTTCTCAACGGGGATACTGCGCGATGAACTTGGTGTGCTCCCGCCGGGCGATGTGCGGCAATGCCTCGTGGCACTCTCCTCTTCAGATATGCTCATGCGTCAGTTGATGAGCTACCGCTTCGAGAAAGGTGCTCTCAAGGGTCATAGTTTTGGGAACTTGCTTTTATCGGCACTTGAAAAAATCACAGGCAGCTTCGATAGCGCAGTCGAGAAAACTGCAGAGATTCTCCGCATCCGTGGACGTGTTATACCAGTCACGCTCGACAAAGTTACACTCATGGCGCAAGTCGGAAAGCGCATTATCCGCGGGGAAAACAACATCCAGCAAACAAATCTGAACGGATCACTCAAACGGATATGGCTCAAGCCGGGAGGACACGCGAACCCGAAAGCGCTCGCAGCGCTCCGATCCGCCGATGCGATCATCATTGGTCCGGGGAATTTGTATGCGAGTTTAGTGCCGGACCTTTTGGTACGCGGGATCTCAAAAGCAGTTCACAAGAGCCGCGCAAAGAAAATATTTATATGCAACCTAATGACAAAGGCCGAACATACGCATGATTTCACGGTTGCAGATTACGCAGCGGAAATTGAGAAATATTTGGGGAGTAAGATTGATGCGGTCATATACAACAACAAGCTGCCGGAAAAAGCGTTGCTTAAAAAGTATGCACGCGAAGGAGAGACGCCGACTCGGTGGGACATTCTTCCGGAGGGTCGCAAGCTCGTCGGTGCAAATCTCATCAGTCACCGTCTTTCGCCGCGACAAAAAGGTGACATATGGAACCGGTCGCTTGTGCGCCACGAGCCATCGCGCCTTGCAACTGTTATCCTCCGTGTTCTTGGAATAAAAAAGTGACGTTCGCGCGTGCTACAACACACCGAATTTTGCCAACTCTTCGAGCACTGCCCCAAGCGGGAGCCCGACCACGTTGTCCATATCCCCTTCGATCCGCTCTACAAAGCGCACACCCGCGCCCTGTATCGCGTAGCCACCGGCCTTGCCGAGTGGCTCCCCCGTCTTCACGTAGGCATCGATATCCGCTTCCGATAATTGCTTGAAGTGCACCTTGGTCTCGACCGTGCGCGTGACTTTCTGGCCCGTCTTCCCATCGATGATGACGAATCCCGTAAAAATGCTGTGCGCCTTTCCGCTCAACGTTTGGAGTATCTCCCGCGCATGCTCAAAACTGTCGGGCTTTCCAAATACCTCTCCAGTGCATACAACAACCGTGTCGACCCCGATAACAAGCGCATTGGGATGTCTTGTAGCTACTGCTGCCGCCTTTGCACCTGCGAGATGCACAACGAGTTCGCGAGGCGGAAGCGGCAGTGTGAGATCTTCTTCGTAGCCACTATCTTCGACGACGAATGGGATCCCCGCGCACTTCAAAATGTCGTGCCGCTGCTTTGACGATGAGGCGAGAATAATTTCCTGCATCGTGGAAGTATACCCCTATCATGGTATTGCGTTCTTTTCGCCTTGTTGGTACTATGTCGGCACATCCCCCATACGTATCAAGAGTGCGGCAAGAGTTTTGGCTCAGCGACCCGCCGGCAACTTGCCCGAGATGTTGAAGAAGTCCTTCGACAAGCTCAGGGTAAAGTGCCAAACCAATCCCACGCGGGAGATACTTTATGCAAAGCATCTCCCTACAAGGGAGATTAATCATTTTATATAACACTATGTTTCATTCACTCGAGCGATACACAACAGAGAGCGTTACTTCGGGACACCCGGACAAAGTGTGCGACCAAATATCAGACGCTATTCTTGATGCATGTCTCGCGCAGGACCCGAATAGTCGCGTCGCGGTAGAATCTTTCGGGAGCCACGGCACCCTCATGCTCGGCGGCGAGGTGAAGACGAGCGCAAAAGTGAATTTTGAAAAGATCGCGCGCAAGGTCTATCGCGATATCGGATACACCGATACATTAAAGGTGCTCAACACAATCGCCAAGCAATCCCCCGACATTGCAATGGGGGTAGACACCGGCGGCGCCGGCGATCAGGGAATCATGTACGGCTACGCGACCAACGAGACGAAAGAGATGCTCCCCTTGGGCGTCGTCCTCTCGCACGCGCTCGCACGACGCCTCGAAAAACTCCGCCGCGACAAGACGCTCAAATGGCTCCGGCCCGACGGCAAGACGCAAGTGACAATCGCCAACGGCAAGGTCATCACTGCCCTCTGCTCCACGCAACACGACAAGAACGTCTCGCAGGAAGAGATACGGAAGCAGCTCATCAAGCACCTGTTCAAGCCGGTCTTAGGTAACCTGAAGGACATCGAGATACTGGTAAATCCTACCGGCCAATTTATCCTCGGCGGATTCACGGCCGACGCGGGTCTCACGGGGCGCAAGATAATGGTGGATACCTACGGTGGTGTCATGCCGCACGGGGGTGGCGCGTTCTCCGGCAAAGATTCGACCAAAGTAGACCGCTCCGCAGCCTACATGTGCCGATTCGTTGCGAAGAATCTGGTCGCGAATGGGTACGCCAAAAAAGCGCTTGTATCGGTTGCCTACGCTATCGGCCGTATTGAGCCTGTCATGATCGAAGCGTTCGACGAGAAAGGCAAGAATCTCACCAAAATCGTGACGGAGAACTTCGACTTCCGCCCCCGCGCTATCATCGAACGCCTCGGGCTCCGCCGCCCCATCTTCCGAGAAACCGCCGCCTACGGTCACTTCGGCGTCTCCGGCCGCCCGTGGGAGAAAATAATCAAGATATAATGCCTCCATGGAGTCTCTCGAGCAACGCGTCGCGAAAATCGAGGAGCGAAATGCATCCGTTGAGTTGGATAAAGCGTGGGAAACGAGCTGGACGAGGACGGGGCTCGTCGCCGCGTTTACCTATGTAACCATGGGCGTCTTTTTGTCGTTCATCGACGTCATGCGCCCGTGGCTTTCCGCTATTGTCCCCGCCCTCGGCTTCACCCTTTCCACCCTCACGATGCCATTCTTTAAGAAAGTATGGGCTGGAAAGAACGGCCATGAATAAGGCGTTTATTTTCGACATGGATGGTGTGCTCATCGATAGCGAGCCGGTGTGGGAAAAATACGAACGAGAATATTTGCCGCAGTTTTTTGGGAAGGAGGTCGCCGAGAAGATGGGCAACCTTGTTGGTTTGGGGGTCAACGATCTGATGGACCGTGCACTCGCCTTGGGAGCCGTTTTTGATAGGAAGGAGTATTTAGAGAAAGCCGATAAAATCGCAAAGCTCGTGTATGCACAGTCGGCGATAACGGTGGGCGTCGAACATTTGGCCGACCAGCTGACCGAGACTGGATTCAAGCTCGGCCTTGTCTCACAGTCTCCACACAATTGGATCGATCAGGTCGTACCGAGACTCCCATTCAACAAACGTTTAAATGTCATTGTATCGTTACACGATCATCCCGAATTAAAACGAAAGCCTGAACCTGATGGGTTTATTGAGGCATTACGACTGCTCAACACAAAACCGGAGCACTCGATTATTCTCGAGGATTCAAATCTCGGGATACAAGCTGCAAAAGCTGCGCATATTTACACTATCGGCTTCCGTGGGAATCTTGTGAAAGGCTACGAACAAACGGGCGCAGATGCCTACGCCGACACAATGGACGAGGTTATCCGATTAATCGAGGCTCGCTCGGAGGAACTTCGATAGTTTGGATAGACTTTTCTAGGTACTCTCTGCTTTTATATAGTCGGGAAAGCAGGGCCTCCTCTTTCTCGTTTCGCTCCTTGTTTTCATAGTACGCAATAATCTTCTCAAAAAAACCCAGACGGAATCTCAAATATTCGGACATACTGTAGACCTGAAGCAAAGAAGCCTGCCCCAACTCATACTCGAGCGTCCTCGCACAAGAGCCTTCGTCCAAGGGGCCGGAGAACTCTTTTGCCTCGTGGAGAATACCTAAATTCCTGTACTGTTTCGGGTAGGTATCAGACACGGCGAGGAAACCATCAAGATTCATTGCGAAAATCTCCGGTATCGTAGGGTCATCAGCTCGTAGCTTTTCGCTTGAAAGTATCGCATATTGATACCACACATCATGTAGCCAAAACGCATCCTCCCCGACTTTGTACTTCTCCGCCCACTCCGGAGTTTTGAGCCTGAGTAACTTCAAGTTCTTATCGCTTACTTGTTCTCTAGATTCCATATATACCTATTCGACGGTGACCGATTTTGCGAGATTGCGCGGGCGGTCGGGGTTGTAGCCTTTCTCGCGCGAGAAATAGTATGCAAAGAGGTGGAGCGGCACGGCGTTGAGGATGGGCGCGAGCATCTCTATCGTCTTTGGCACATAGATGACATCCTGTACAAGCTCCTCGACACGTGTGTCTGCCCCCTCGGTTGCAAGCGCTACGACTGGGCCCTTGCGCGCGCGGATCTCGTGGATGTTGGAGAGCATTTTCTCATACACTGCGTCTGCGCTCGCGATCGCGAATGTTGGGAACACCTCATCTATCATCGCGATTGGGCCGTGTTTCATCTCGCCTGCACCGCACCCTTCTGCGTGGATGTACGAAAGCTCCTTGAGTTTCAGAGCGCCCTCATACGCGATGGGCATGTTGTATTTGCGACCGATAAAGAGGAAGTCGCGCGAGCCCACGTATTTTTTCGCCAACGCCTCGACGCTGGTGTGTTTGTCGAGGATACTCTGGATCTTTTTCGGCAGAGCTTTGAGTTCTTTTGCTATTTCTTTGCCCTGCTTCTCGCTCATGCCGCGCTGTCTTCCCAAAAAGATGGCGAGGAGCGCGAGCACGACAAGCTGGGAGACAAATGCTTTGGTGGAAGCGACCCCGATCTCCGGTCCAGCATGATTGTAGACACCTGCGTCGGTCTCGCGTGCGATCGTCGAGCCGACGGTGTTGACGATACCAAGCGTAAGCGCACCCTTTCGTTTTCCCTCACGCACTGCTTCCAAGGTGTCGATCGTCTCGCCGGATTGTGAGATGGCCAAGACTGCCGTCCGCTGATTTAGAACCGGGCTTCGGTAGCGGAATTCACTTCCGAGTTCCACCTCCACGGGGATCCCCGCATGTTCTTCGAGCATGTACTCGCCGACTAATCCAGCGTAGTACGCGGTGCCGCACGCGACGATGATGATGCGCTCTATACCCTCCAGCTGCTTTGCGACTTCTTCGAGCCCACCGAGCTTTGCAAGACCTTTGTCAGCGATCAAGCGACCGCGCAATGTGTTTTCTACTACTTCCGGCATCTCCATCATTTCTTTCAACATAAAATGCTCGTGCCCACCTTTTTGTGCCTCTTCCGCATTCCAATCTATCTCGGTCGTCGCGCGGCTGACGTTCGATGAATCCAGCTTTTTTATGCCGTGCCCTTCGGGGGTGATGACGGCAACGTCACCATCTTCCAAAAACACGACCTGCTTGGTGTGCGGCAAAATGGGCGAAGGGTCGGAAGCGATGAAATGCTCGCCATTCCCCAATCCCAACACGATGGGAGAGCCCATGCGCGCGGCGATGAGTTTATCCGGTTCCCCTTTGTATTGCATCGCAATTCCATACGTCCCCCGCAGCTCGTTGAGTGCGGCGAGCGCGGCCTTCTCGAAGTCTTTTGTGTGTTTCAAATGCTCCTCGACAAGATGCGGGAGAATTTCCGTATCCGAATCGGAAAGAAACACATGGCCTTTTTTCTCGAGCCCATGCTTCAGCTCTTTGAAATTCTCGATGATGCCGTTGTGCACGACCCAGATCTCGCCATCCCCGCTCGAATGCGGGTGCGCGTTTTTCTCGGTCGGCTCACCGTGCGTCGCCCAACGCAAGTGCGCGATGCCGCTTTTGCCGGCAAACTCCTTTGGTACTTTCTTGCGCAATTCAGCGACCGCACCCGGGGTCTTTATGCTGCCGCTCTCAGGGGTGAAGATACCCGCAGAATCATAGCCACGATATTCGAGCGAGAGAAGCCCGTCCAAAAGTATCCCGCCGGCATCTTTTCCTTTATTACCGGTATACGCAAAAATCCCGCACATTGGCGTAATGTAGCATAATTCCTATCTTTTTCTAACGCAGCACGATATCGGCAATGTCTGCGCGAAATGTGTTGATGGCAGAGTGCATGGAGGTCGCGTCGGGCGGGCGCTTCGGGTAGGTGCGATTCGAGAGGATGACAAACGCGACCCCGCGCTCTGGATCGATAGCGACAGACGTACCGGTAAAGCCCGTCTTCCCAAAGGCTCCGCGCCCAAAGTGCGAGCCCATGAACCACGGCTCTGCCTTCTGCCAACCCCACCCTTTTTGAGCGCCGGAGAAAACGGCCGGAAGTGCGCCGCACAGCAATGCTTCAAGAAAATTAAGAATATCAGGTGCTGTGCTGAAAAGCCCCGCGTGCCCGACAGCACGCTCGCTCTTTGCAAAGATATACGCGCTTTCATCATGCGGAAATCCGCGTACCTCACCGCGCCACTCGTCGATCTCCGTCGGCGCTATCTCGTCTTTTTTATCAGCAAGATCACGAGATGGGAAACATGTCGTGTGAGACATATTGAGCGGAAGGAAAAAGTACTCTTGTGCGAGGCGCTCGAGAGATACCTTCGTGGCTCGCTCAATAACGAGTCCGAGGATGAGTGCGGGAAAATTTGTGTAGTACGAAGCGCCCGGAAGCCCGTCGAAACCCGCCTCGAAGACGTGCTCGAGTATTCCGTCGACTGTTTTATCTTTCAAGATCGAGAGCCTCGGACCCTTGACGCGATACGCCAAGAGGTCTTCGACGGTCGCCCCATGATCATTCTTCAATTCGGGTAGGTACTCCGCCACCCTGTCCGAGAGTCGCAGCTTCCCTTCTGCGACAAGCCTAAGCGCGAGGGAAGCAGTGGGGATTGATTTTGTTATCGAGGCAAGGTCGTAGATAGTATTCTCTTCTACCTTCTGCGAGTTTGGTTCATACGTAAAAGCTCCGAACGGACGTATTTCTCTGGAACTATTCGCGCGAATGGTTCCAACGACACATCCCGGAAACACCTTTTCCGCTATCGCCCGCTCAACGCGCACCTTGATCTCATCAGGCATCGGGGTAGGCTTCTTTGATCTCTTTGGCGAGGTAGGGATTCCACATGGCACCGGTGGCGGTCATCACCGAATCGGCTCCGGCAGTGCGATATTCCTTGTAGTCCTCTGCGGTCAAAACGCCGCCGACGCCTTCGATGGAGAATTTGAAGCCGCGCTTTTCGCGGATAGCGTTAAGGCGGCGCACGAAATCAAGTCCCGCCCATTTGATGCCTGCACCACACACCCCGCTTCGCAAGCGAGCCGGAGATCCGGGAAGTGCCTGTTCCCCCTGCCCGTTCCTGATCTCTCCTTGTAACGTATTGATGCCCGAGACGCTGTCGGCGTACTCGTTCGCTATTTCTGCAAGACGCTCTAGATCTGCGTCATGTTGATAGTATCCGACTTTCAGTATAAATGGAGTCACCCCGAT
>MFLH01000005.1:0-2673 GCA_001781275.1 Candidatus Kaiserbacteria bacterium RIFCSPHIGHO2_02_FULL_54_11b | reverse complement strand
CCCGCGAGCACGTAATCGTTAATAAATTCCTGCTGGCTCTGTTCTTCTCTCACAGTACCCATGAAACTCAAGACGAGGACCTGGCCCTTACCTGCGGACACAATCGCTTTCTTCACATCCTCCTGCCATATTGGGGCATCTTTCGATGGCACTCCGAACGAATTAGTGATCGAAAGTGGATCGGAATATGTCGTATCGGCAATAAGGGGGCTTTTCAACTTTTCGAACGTGAGGTCTCCGTCGGGGTGGATGGCAAGAACGTTGGGAAAGGGATGGCATGGGAAGATGCCGCTACGGACTGTTTTGTAAACACAAATGTCGAAACCTTTCTCGAAAGCAGCTTTACAAAATGCGCTGTTCAAAAGCGGACCAGCCGGGATTCCGAGCGGCAGATACACTTTCTTTCCTAAAAAATCGGCCTTTGGCTCCCCCTGCATCTGCCACTTCTGCGCGTCAGCAAAAGCGCCGAACGGCCCCTTCGCGTAATTCTCGTCGTATGACTTTGTGGGATCGTAGAAGGGGGTCTGTAACATACGTTCAGAATATCATATCTACTTCCCCGCATTCGGCATCTTCTTCCACTTATTCGCATCCATGTGCCACTGTGCCACGTTGGATTTTTGTACTTCATCCCACAGTTTCTTCGCTGTCTTGGTGTACAGCTTTTTATCGCGAACGAATTTGCGCATGGGGGCCCATTTGGCCGGAAGCTTGTGTCCTTGCTCCTCATATTCCTTGAGCTCAATGTCTATGTCGAGGTTGTCGGCATCTTTCACTATTTTTGCCTCGATGGAATCGCGCTTTTCGTATTTCTCCAGAGTTTTCTCGAGATCCGCAAACGAGGTGCTGGCAAAGAGATCGCGCGCGGCGCGAGCCTCGTCGCTTTTTGTGTAGACCTTGTGGACATATGCCATATCCGCAGCGCGCGTCTCGGCGAGATCGTGCACAAGCGCCATTTTGATGATGGTATTCTCATCGCCCTTTTTCTCGCGCCGCGCGATGAGGAGTGCCAGAAAAACTACACGCATCGTGTGCTCGAGATTGCTCGCGACTGATACTCCAAGATGCTGTATCCACGCACGCGGGATATTGCGGAGTGACCCTACCTCAAAAAGGAATTCCAAATCTCGACTTTTCATGAGCCGCAGTATACCCCGTGAGATAGTTATAACAATTGCGCTGAGTTATCGGAGTTTCTTATCTCATGGGGTATACCCGCAAATTATTTCATCCGCACGCCTTTGAAGGCTTTGCCCTTTCTCTTCATTTGGTCCATAAAACGGCCTGTTTTTGTATCCACTTTTGTCCAGCGCCTGTTGCGCCCGCTTAAGACCTGCGAGCGCTTACTCACTTCCCCTTTACGCCCGTGCCCCTTTTTTGCATTCTTAGCCATGGCTCCATTTTGAACTTCTGTATTGTGGACGCAACAAAGTTATCCACCACTCTGCCATTCCGAAATAATCGGGAACTGGTGGACGAAACCAATGATATTGAGTATCAAGTTGTCTCGTATCGAATACGCCACGAATAACTCGAGCCCGATACCGATCAAAACCACCGACCAAACCGGCAAGCGCCACGCCATGAAAAATCCGAGTGCCATCGCAAGCGTGTCCGATATGGAATTAATGATGCTGTCTCCTATGTACCCTTGGGCGAGTGCCTGCTGCCGGTAGTGGTCTATCACCATCGGAGTGTTCTCGAGTATTTCCCATGCGATCTCGATACCGAGCGCTAGGACGAGCCGCATCCAGACCGACATGTGCGGGAAAAAATACCAAAGGCCGAGGTAAAAGAGGAAGCCGTGGATGACGTGTGAAAAGGTGTACCAATCGGTGAGGTGTTGCGAATTGCCGGAACTCAATACAGTCCCCCACCACAGATGGATCTCGCCGCTTGCCGCGATCAGCGGTTGGCCGAACAAGTATAGAACAATGGCCTGAACAGAAATGAGGGGCAGTGCAAACAGTGCATATGGACGAAGTTCCTTCATCATGTCCTAAGTGTACCCTATGTTGCAAACTACTTCCCATTGACATCAAAAGCGCTATACTGACGACAAGACGTTACCAGTAACTTTATCGCTATGGACGAACAACGGCAGAATCAGCCGCAAGTGCATCAACCAAAGCCTGAGCACAAGATGCTCATGGGCATTTTGGCCTACCTCGGTATTCTCATCGTTATTCCCTTCCTTATGGCAAAGGACGACCCGTTCGTGAAATTCCACATCAAGCAGGGCTTGCTGCTCGTCATCGTGGAAATCGCCGTATTCATCCTCGGAAACTCCATGTGGCAGATGTGGACGCTCCTGAATCTGGTCAATCTCGCGGTCCTCATATTTGCCATCATCGGGATCGTCAACGTGATACAGGGTAATCAAAAAGAACTCCCGCTCATCGGCTCGCTTGCGAAGAATTTCAGCCTTTAGCCCACGCGGTCATTGGCACACGACAGCGATCTTCCGCAACTCCCTTCGGATCTCTTTGTGGTGCGGAATCGCCCGCGCAACGAGATCCCAAAATCTCTTTGAGTGATTCATCTCGGCGAGGTGACAGAGCTCGTGGACGATAATGTAATCCCTCATGTGCGGGGATAGTGCCGCGATCTTGTAGTTGAAACTGAGGTTTCCCTTTTGCGAACAACTCCCCCAGCGCGACTTTTGCGCGCGGA
>MFLH01000004.1:5969-7061 GCA_001781275.1 Candidatus Kaiserbacteria bacterium RIFCSPHIGHO2_02_FULL_54_11b | reverse complement strand
CCGGCTTCGCCCGTCCCGAATTTATTTTTTGCGTCTTCCTGAACCTGCCTGATCTCGCCCTTCTTGAAATCCAAGCGTGTCTGTTCCTTTACTTCTTTTTCGATTTTTCTGAGATTCTCAATGGCGGTATCGAGGCTTCCGAGGCCGAGAAGCGGTAGCAGCGAAGAATATTTCTCACCCTTCGTCCCTTTTATGAAGTCCGCAACCTCATCCTGACGGAGGATCACGCGCTGCGATTCCAGTATTGAGAGATCATTCGGCTGGGGCGTTATTGTGCAACTTCCATTGGACGCGATGTCGGCGGTGATAGTCGAACTATCTGCAAATTCCACTGTGAGCTTTGTTTCCTGCTCCCTTGGGCGATGCGTATTGATAACGCCTTTTTCTTGCCGCTTGCCGCTGTACTCGTGCCGTAGGTGCTCGATCTCGCCGCCTCTAACCAAATACTCGAGGATATCGACGAACGACGATTTGCCGGAACCGTTTTCTCCGTACACGGCGATAGACTTATCGCTCAGCTGAATATCTCTCGCGTCTGAAAACCCCCGAAACCAGCTGGCACCTATCCTTTTTATTTTGCTGTTCATAGGCCGTTGCTTTTTCCGCTCTGCAGCTCTGCCAATTCCTTGGCGGCAGCTTGGATCTCCGATTTCTTCAGTTCCGCACCGATATGGTCATTCAGTATCACCAACACGCGGCTCGCGACTGCGTCTTTTATCGTTGTAGTCTTTTGTCGGGCCTCGTTAATCGCTGCCGCGATGTGATTAATCTGGTCTGGGGTCATAGCGGAACTGATTGTGCTCTCGGATTAATTTGCAGTCAAACACTCCAAAAGTTAGATTTCGCCATCAGTAAGTTGGCCGACATCGACCGTCTTTGCAAGCTCTGATAGAGCACTAAATATCTGTGCCGGTTCCGCCGGCACTATTTTCACACCCGGTGGGAATGACTTCAGCAGCGTGTCCTTTTTCATGATTTTCTCGTCGAGCAGAACGGCGATGCCCATGTCCGTCTTTTTTCGAATCAACCTCCCAAAGCCCTGCTTCAAGTCGAGTGCAGTCAGCGGTTCGTAATATGACGAATAACTATCGC
>MFLH01000004.1:0-5950 GCA_001781275.1 Candidatus Kaiserbacteria bacterium RIFCSPHIGHO2_02_FULL_54_11b | reverse complement strand
CTCGTCGCACCGCGCCTTTATCATCGGGTCGGTCGGAACCTTGTACGGAATCTTGTAAATGAACAGCGATCGAAGCGAAGCGCCGGGTACGTCGACACCTTGCCACAACTTGGCCGTTCCTATCAGTACGGAATTGATGTCATTGGTGAAGTCACGTATCACCGAGGTGACGCCCGAATCTTTCGGCTGTCGCAGGAGCCATATGTCCCTGCGAGAGAGATGTTCAGCAAGTCCTTCGTAGAGCCAGTCCACTTGCTCATGACTTGAGCACAAGACCAGTGACCCGCCTTGCGAGGCGACGATGGCTTCCTTAAGGAAATCAAGGCATTGCTGAGCGTGCCTGCGCTTCACTTCCCGCGCACTCCCGTATGAGATGCCGCGCGGCACAAAGAACTGCACTTGTCTTGAGTAGTCGAACGAGGAGGGTCGCTGGAGATATTTCACATGTCCGTCGTCGATTAAGTTTGTACCGCATCGGCGAGCGAAGAAGTTGAATTTATCATCTACCGTGATTGTGGCCGATGTCATCACAACGGAGTTGAACGTGTCGTATACCAGAAATTTCATTTCTTGAGCCACCGAGAGCGGCGCGGCGTGAATTTGTACGGTGCTGTTGGATCGTTCCAAAAAGCGCACGAAATAGTCACTATCGCCATTTATACCGTCTATTGTCTTTACGAGGCGGGACGTAAGATCGGCGCGGATTGAGAGACTTTTCTTGAGCTTGTCATTCGTGGTTCGCTGTGAGAAGTCGTTGAGTATCGTCTCAATCTGCACCAATCGCTGTTTGATGTTTTCGAGAAGTCCCGTGAGTGCCTTCATGCGCTCGGGAGTCTGCGACAGCTCCGAGAACGACACTTTTATGTCCCACTTTGATGATGGGTCACGTGGAACCAACTTCTCAAGGTGCTCGTCGAATAATATGCGGACATCGAGACGCAGGTCTTTTTCGATGCCGTCGAAGATAACTCCCAGTTCCGGCAATCTCGAATCCGGAGATCCGCCGATGATTGCGTCCATTACTGTGCGTACTCCGCGCCGCTTATCGTAGAGCTGATGCATGAGGCGCTCTAGGAGGTACTGCGAAAGCGTTAGGGTCCACGCCGAAGTCGCCGCATCTTCCAGGTGATGCACTTCGTCAAATACGACAAATTTTGCCTCGGTCGGGAGTATGGGATGGGAAAAGCCGATCTCTTCGATAGTCGTGACCTCCTCCGATTCGATGGGTTCTTCTCGTTGAACAACCTTGCGGCGAAGACCGGTCAGGAGAATGGCGTGATTCATAATAACGAGATCCGCATCTTTCGCGCGCAAGCGCGCTTTCCTTAAGAAACACTTTTCAGCATCGAACAATTCGCATACACCTTTCGTGCAGAGTTCATCCAAGTTGCATATGTCCTCTTTGACTCGCTTGGGTATACGCTCGGTCAGCCAGTACGGCAGCTCATCCCAGTCTCCGCGCTCGGTTTCCAGTATCCACGCCGACAGCAGTAAAAAGGCCAGACGTGTCGTGAATCGAGTCTCGTCTTCTGCATGCTCGTAAAGAGAGCGTTGAGATAACTCGGTGAGTGCTTCTTGCGTAAACTCGCGAAATTTATCGAGACAGACGTAATTCTGTTTTCCCTTGATGACCGCTACGCGGAGATCGGGCTTGAGAGTGTCGCGGACATGCTTTATTTCCTTGAACGCGAGCTGATCCTGGAGGGCCTTCGTGAAGGTAGATATGACCACGGGGATATCGTTTTTGATCGAGAACAAAACAGACGGGACGAGATATGCTTTAGATTTCCCGACGCCCGTACCAGCCTCGACGACAGCATGTCTTTTCTCATTGAATGCTTCGGCAATGAAGCGAGCCATCGAGCGCTGTTCGGGTCTGTCCTCCGAATATTCGAGCATGCCTGCTCCCGGAGAAAAAGACTTTTCAACTTCCGGCAGATCTATCGGGCGTGTCAAAACGAGTTTATTTTGTTCGGCGTCTTTCTTCCGGTACGGGACGTGTGCTTCGACAAGTGTCGAGATATCGACGATCTCCTCGCTTTTTCCTGTGAGGAAGTTAGCCCACCACCATCCTGTTCGTTCCGCAAAGAATTTAAGCGCCGCAATTTTCTTCCGGCTTTTCTTGCTCCAGATATCTCGTAGCCCCTGCAGGATGGCGAATTCTATTTCACAATCCGGCAGAGCCCTATGCGGGACCTTGCCAAGCGAAAAAAACTCGGCAAGTGCGGAGGTGCCGTGTCCCATGGCATTTGTGGGGAGAACGAAAAATGCAATCTCCATAGAGTCATATTTTTCGGTGAATCGCATTCCTTCGCGCTCGAGCATTCGGAAGTCAAATGAATAGCCGTTGTGGGCGATCACGGGGCGTTTCTGAATAAACTTCTTCAACTGCTCGACGACCTCGCCAATAGCGGGCGCACCCTCGAGCATGGAGTCAGTAATGCCGGTGATCCTCTTTGTTGTGTCGGGCAGTTTGCCGTCATATCGCACAAAAGAGGTGTAGCGTTCCTTTATTTCGTCGCCCGAAATCAACAACGCCCCGACCTCGATAATCGCTGAGTTGGCCACGTCGAGGCCAGTTGTCTCTATATCGAGTACGACATATTCCATACGGTTAGCTTGTAATTGAACTATACTCTCGGCCACCTGGATTTCCAGCACGCCGAAGCGCACACAAGGGACTTTTGGTAACCCACTTCGCAAGCCTCCAAAGCTAAGCTGAGGTGCTGGACGATAGCTAAAAATGCTATCATATGTAGCATATGAAAGAAGCTATTTACACACAGAAAATCACACTCGGGAGCAAAGCGTACTTTTTTGACGTGAGAGAGGGCGGCTCCGGCAACAGATATTTACAGGTTACCGAGTCCAGAGTCGGAAAAGATGGTGAAAGAATCAGAAACAATATCGCGATATTCAAAGATCACCTCGAAGAGTTCCGCCGCATCTTAAAGGAGGTGTCAGAAAAGGTGTAATGTTCCGGTCTTAGGCGAATTGGCCAAAGAGTATGAGCCCCCTCTCTCAATCGACAATCGAGAAAATCGGCTACTACGTTTACCTACTGATTGACCCGCGAACCGACAAGGTTTTTTATGTCGGCAAGGGATGTGGCAATCGGATTAATCATCATCTGCTTGGTGCGCTTGAGGAGAGTACCAAGGAGACCGAAAAGATAAAAAGGATTCGTGAAATACAAGCGGCGGGACTAGAGGTCGACCACACCATTCTGCGTCATGGACTCACCGAGAAGGAGGCGTTCGAGGTAGAGAGTGCCGCTATCGATCTCCTTGGTCTTGAGAATCTGACAAATCTCGTGCGAGGCCACTACTCTCTCGTCAGAGGAAAAATGACGCTGAAGAATATTAAAACCGAGTATGAAGCACTCGATGCGCTCTTTGACGAGCCAGTCATGCTTATCAGGATTAATCAGCTTTATCGGTATGAAATGCCAGCCAACGAACTCTACGAGGCAACGAGAAAGGCGTGGAAAGTCGGCCCTCGCGCAAAAACCATACGAATCGCCTGTGCCGTGTATCTTGGAATTATTCGAGAGGTATATACCGTTGACGAGTGGCTCCCGGCTCCAGACGCTCCCGGGCGGCTCATGTTCAACGGCAAGATTGCACCGCCAGAAATACGCGAAAAGTATATCGACAAATCCGTTGCTCACGTGTGGAAACAAGGAAGCCAGAATCCCATAAAATACGTTGGATAAAGCTCCATTTTGCTTCTGTTGGTAACCCACTTCGCAAGCCTCCGAATGTAAGCTAGGGTGCTCGACGATAGCTAAAAGTGCTATCATGTTCCTTACACCACCAATAACGGCTCGTAAGGGCAACAGCCTAAACCGCTCGGAGATTTCTCTCGGAACGGCATGGTTGGAGAATCGCAATCAACATAGAGAACCCGTCATTCAGGGCGTTGATTGCGTTATATGGGGAAACCCGTATAGGGCCGCAAGGCCTCCTGGTGGCGGGCTTTGTGTTTTCAAAAGCCTGTTACCGGAGGCGATTAACAATTTAGTCGCAACGGAACATGGAACACAAAGAACATCCGTCCGAATCATTTAGGATCCTGCAAGTGGTCGGTGTTGTCGCGGTTCTCATCGGCAGTTTCTATCTCTACGGTTTCGCTTTCAATCCACAGAAGCAGATGGACGACATCAACATTCAGGTCGCACAGGATGCCATCACGCAATACAAGATTGTCCTCAAGAGCGGTGATCCGATACAGATCTGTGTGCAGGCAGGCATGGTCAGCGCGGCTCTCCTCCAGGCAAAAGATGAGGAGGCCTACCTCAAATGGAAGAAAACCGAGGATGCGAACTGCGCAAGAGCAGGCGTGCCGAACTACTGATGGCGACCATGATTAATGAGCCCGTCAACCGCTCGATACTCGCAACCTGGAAGAAACACTTCGACGCGCGCGGCGACGTGTACGCCCCGATTTTCTACGACGACTTCAAGCCGGGCGGAGTCCTGTTTATTGGAATGAACCCGTCGTTCAATCCAAAGGGTTTTCGCAAAGTAGTGCGCGACACCGAATTTGAAAAGCTCGATCCCGAATCTTTCTATCTCTGGCGCAATATCTCTACACATCCCGAATTGGTCGATACATGCATCGAGATTGGACGGCATGTTCATGCAAAGTACGCATATTTCAAACGTATGCATGAAATCGCGAACGCGGCCAAGACGCACTACCAACACATCGATCTGTTCGTATATAAGCAGACCAAGCAAAGAGAATTCCTCCCGCTCGTGCGGGAGGATAAGAAGGGGAAGCTCAACGAGTTCGGGCGCGACCAACTTGATATCTTCCTTGAAGTACTCAAAAGCATACGCCCCGTAGTCATCGTCGTTGCAAACGCATCCGCGTCGAAAATCGTGCAGGAGCATTTTGACCGTCAAATTACGTTCGACAACGAACGCGGCTTCCACTGGCTGATGCTTAATGGAAGCCGCGTTCCGATATTCTTTTCTTCCATGCTCTCCGGCGGAGGGGCGCTCGATACGGGTTCGTACGAGCGCCTCAAGTGGCACATCCGGCAAGCTGCGAACGAACAACCCCGCGCCTAAGCGCGGGGGTTGTAGTAATGGTAATCCGGCTTCTCCCCGGTATCCCACAGCTCGTCCCCGATGACTTTTCTGTAGCCGTCGGCCAGGAGGACACGCACCATCTGGTCGAGGAAGTACATCGTGTGGTTATTATCGGGATATTCCATAAACCACATGCTGTTCTTCGCGAGCTTGACGGCTTTATCGATCCTCCCCTGGAGGTCTTGTGTCGTCGGCCTCGTGGTCGCCGCCTTAATTTTTTTGGTCATAGGTATTTGTTTGAATCTGTTAATTCCACGGGGCTTGTTCCGGACCCGTGTCGGCCCGGCGCTGCGCGATCTCCGCTTTCGCCTCAGCGACCTTCGCCGGGTCGAGCATCTTGATTTCAATTCCCGTGACCGGCTTGAGATCTTCCACAGGGCCCGGACGCCTCGGCTTGTAATCAGGGTGACAGCTTGCGAGCTGGAAGCGCACCGCCTGCATGTCGCCCTTCTGGATATTGAGCATGAGATGTGTGTGCGCAAGGTCATTCACGAAGCTTTTGCCGTATTCGATGGCCGCTTCGGCATCGTAGGCAAACACTCGGTGAGCCTCCTTCCATTTATAGAAGGTTTCGCGGCTGACACCCGCCCGCTTGCATGAGTAGCTGATGTTGCCGGATTCCGCGAGATACTCCAGCACCTTCTGCCGCATCTTGCGCGTCCTACTTCGCGTGCCTGATGGTTTCGGGCTCATGGTCAGTCAATTTCTTCCATCGCTCGACGATCACCGTGCAGTATTCGGGATCCATCTCGACCATGATGCATGTGCGCTTGGTGTGCTCGCACGCGATGAGGGTGGAGCCGCTCCCGCCAAAGGCGTCGTAGACGACCCCGCCGACTTTCGTGCTGTTG
>MFLH01000003.1:6406-11496 GCA_001781275.1 Candidatus Kaiserbacteria bacterium RIFCSPHIGHO2_02_FULL_54_11b | reverse complement strand
TGAGCACGCTTCTGCTTGCGGGTGATGAGGGCGAGCCGCCCCGTCCCGCAGACCCGAAGCTTGCTCCGGAGACGGAAGCGCCCGAGACCACCAACGTATGACCCAACAAGATACACCGGCAACAAAAGGCAGCATTCTTCTCATCGACGATGACAAGTTCCTTCTGGATATGTATGGGATGAAATTTTCCCAGGCCGGACACACGGTCGAGGCATGTCTCTCGGCCAATGAGGCACTTACGACACTCCGCGGGGGATTTCAGCCCGACGTGATCCTATTTGACCTCACGATGCCCGAACTCGATGGATTTTCTTTTTTGAAGGCACTCTCTGATGAACATCTTGCGGGCAATTCGATCAAAATCGCACTCACGAACCAAAGCGACGAATCCGAGAAAGAAAAAGCAGCAGAGCTTGGCGCCGCACGCTACATCGTGAAGGCAAGCATGATCCCGTCGGAAGTTGTCAACACGGTGCACGAAGAGCTGGCAAAGCACCGAGCCTAGTACTGGTATCATTTCTCTATACTATTCAATATATGAATGATTATCCCGCGCTCCTGAAAAAATATATCAATGTGGTCGTCCACGAAGGCGGCTCGGATCTGCACTTCTCGACTGGTGCGCACCCCACGATCCGCGTCGCGGGCGCTCTTTCTCCGATGCTTAAAGAGCCGGTATTGACCGGAGAAGACACGCAAGGCTTCCTCAAAGCCCTGATCTCTCCGGAGCTTGAACAACGCTTCAGGGAGCATCAGGAGATAGATTTTGCATACGAGAGCCCCGAAAAGTACCGTTTTCGCGGCAACGCGTATTTCCAACGGGGAGCTATCTCGATCGCGCTCCGTCTCATCCCGAAGCAGATCCTGACCGTCAAAGATCTCAATCTCCCCGATGTACTGACGTCATTCGCGCGAAAAGAGCAGGGGTTCTTCTTGGTCGTCGGGCCGGTGGGGCAGGGGAAAACAACGACACTCGCATCTCTGATCGAACTCATCAATTCTGAGCGAATGGAGCACATCATCACGATCGAGGATCCGGTCGAGTATCTTTTCGAACCGAAACAATCACTCATCGATCAACGCGAAGTCGGTATCGACACCAAGGATTTTGCATCAGCACTCCTCTCGGCCTTCCGCGAGGATGTCGACGTCATTTTGGTCGGAGAGATGCGCGGGCCGGAGACTATGGCGGCGGCGGTGACCGCTGCCGAGACCGGCCACCTCGTCTTCTCCACCTTGCACACCAACAACGCCGCGCAGACCATAGATCGCATTATCGACACCTTCCCCGGCGGGCAGCAGGATCAAATACGCCTGCAGCTCGCCGCGTCTTTGGCCGGCATTTTCTCCCAGCGCCTCGTTCCGCGCATTTCCGGCGGACGTATTCCGAGCTACGAGCTCCTCATCAACAACAAAGCAGTCGCAAACCTTATTCGTGAAAAGCGTACGCACGAGATCAACACGGTGATCGAGACCGGAATGACCGAAGGTATGATCGACATGAACCGCTCGCTCGCCGAGCTTGTCGCACGCGGCGAGATCACCCCTGAAAGTGCCTATCAACACTCCCTCAATCCAAACGTCCTGCAAAAACTTCTCTAAGATATGGCCGTATTCAAATACACTGCCCTTGATGCGGAAGGCAACGAGCGGCAAGGCACGATCGACGCGGTTAACATGGACGTCGCGATCGCTGCCCTCCAGAGGAGAGGCTTGGTAATCTCCGGTATCGACCCTGCAGAGAAATCGACACTTCTGTCTCACCGTCTCTCACTTTTCGATCGTGTGACCAATGCGGATGTCGTCATGCTCTCCCGCCAGATCACGACCCTTTTCGAAGCGCAGGTCTCGGCTTTGCGTGCATTCCGGTTGTTGGCGGCAGAAGCCCGTACTGCTGCATTGGGCGAGAAGTTGACAGCGATCGGCAACGATCTGCAGAGCGGGAGTTCGATCTCGGCCTCTCTTGCGCGGCATCCCGATACATTCTCCCCGTTTTACGTAAACATGGTGCGCGCCGGCGAGGAGTCCGGAAAGCTCGACGAGACCTTCGCCTTTCTCGCAGACTACCTGGATCGCAACTACGAACTTACCCAGAAAGCCCGCAATGCGCTCGTCTATCCGGCATTCATCATGCTCACCTTCGTCGTGGTCATGGTCCTCATGATGACGCTGGTCATCCCGAATCTTGCGAGTATGCTCGACGAGGTCGGGCAAGACGTCCCGCTGTATACCAAGATCGTGATCGGACTCTCGGGATTCATCTCGCGCTACATCGTCCTCATTCTCATCCTCCTCGTTATCGGGGCAGTCTTTCTCTACCGATTCTCACGTACGACACACGGCAGAGAAGTACTCTCACGCGCGCGCCTTGAGACGCCAGCTATCGGTAATATCTACCGCAAGATCTTCCTCTCGCGTATCGCGGATAACCTCGCGACGATGCTTCAGAGCGGTATTCAGGTGTTGCGTGGTCTCGAGATCACCGGATCGGTCGTGGGAGATGCCGTCTATGAAAAAGTGCTCGCCGACGCCGCGGTTGATGTCAAAGGCGGCATGCCCCTCTCCGAAGCGTTTCGCAAGCATCCGGAAGTCCCCGGAATCATCGTGGCTATGGTCAAAATCGGCGAAGAGACGGGAAATATGGGAAAGATCCTCGAGACCATGGCGCGGTTTTACCGCCGCGAGGTGAATAACGCTGTCGATACCCTAGTCGGGCTTATCGAGCCTCTCATGATCGTGATTCTTGCCGTCGGCGTTGCCATACTCCTCGCCTCTGTCTTGTTGCCTATCTACAACATAGCTTCCTCCTTCTAGAGTTTTGTTATCCCCACGCCCATCTTGAGAGGGTAGAGGAGGGGTATACAATGGGCGTACTCGTTATTAAGCTAATTTAGCAAGTATTCACTATATTATGAAGACATTTTACAAGAGGGGCCTCGCCCTGAGTCAATCGAAGGGTTTTACGTTGATCGAGCTTTTGGTCGTCATTGCGATCATCGGCATCCTTTCTTCGATCGTCCTTGCCTCACTCAATAGCGCACGCACCAAAGGCCGCGACGCACGTCGTGTTTCGGACATCAAGCAGCTCCAGCTCGCTCTTGAGCTTTACTACGATGCAAACAGTGCGTATCCAGCTGAATTGACAACCGCTGCTTTGGTGGATGCTGGTTATATTGCTACGATGCCAACGGACCCTTCTGATTCCCCTGGAACAGCTTGCACTACCGGCGCGGAAGCGAGCTGTTACGATTACGATCAGACTTCAAGCGGTGCTTCCTATGAACTCGGTGCCAATCTTGAGACTAGCGGTCATACCGCTCTAAATTCGGACGCCGGAGACACCGTCGTTGCAGGAGGTGACATTACTGCGGGGGCCGACACGACAAGTTGCACCGGAGGGGCAAATCGCTACTGCTACAACGTCGCCCCGTAAGGACCGCATCTCTTCTCTACTCTACACGCCCAAAACCCCGCCTCGAACGCGGGGTTTTGTGCTATATACTTCGACGATGAGTGCAATTGTTTTCGGACTCTTTGGCCTCATTGTCGGGAGTTTTCTCAACGTCGTCGTCCTTCGCCACGGCGTACGCTCGATCGGCGGGCGAAGTGGTTGTATGAGCTGTGGCGCACAGCTTCGATGGTACGACATGCTGCCGGTTGTCTCATGGCTGGCGCTCGGAGGTAGGTGTCGGGCGTGTCGAGCTCGGATATCGCCCCAATACCCGTTTGTTGAGGCTACAACCGCGATTTTATTTGGCTTCATCGGTGCGTCATCGCTCTCCATCCTTCCCCAAGTGATCAGTTGTCTCATTCTGGCGCTCCTTGTTGCGATAAGCGTCTATGACCTCCGACACACCATCATTCCCGATGAGTGGGCATACGCATTTGCGGGCCTCGCGTTCGTCTCCCAATTCCTTCTACCTCTCTCGGGAGAGTTCAACCCATGGTGGTTTGTCTTTGCGGGACCCGTTGTTGCCGCGCCCCTCTTTGCGCTCTGGCTTTTCTCGGGCGGACGGTGGATGGGACTGGGGGATGCAAAACTGGCGCTTGGTATCGGATGGCTCCTCGGACCTGTACTCGGCATCTTTGCGGTTTTCGGTGCGTTCGTCGTCGGCGCTATCGTGTCGGTGGGCATACTCCTTCCTCTGCCACGCATCGTCCGTGCGCTGTACACACTCGGGATAACTTCGGCCGATATAGGCGCTGGAGGGTTTACAATGAAAAGCGAGATTCCGTTTGGGCCGTTTCTCATATTCAGCTGCATCATCATATGGTTCGCAACACTGTACGGCATAGATCCACTCGAAGTCTTCGGGCTTTTACCCCTTACCACTTTTTAAAAAGTGATAAGGGGTTTACCCTTATCGAACTCTTGGCAGTAACCGCCATTATCGTGGTTGTGACCGGCGTCGTGCTTGCCAACAACGGCCGCTTCGGAGGTGTCGTACAACTCCAGAATCTTGCATACGATGTAGCGCTCTCTATCCGGCAAGCGCAGGTATACAGCATCTCGGTGCAGCGATATGGGACGGGGACGGATGACTTCAGCACCGCGTATGGCGTGCATTTCGAAACGGCCCTTTCTCAGAATTACATGCTGTTTGGAGATGTCGACGAGGATGGCTTTTTCGACCGGGAGCCTCTACCTAACGGTGAGAATGTATCTCCCTCACCGTATACGATCCGCAACGGATTCCAGATAATCGGTCTCTGCGCGCCGGCAGGAAGTGATGCGACGACTTGTATGAACGCCTATCCCTCTACCCAACTCGACATTGTCTTTAAGAGGCCGGAGGCGGATGCGTATATACGGAAAAATGGCCAGTCGGGTTTGCATTCGAGTGCGCGCATCATCCTCCGCTCTCCGCGCAACGATGTCATGAGTGTCGTGGTCGAGAACAACGGTCAGATCTCGGTCAAGAGGGAAGCTTCTCAATAGTATGGATGGGATCAAACACAAGTTCGCAAGATTTTTTTCGTCGGAACGTGCTCGTTCCGACGTGAACCTTCTCCCATCGGCCGCAGGCCGACAGTCGAACCGCCTGGGGCGGCGCCTCACGGCGGATTCAGGCTTTACCCTCATCGAAATG
>MFLH01000003.1:374-6399 GCA_001781275.1 Candidatus Kaiserbacteria bacterium RIFCSPHIGHO2_02_FULL_54_11b | reverse complement strand
CTGTCGGGCTTTTCGCGGTCGTGATGCTCGTTTGCGTCGGGGCACTTCTCTCTCTCATACACGCCAATCGCAAGGCGCAGGCGCTGCAATCAGTAATGAACAACCTCAACATCGCGCTCGACGGCATGGTGCGCTCTGTGCGCACAGGGAGCGACTACCAATGTGATTCTGGCACCGATTGCCCGAACGGAGGAACTGCTCTTTCATTCAAACCTAACGACCCGCAGGAGCCGCGCTGGTTCTACCGCTTCAACGGTACCCGATTAGAGCGTTCAACGAGCAATCCGGTCGCGTACGACGCCATCACCGCGCCGGAGGTATCTATCGAGGAGATGCGTTTCTTTGTCGTGGGCACTGACTCGGGCGATACAACGCAGCCGAAGGTTGTCATCGTCATCAAAGGGAGCGCAGGGGCTGAGGGCACGACCGCGCGCACCACATTCCACATCCAAGCAACTGCGGTCCAACGAGTACTTGATCTATGACCCCTTACCACTTTTGCTATGTATATGTACTCAACAGCATGCGGTTTTCGCACGAACTTTATATCGGCTTTACGCATAATCTTAGAAAACGCTTGGTCGAACATAATCAGGGCAGTGTTATTTCTACGAAGCGATATACCCCCTGGAAACTTTTATATTACGAGGCGTTTTCTAATGAATCTTTTGCAAG
This sequence comes from Candidatus Kaiserbacteria bacterium RIFCSPHIGHO2_02_FULL_54_11b, assembly GCA_001781275.1. Classification (GTDB taxonomy): domain Bacteria; phylum Patescibacteriota; class Minisyncoccia; order Phycocordibacterales; family UBA2100; genus UBA10103. Next base: position 5,724 of record MFLH01000003.1, on the reverse strand, counting down.
GGCACGAGAGCTTCATCTCAAAAACAACGGCAATCCTATGAGGGAGTTGAAAAAAAGAATTGGTTTCGTGGTCGCTAGCAAAAGTGGTAAGGGGTTCACTCTCATCGAGACCCTGGTCGCGGTGTCGCTTCTTACCATTGCGGTCGTGGCTCCGATGACGCTTGCATCGAGGAGCCTCGGGTCGGCTTACTACGCGCGCGACCAGATTACCGCCTTTTATCTCGCGCAGGAAGCGATCGAGGCGGTACGCTCTCTCCGCGATGCGCAGGTCCTGAGGATTGCGCAGAGTTCAGACGGTTCCTTAATTGATATTTTTGACCCCACGATCATTCCCATAAGCAGTAGCGGTCAGGATAAACCTTTCGTGATCGATGTACGGAAGAGTGATTACTCCGAAGAAGGTGTGATCGTCCCTTGTCCCACTTCCGCACCATGTCCGGCGCTTCAAACCAATGGCGTGTTGTATGGATATGACCCCGATTCTTCTTGGAGGGACACGAATTTTACGCGGGTAGTGCACGTGTACCCAGTGGGGGAAGATGAATTTCGCGTGACGGTTACGGTCTCGTGGCAGACGGGCGCTGTCCAAAGACGCACCTTCACCATTTCGGAGAATATGTATCGGTGGGTCAACGACGGCTCGAGCCAACTATGACTATGAAGAACTTCCGCAAAAACACCCAAAGGGGATTTACGCTGCTTCTTGCCGCACTCGTTTCTTCTGTCGTGCTTGCAGTCGGCGCTGCGATCTTTAGCATCGCGCAAAAACAAGTCACACTCTCCGCTTTGGGGAGGGATTCGCAGTTTGCCTTCTATGCAGCCGACACGATCGCGGAATGCGCGCTGTACTGGGATTTCCGGTTCGAGTATTTTGCTTCGACCACCCCGACTTCTATCACACCCAAATGCGACGCCGTTGCTCTAAATTTTGTGAATCAAGTCGGGAGTTCGTACCCGTATGTCATGACGTCGGAGCAGATCGGTCTTTTCAGTACCGAGGTCTCGGGCGAGCTCTGTGCGCAGGTGTCTGTCACAAAGTGTCAGGGGACGTTCGAGGACGGTGATTGTCAGTCTAGTCCGACTGCTCCTATAAGGACCATCATTCACGCCGACGGCTATAGCACCAGCTGTGCCTCAATTCTCTCGAGTACGCGGGCGCTGCAGAGGTCGGTGGAGTTGCGGTACTGACCTTGTTATGATGCGTGCGTATGGCTGTACCGGCTGATGTGCGCGCGCGTTACGAAAAGCTCAAAACGACGATAAACCGTTACCGGCGACTCTATCATGTATACGACAAAGAAGAGATCTCTGCCGAAGCGCTCGACTCACTCAAGCACGAGCTTGCGGAGATAGAGGCGGCCCATCCATCGCTTATAGGGCCTGATTCGCCATCGCAACGCGTGGCTGGGGCACCACTCCCGGGTTTTAAGAAAGTACGGCACAAAGTAGCGCAGTGGTCGTTCAACGACGCTTTTACGCCCGAGGAAATGCAGGAGTTTGATGCACGCGTGAAGCGATTCCTCCGCCCGACGCAAGGCGATGTTGAGCCAACGTATACCTGTGAGCTCAAGATCGATGGCCTCAAAGTCATTTTGGAGTATAAGGACGGTCTTCTCAAAAATGCCGCAACGCGCGGCGATGGTACGGTCGGCGAAGGCGTCACGCACAACATCAGGACCATCGAATCGGTCCCGCTCTCGCTCGAGCGGCCGGTCGACATCATCGTCGAGGGGGAAGTGTGGATGAGCTCGAAGAATTTGGAGGCGCTCAATCGAAAGAGACAGAAAGAGGGCGAGCCGCCATTCGCAAATCCCCGTAACGTCGCGGCGGGCTCTATCCGTCAGCTTGACCCGAGTATTGCGGCTTCACGCAAGCTCGATATGTTTGTCTATGATGTCGCAGAGACGAGCGAGAACATGCCGTCTACCCAAGCAGAGGAGCTCGAATATTTGCGCGAACTCGGGTTCAAGGTGAACCCGCATCACTCTCTGGCAAAAAATATCGAGGAGTGCATCGATTTTTGGGAGACGTGGAAAAAGAAAGGGCGGCATCAGGAATACTGGACCGACGGAGTCGTCATCAAAGTCAACGAGAAAAAATATCAGGACGCCTTGGGCTATACCGGCAAAGCCCCTCGTTTTGCTATCGCGCTCAAATTTCCCGCAGAGCAGGTGACCACCATTCTCGAAGACGTCGTCTTTCAGGTGGGGCGCACCGGTGTCATTACACCCGTCGCGCACCTCAAGCCTGTCTCGGTAGCGGGGACGACGGTGTCACGCGCGACCTTGCACAACGAAGATGAAATAAAACGCCTCGACGCACGCATCGGAGATACTGTGGTGCTCCAGAAAGCGGGTGATGTCATTCCAGAAATTGTTGAAGTGGTCAAAGACTTGCGGCCCAAAGGTGCCAAAAAATTTAAGTGGCCAAGTCACATTCCGGAATGCGGTGGCGACGGCAAGATAGAGCGCGTACCGGGGGAAGTGGCGTGGCGATGCGTCGACAAAAGCTCGTTTGCCGTGTCGCGGCGCGTCTTCCACAACTTCGCGGGGAAGCATGCGCTCGACATCGAAGGTTTGGGTAAGAAGACAGTCGACCTCCTGCTCGAAGAGGGTCTCGTCCAGCACTTCGACGACATCTTCACGCTCGAAGAGGGCGACGTGCTTCCGCTCGAAGGATTTGCCGAAGTGTCGGCGAAAAAACTCATCGAGTCCATCCAAAGATCGCGCGAAGTCGAACTTGCGCGGCTTTTGGTCGGGCTCTCCATCCCGCATATCGGTGAAGAGACCGCGATTCTCCTCGCGCAGGAATTCCGCTCGCTCGACGCGCTCGCGCAAGCGAGCGAGGAGAAGCTTAATGCGATAGAGGGAATGGGGGATATCATGGCGAAAGCCGTGCATGATTGGTTCCACGACAGAGAAAACCTCAAGCTGCTCGCGCGACTCAAAAAGGTCCTGACAATAAAATCACCGCCTCGCAAAGCAGCCCGCTCGCTCCCGCTCGCGGGCAAGACCTACGTCTTGACCGGCTCTCTCAAATCCATGTCGCGCGACGAGGCCAAAGCAAAAATCCGTGCCCTCGGTGGGGATGTTTCGTCCTCCGTATCAAAGAAGACCACGGCGGTGATAGCGGGCATTGAGGCGGGCTCAAAACTCGACAAAGCTAAAGAATTAGGCGTTTCGGTCCTGACGGAGGACGGTTTTTTGAAGTTGTTGAACAAGTGATACTATCTCGACATGGTTGAAGGCATTGGAAATCTAGGGGGGGGTCCGAACCGTCCCGAATCGAATGAAAAGATAAAACCGACGGAAGTAAATTTTTTCAAGCTCGGTGGTACTTGGGACATGATTTTTCGGGATGGACAGAAGATTGGGACTGGAAATCTCGACGATGACGCCTTAAAAGAAATGCAGACCAAGGTGGGCTATTTTAGTGATAATCCACAAGAGCTAATTGCGGCTGATAGAAAACTAGCCATACAGCTATACTCGCAGTTCCAGCGCACCGAACCCGCAATAAGTGATGTTGGGGAACATCTTTCTTCTTGGGCTCATACAGATGATTTATTAAATGAGCAAGTAAAGGATTTTGTTCGGGGACCCTTTATTCCCTTGTTCAGTGGCGATAGCTCCCACCTTGAAAGTCAGATTACGGCTCCTCTTATTACTACACTGATTAAGCGTGCAATACAAGAGCCGCATAAACCACTTTTAGGTGGACAGGGCACAGATACTGCAGATATGGCACTTTTGCAGCTGTACGACGCTTTTACGTTCGACACGGAATTACCGCCGCTAATTCTTGCTGGCGCGAATCGGTCGCACGTAGAAGCCGGATCAGATGCACCACAAAACTTTCTAGACGCGGCACGACTAGCAAATCGGGATTTACCCCCAGGCGCCTATTGGGTATTCCAAGGTAATTTGTACAAAGGTTCGGATGTTATAAAGGTCGATCCGACAGAAAGTCGACTCATCGAGCAACAATCCACCTTCCATTCACCACATCAACACAATATTCCTATAGCTTCTGTCTCAAAGGAATATGGACCAGCGCGTTGGGAAGCTCGCAAGTCACCATCCGAATCACACATCGTACACAAAATAACAGTCGAGAATCTTTACGATACCTTAGAGAGTATCTACAACCCTGATCTTGGAAAGAAAGACTCGATTCCAAGAATCGTGATACCCGGTATTCGCGATTCTAAGAATAGGGCCGTTGTGATCGCAGCGCATAGTTTAGGAAATACAGGTAACGGCATTAGGAATGCGTGTATTAAAGAGGCCCTCAAAGGGAAGCCAATTGTGGGTATAAGTCGGACTTTGATAAGTGCCACTAACGAAGAATATGCCGCCTCACTTTTTGGGGCCAATCGCAATCCAGAAGAATTAGGCGGAACAAAGAGGATAATAATTTACGGTCACAAGCTTAACTCTTCCGTTGCAAATGCATTGATGGCACGTGCTTTGCTCGAGAATTTCAATCAAGCCCAAACTCAAGAACTATTTACAAAATATGCGCAGTCGAGAGAACTAGCCTAAACTCACCGCCTCGCGGGAAACCAGCTTTTCTTGTATCATTCCGCCATGACTGTAGATATTGCTGCGCTCGCTAGATTGGCGCGGTTGGAGATTTCAGGAGATGAGTTGGCGAAGCTGGAAAAGGAAATTCCGGAGATTTTGCATTTTGTCGAGACGATACAAAAAGCTGATGCGGGGAAAGAGGCAAAGTCGCCTGAGCATCGCAATATCATGCGCGCGGACGAGAATCCTATTGAAAGCGGCAAGCATACCAAGGCACTTCTAGATGCCGCGCCTGCGCGGGAAGGGGACCGCATTGCGGTGAAGCAGGTCATTTCGCGCAAGAAAAAATAACATGGACCTTTCCACGCTCACCATCGCCGAAGCCCGTCGCGCGCTCGATGCCAAGGAGTATTCCGCGCTTGAGCTTACGGAGGCGTATCTCGATGCAATCGCAAAAAAAGACGGCGAGATACACGCGTACCTCGAAGTATGGGCGGATTCGGCACGCGAAGAAGCTAAAGCGGCCGATGCGATGATCGCGGCGGGGAAATCGCAGCCGCTCACGGGCATTCCTATCGCGGTCAAAGACAATATTTTAATAGAGGGACGTGTCGCTAGCGCCGCATCAAAAATGCTAGAAAATTATGTCGCCTCGTATGATGCGACCGTCATCTCCAAACTCAGAGCACAGGGCGCAGTATTCTTGGGTCGCACCAACATGGATGAATTCGCGCTTGGAAGCTCTACAGAGAATTCCGCATATGGCCCGACCAAAAATCCCCACGATATCTCGCGCGTCCCCGGCGGCACCTCGGGCGGTTCTG
>MFLH01000003.1:0-363 GCA_001781275.1 Candidatus Kaiserbacteria bacterium RIFCSPHIGHO2_02_FULL_54_11b | reverse complement strand
GCCGCAGGGATGGCACTCGCGGCACTCGGCAGCGACACCGGCGGCTCCATCCGCCAACCCGCGGCTTTTTGCGGCATCGTCGGGCTGAAGCCGACGTACGGGGCTGTTTCCCGCTCCGGCCTTATTGCCGCCGCTTCTTCGCTCGATCAGATAGGCACGCTGGGCAAGAACGTTGGCGACGCACGAATTCTTTTTGATGCGATCCGCGGGCACGACCCAATGGACAGCACTTCTCTGCCTGATATCGCATCCGCGAAGACTGAGCGAAAGGTGATAGGTGTGCCGCGTGAGTCTTTGAAAGATCTTGATGCGGAAATGCGGGCGCAGTTTGAAGTCACACTGCAAACGTTGGAGGACAAAGGG
>MFLH01000002.1:3376-6149 GCA_001781275.1 Candidatus Kaiserbacteria bacterium RIFCSPHIGHO2_02_FULL_54_11b | reverse complement strand
CTCTCCAAATCGCTGCTGCCTATTCCGACGGAGCATTTCGGTCTTAAGGACGAGGAGAAAAAATTGCGCGAGCGCGACATCGACATCCTTCTTGATCCCGAGCTTCGCGCGATGTTCGAGCGCCGTGCACGATTCTGGCAAACGGCGCGCGACTTCTACGTCTCGAAGGGCTTCCTTGAGGTTGAGACACCCGCTCTCGAAACGACGCCGGGCGGCGCCGACGCGCGGCCGTTCATTACGCATCACAACGCGCTCGACATCGACGTCTACCTCCGCATTTCGGCAGGTGAGCTGTGGCAGAAGCGCCTCCTTATCGCTGGCTTTTCCAAGGTTTTCGAGATAGGACGTATCTTCCGCAACGAAGGACAATCGCGTGAGCATCTGCAGGATTACACGCAGCTCGAGAGCTACGAGGCGTATGCCGACATGCGAAGCGGCATGGAATTTGTCGAAGAGCTCTACCGGCATATCGCCAAACAAGTCTATGGCAAATACACGTTCGAGATAGGGGAGCACACGGTGGATCTGGCAGAAGATTGGAGCGTTCTCGATTTTCGTACCATTGTCCGAGACCAATTTGGTGTCGATCCGCAGACGGCGAACGAAGGGGAGCTGATGCACGCCGCGTCAAACGCGGGCGCGACTGATGTGCCGAACAGAGAGCGAGCAGCCGACTACCTTTGGAAAAAAGCGCGAAAGGGAATATCGGGCCCCGCATTTCTCACCGGCGCGCCTGTTTACCTCGAACCGCTCGCCAAGCGCTCGAGCGAGAATCCGGACGTCGTGGAGCGCATCCAAGTACTCCTCGCAGGCTCGGAAATGGGGAAGGGATACTCGGAACTCAATGACCCGCAGGACCAGCGCGCGCGCTTTGAGGAACAGCAGAAGCTGCGTGATGCGGGCGATGAAGAGGCCCAGCGACTCGATGAAGATTACATCCGCGCCATGGAATACGGCATGCCCCCCGCTTTCGGCTTTGGCGTCTCCGAGCGCCTCTTTTCATTCCTCGAGAACAAACCCGCCCACGAAGCGCAACTGTTCCCTCTGCTTCGTCCCAAACAATAGACGTTGTCGCAACGCCTCCGTGGTGGTATACCTCGTGCCGGAGGTGATTCATGCGCCACAATCGCAGAATTCCTAAGGAATCGATGCTCGCGATCACGAACGCCGTTGTCCACAGGCACCTCACGGTTCCAGAAGTGGTACGGGTCCTTGACACACGTCGCATGCCGACCGTTTATGCTCTTGTTTTGGCCTGCGAGGAGCGCGGCCTTATTGAGATCTCTGGTTCCGTGGCCACGGACGGCCGGCCCCACAGGAAATATCGGGCAACGAGGAAGGGACGCCGGTACGCATTACTCTACAGGGCAATGCTTCGGCTCGAAGCCGAACCCAAATAGATCTAGTGCCGCGGCGAGGGATTGACCTTGCCGCGGCTATGAATTTTTTATGATAGACTTTCGCGCATGTCGTACGGACCGCTCCTTATATTCGTCGCAGCAGTTTTGTGGGGTTTGGATGGCATTTTGCGGCGGTCCCTCTTCTCCCTTCCCCCCATCACCATCGTCTTTTTCGAGCACCTTATCGGAGCTATTATCATCGCGCCATTTCTCTATAGCGCGTGGAAGAGTGAGAAGCTAAGTAGCAACGAGTGGAAAGCTCTTGGTCTCGTATCGCTTTTCTCGGGAGTGCTCGGCACTCTATTTTTCACGGCAGCACTCCTCAAGGTCAATTTCATTGCGTTCTCCGTCGTCTTTCTTATCCAAAAGCTTCAGCCAATATTCGCGATCGCGATGGGTCGTGTGGTTCTCGGCGAGCAGGTGACGCGTCAATATATGATGTGGGCTGCGCTTGCGCTCGTAGCAGGATACTTTGTCACATTCCCCAATGGCATCGTGAACGTGGGCGAGAGTGGCGCATATGTGCTCGCGGCGCTCTATGCGCTGCTTGCCGCTATTTGCTGGGGGTCCTCCACGGCGTTTTCGCGCTATGTTCTCCTCAATCATTCCAACACCTTCGTCACGGGCATGCGCTTCTTCCTCACGGTCCCGCTCGCGCTCATCGGCGTATTCATCCTCGGAGCCAGTTCTTCGCTCTCCGCCGTCACACCGTCGCAAGGCCTTACACTTGCGGCTATCGCGGTTTCCACCGGCATGCTCGCGCTCTGGATCTACTACCGCGGGCTGAAGACCACGCCCGTGCGCGTCTCCGCCATCGTCGAGCTCGCCTTCCCCATGACTGCCGTGCTCATTGATTACTTCCTCTATGGCACGACGCTCGCATTCACCCAATACCTCGCCGCCATCATTCTTCTTTTTGCAATGTATAAGGTGTCGAGCCTGATCAGACAGTCCTCGTGAGCGCGTCGCACATGTTGCGTACGAAATACGTTGATATATAGTCGCCAAGGACTGCCGAGTAACGCGTAGTTCGGAAGGAGGACACCATGTCCGACCCGATCATGAACGGTAGAGTATATCTGTCCGAGCCCTGCGCTCGTTGTGGCGAAAAGAAGCTGATAGAGCGAGCAGAGCTCATCGAGTGCGAGTCGTGTAAGCATCTAGTCGCACTTTTGCCGATGCCTCAATTCTCGAGAAGCGACAGCAAAGGCTAATGTGTGAGTCCGGACACGGCGGCCGGACTCACGTTTTGTTATAGTTACTCTATGATTAGGACAGCGATTTTTGGGGGTGGATGCTTTTGGTGCACGGAAGCGGTATTCCAGATGCTGAAGGGGGTGTCGAAAGTCGAATCCGGCTACGCCGGTGGTTCG
>MFLH01000002.1:2293-3365 GCA_001781275.1 Candidatus Kaiserbacteria bacterium RIFCSPHIGHO2_02_FULL_54_11b | reverse complement strand
CTGTAATTTCGTACGAAGACCTGCTCACCGTCTTTTTCGGCTCACACGACCCAACGACGCCCAATCAGCAGGGCGCCGACGTAGGGGAGCAGTACCGCTCCGTTATCTTGTACGAGTCTGCGGAAGATAAGGTGACGGCGGGACGTGTTGCAAAAGAGATTCAGGGTTCTCTCACCGATGGCTCGCGTGTCGTCACGCAAATAATTCCGCTTGAGCAATTCTTTCCGGCGGAGGAGTATCATCAGAACTACTACAAGACCAACACGAGTGCGCCATACTGCCAACTCGTGATCGAACCGAAGATAGAAAAAGTTCGTAAACGCTTTGCGGAGCTACTAAACGACAATGCTAAAAATTGAATTCGAGAAACTGGTCGCCGAAGGCTTTGAGCGTCTGCCGCAATGGGTGCGCGAGAAAATATCCAATGTCGCGCTGCTGGTAGAAGACGAACCGTCGGCCGAAGTGAGAAAGGCCGAGGGCTTGGGGAACGACGAGACGTTACTCGGCTACTATCATGGCATTCCGCTCTCGGCGCGAGGAGAACAGTATGGTGTCGGCCCCACGATGCCGGACACCATTACGCTCTATCAAATTCCCATCGAGCAAGCCGCCGAGGAAGACGCGAGCGACGTACGCGATGTGGTCGCGGAGACTATTTGGCACGAATTTGCACACCACTTTGGGATGGACGAGCACGAGGTACGGCATCGCGAGGGGAAAAGGTCAAAGCAATGAACGTGGTATATTGTTGCGCATGGCGAAGCTTTCGGAAACGCTGACAGAACGCGGCTATGTATATCAACACTCTAGCCAGAAACTCTCCGAAATAACGGAAAAACAGCGAACTATCTATCTCGGTATCGATCCATCAGCTGATTCCTTGCAAATAGGGCAGTTGATGGCATTTCTCATCCTCCGTCGCTTCGTCGAAGACAAACACAAGGTCGTTATTCTCGTGGGAGGTGGCACAGGAATGATAGGCGATCCGGGCGGCAAGAGCGTAGAGCGGCCGCTTCTTGATACGGACACTGTTCGCAGGAATAGCGAGGCTCTCGCCGAGCAGGTCAAGAGG
>MFLH01000002.1:2171-2281 GCA_001781275.1 Candidatus Kaiserbacteria bacterium RIFCSPHIGHO2_02_FULL_54_11b | reverse complement strand
GCAGATTTTATGCTGCTCGACAACGCTGAGTGGCTGGCATCGCTCAACATGATTGAATTTCTTCGCGACGTCGGCAAGCATTTTACCGTCAACACGATGTTGCAACGTGA
>MFLH01000002.1:0-1891 GCA_001781275.1 Candidatus Kaiserbacteria bacterium RIFCSPHIGHO2_02_FULL_54_11b | reverse complement strand
CGACGACGTAGTAGGTGAGTATTTATTGAAGCTGACAATGCTTTCTACTGACGAGGTGAACGCAGTCATTGAATTGCACAAGCGCAATCCAAAAGAGAAAAAAGCGCAACAGATACTCGCGCGCGAAGTGACGACACTCGTGCACGGGGAAGGTGAAGCACTGAATGCGGAGGGCGTCTCGCAAGTACTCTTTGGTGACGCCGAGCTCTCTTCGTTGTCCAAGGATTCTCTCGAAACATTACGAGCGAACGCGCCTTCACACGAAATTGCGGTAGGGACCAATATAACCGACGCACTGGTAGCTGCAAAGCTATCCAGTTCCAAAAGGGAGGCGCGCCAATTCCTGGAGGACAACGCCGTTGATCTCAACGGCACCGTCATCACCGACCCCAAGCGAGAGCTTGGAGGTGATGATTTTTATAATGGCATCGCCCTTTTAAAGAGAGGGAAGCGAAATATCACCGTATTGACACTTGCCTAATCTTGTTGTTTACCGTATAATTCAGCGGCAGTACGTGTTCTTGTGCTGTTAGAGCTTGCGTGCGGCAAACCGGCAATCCCAAGGAGGAAGCATTGAGCGACTCAACTGACGACAAGGCTGACCCGAAAGGTGCAGAGGGCCAGGAAAAGAAGGGGCGAAGAATGGGCGATCTGGCGAAAGACACGCTCTGCGATCCGGCGCCCATCGACCAGGAGACGTTCCTTCTTCCGCCACCGCGACTCGGCGCGAACTGGCGGAAGCGGTAACCCGTAACGAAATTCAGAGCGATTGGTAAACCGATCACTCTTGGGCAGACAGACTGCTCCTAGGCTGGACCTTCTCGTCCAGCCTAAACTTTTTATACGAAAGCGGATTAGTGTAGAGTATCTCAATGAGTGTTTTTAAACTCGAATCTGACTATAAGCCTGCGGGCGATCAACCGAAGGCTATTGAGGCGTTGGTGAAGGGTTTGAAAGACGGCAAGCGCGATCAGACGCTGCTCGGTGTCACGGGCTCGGGGAAGACCTTTACGATGGCAAATGTCATTGCTCAAACGGGCAAGGCGACGCTCGTCATCGCTCACAACAAAACGCTCGCGGCGCAGCTCGCGAGCGAGTACCGCGAATTTTTCCCGCACAATGCCGTGCATTATTTCGTCTCCTACTACGACTTCTACCAGCCGGAAGCGTACATGCCCATCACCGACACGTATATCGAAAAGGAGGCGCAGATCAACGAGGACATCGAGCGCCTGCGTCACGCCGCGACGCAAGCGCTTCTCACGAGAAAGGATGTCATTGTGGTGGCGTCGGTTTCCTGCATCTATGGTCTTGGTAACCCAGCAGAATACGAAAAGGTAAATCTCAAACTCACCAAAGGGCAAACGATGACGCGTGCGAGCCTCACGCGTCAGCTCATCGGCATCTATTTCGAACGCGTCGCGGGCGATCTGTCTCCCGGTACCTTTCGCCCGATCGGGAGCAAGGTCGAAATAATGCCCGCCAACGAGCGCGTCATTTATCGCCTCGATCTCACGGGTGGCAAAATAGGGAAAATAGAGGAAATAGATCCGACGACGCGTGAGATACATGGCAAGCATGAGAGCGTGTTCATCTTCCCGGCTCGACAGTATGTGACACCCAAAGAGGTACAAGATGCTGCTCTCGCCGATATGGAGGCGGAACTTGAGGAGCGGCTCAAGATATTGAACCTGGCGGGAAAGATACTCGAGGCCGAGCGCCTCAAGCGGCGCACGCGCCAGGACATCGCCATGATACGCGAATTCGGCTATTGCAATGGCATCGAGAACTACTCCCGACACTTCGATAGGCGCCAGCCCGGCGAGCCGCCATATACGCTGCTTTCCTACTTTCCTACGAAGCCATGTTCAGCATGTCAAGGTAAGACCTT
>MFLH01000001.1:4112-5733 GCA_001781275.1 Candidatus Kaiserbacteria bacterium RIFCSPHIGHO2_02_FULL_54_11b | reverse complement strand
CTCAAACAGTTCCATCGCCAAACCACCAATTTACCGATGAAAGACTGCTCGCCCTTGCGCGCAACGCAAAGAACGGGAAAAAATTCGCTGCGCTTTACGACAGTGGCGAGTGGCAGTCGTTCGCCGAATACCCCTCGCAGTCGGAGGCCGATCTCGCTCTGTGCGCGATGCTTTGTTTTTGGACCGGGAGGGACTCGGAGCGCATAGATCGCCTTTTCCGTGCCTCGAAGCTGATGCGCCCAAAGTGGGATGAGAAGCGAGGTGATTCGACCCTTGGACGCGACACGATTGAGAAAGCGATTCAAGGTTGTACCCAGATCTACACCCCTCGTGGTGAAGAATCCAACTTTCTTATGAGTGGCGGCAACGATCCAAAACCACTCTTAGTACTTGAGAATATCTGCCGCGTGCTCGAAAGCGATGAGCACTTTCAAGGCGTCCTTCGTCTCAACGAATTCTCGTCCATGACCGAGGTGTGCGACAGGATATCCAATTCCTGGACCTTGTTGAACGACGGCTTTATCTTCGACGCCATACGGCGCATCTCCGTCCAGTATCCCGCATTCGTGCGGCTCGGCAAGGACATGATTACGGATGCCATCCTTGCGGTCGCGAGTCGCAATCGAGCGAACCCACCGAAGGATTACCTCCTGTCGCTGCAATGGGACGGCACACCGCGCCTTGATACGTGGCTATGCAAAACATACGGTGCCCCCGACGACACTGTGCACAGAGAGATTGGCGCAAATTGGATGAAGGGTCTGGTGCTGCGCGTCATGCGCCCGGGCTGCCAGTACGATCACGTGCTCGTACTCGAATCGGAGCAGGGCTGGAAAAAATCGTCCTCGCTTCGGGCGCTTGGCGAGCCGTGGCATGTCGAGATAACGGCATCGCCTGATAATAAAGACTTCTTTCTCATCCTTGCCCAAAATGTGATCGTCGAGTTCGCAGAGGGCGACATGGTGTCGCGGGTGGATGTTAAAAAATTGAAAGGGATTATCACGATGGTGAAGGACCAGGTGCGCCTTCCGTATGCTCGCGGCGTCTCGACACTTCAGCGTGGGTGCGTCTTCGCGATGACGACCAACGACACGGAGTACCTCAAGGACGAGACGGGCAACCGGCGCTGGCTTCCTGTGAAGCTTGAGCGTGAGGCTGACGTCGAATGGATCCGTGCAAACCGCGACCAGTTCTATGCCGAGGCATTTCATCGTGCTATTGAGAAGGGCGAGACCGCATACGAGTTCTCGGAGAAGGAATTGCTCACAGAAATGCAGGAAAGTCGGCGCGAGCGCAATGATTACGAAGAGGACGTGATGTTCTGGTATCGCAATCTCACGGAGGGGCGGCGTACTTATGGCATACAGCTCAAGGATGTCTACCGCGAGGTGGTTATGCGAGGCGCGAATGAAAAAGATATCGTCCGGGAGATGCCACCCCGCACGCAATACCAAATCGCGAACATATTGCGTGGCGCACTTTGTCTCGAAAACAAGGACGCTAAGCGCGAAGGCGTGGTGCTTAAGCGCTGGCTACCGACAGAGAGGACTTACAAGAAGCTAAACATCCCTGTGCCTGTAGCAAGGAAAGGTAGGCCCCAAGGCGAGCTCGATTTCTAAGA
>MFLH01000001.1:3748-4100 GCA_001781275.1 Candidatus Kaiserbacteria bacterium RIFCSPHIGHO2_02_FULL_54_11b | reverse complement strand
TGTGCATGAGGTAGCGGGTAGCGGCTGTTTTTTCAATTCCCCCCCCCTGTGTGTTCTTGGATACCCAATACACGATGGGGAGGCATGTGGGGAAAAAGATTGGAAACATAGGAGCTACCGCTACCTGCTCCGAAGCGGCACCACAAGACGAGCTTCACGCTCTGCACCGACGACCCAGTATGAAAAACTGTTTGACGAACCGTTTTCCACGCGATGGATCGCCAGTGCAGAGAAAAAACCTCGGAGATCGAGGTTCTATCATCGCTCCAGTCCTTACTTCTTCGCCTCCTTGTGCTTCGTATGCGCGCGGCACCATTTGCAGTACTTCTTGAGCTCGATCTTGCGTGTAACA
>MFLH01000001.1:1171-3739 GCA_001781275.1 Candidatus Kaiserbacteria bacterium RIFCSPHIGHO2_02_FULL_54_11b | reverse complement strand
TTGCGCAACTATACGAACGCGGAGGCGTGCTGGAAGAGGAGTTCGCACACCTTGTTCCACGTCCCGAATTTCCCGCCCGCAAGAGTTTTCATGAGCGTGTCCACGACGAGCCATCCGGCGAGGATAATGACGAGCCCGATCGCGACGTTCACGAACACTTCTTTTGCTTTCGAGATCCCGCCCGAGTTTCCGACACTCGTGAGATACAGCCACCCCGCCCATGCAAAAAGCACTGCCGAGAGAAATACTGCGATATAAATGCCCGTATTAAGGATGTTTTGCGCGACCGTCGCGATGTCACAGATCGATTTGCAGCCACCAGGTTCGTTGCAAGTCGCCGGCACGATCTGGCCGGGGAGAATGTTTTGTTGGGCAAGCACCGCCGAGGGGACTGCGATAAAGACTATAAAAAAGATGATGAACATCCGGACCATCTCTCTGCGGGTCATAGAAATAGTTTAGCACGGGAAAACCCTAGTGCGTCGGGCAGGTTCGAATCACCTCCGTTAATCCATAAAACGAAAAATCCGAGCAAAAACCCGAATTTTTTCGCTTGTGCGTCGGGCAGGATTCGAACCTGCGGAGACCGAAGTCGCGTGGTTTACAGCCACGTGCATTTGACCACTCTGCCACCGACGCAGTCTCGATATTATGCACTAACAGGGCTTTTTGCGCGAGAACGGACGGAGCGTACGCGTTCGGGGCCTTTGCGCACGTCGAAGGTGAATTCGCCGTCTTTTACATCTACCGACACGGAGCCTCCATCCAAGACACCGCGGGCGACCATCATGTTGGCGATGGGGGTGAGTATTTTCGTCTGGATGAGGCGCTTGAGAGGGCGGGCGCCATACTGGGGGTTGTAGCCCTCTTTTGCCATATGGGCGATAGCCGCTTCGGTAAGGGTGAGCGTGATGTGCTTTTCCTCCATACGCTTCGCGACAATATCGGTCTGCATCCGCACGATGTCCTTGATCGCTTCCGTGGAGAGGATGTTGAAGAGGATTATCTCATCGAGACGGTTGAGAAATTCGGGGCGGAAAAATTCTTTGAGCGAGCTCATGACCTTATCTTTTACCTGCTCGTAGCGCTCGCCTTCGGTTTTTGAGAGGCCGCTGCCAAAACCAAGACCCGACATCTTATCGATGTGTTCCGAGCCGATGTTGGAGGTCATGATGATAACGCAATTTTTGAAGTTGACGGTACGGCCCTTGGCGTCTGTCAGCCGGCCATTATCAAGCACCTGCAGAAGCACGTTGAATACCTCCGGATGCGCCTTCTCGATCTCGTCGAAAAGGATAACGGAGTACGGCCGGTGGCGCACAAGCTCCGTCAATCCCCCGCCCTCGTCGTAGCCGACGTAGCCCGGCGGGCTACCGATCATTTTTGAGACCGAGTGTTTCTCCATGTACTCCGACATATCGACACGGATGAGCGACTTATCGGAATTGAAAAGGAATTCGGCGAGCGAGCGCGTGAGTTCGGTTTTGCCTACTCCTGTCGGGCCGAGGAAGAGGAATGAACCGACCGGACGATTCGGGTCGGAGATGCCGGCGCGGCTGCGCTTGATGGCGTCGGAGACTTTTTGCACCGCTTCGTCTTGTCCCACGATGCGTTTCTTGAGCTCCACCTCCATACGCGAGAGCTTCTCCGCTTCCTCTTCGAGCATCCGGAAGACCGGCACACCGGTCCAACGCGAGACGACCGCGGCAATGTCTTCCTCGGTGATCTCTTCTTTCAATACGCGGCGCGTCTGCTGCAATTTCTTCAAGCGCTTCGTCGCCGTCTCGATCTCTTTTTCAAGGAGCGGTATTCTGCCGTAGCGCATTTCGGCGGTCTTGGTGAAATCGGCCGCCGCCTCCGCTGCGTCAGCTTCGATGCGTGCTTGCTCAAGCTCGTTTTTTGCACGCTTGATCTCGACGAGCGTGTCTTTTTCATTCTTCCATTTGGTTTCGAGTTCGCGGGTCGAATCGCGCAGGTCGGCAATCTCTTTTTCGATCGTTTTGGTGCGTGTGCGAGCCTTGCCTTCTGCGGCTTCCGACTCTTTCTTGAGTGCTTCACGCTCTATCTCGAGACGCCTCACTTTGCGATGTGCCTCTTCGAGGATCGGCGGCTTGTTCTCGAGCGAGAGACGAAGCGCAGAGGAGGCTTCGTCGATGAGATCGATCGCTTTATCCGGCAAAAACCGCTCGGTGATGTAGCGGGTAGAGAGCTGTACTGCCGCTACCATTGCGTCGTCGGTGATGTGCACCCCGTGGTAAAGCTCGTAGCGCTCTTTGAGGCCACGCAAAATCGCGATCGCGTCCTCTATAGAGGGCTCGTTGATGTAGACCGGCTGAAAACGGCGGGTCAAGGCCGCGTCGTGTTCGATGTGTTTTTGGTATTCTTTGATGGTCGTTGCGCCAATGACGCGGATATCGCCGCGCGCAAGCGCGGGCTTCAGCATATTGGAAGCATCCATTGAACCTTCGGCAGCGCCGGCGCCGACGAGCGTATGGATCTCGTCGATGAAAAGGATGATCTTGCCATCGGAGCGTTCGACTTCTTTCATAACTGCCTTGAGTCGTTCTT
>MFLH01000001.1:1071-1162 GCA_001781275.1 Candidatus Kaiserbacteria bacterium RIFCSPHIGHO2_02_FULL_54_11b | reverse complement strand
CGCGGTATTTTGTACCCGCGATGAGAAGGCCTAAATCGAGCTGGATAACCTCCTTTCCGCGGAGCGATTCCGGCACCTCGCTTGCGGCGAT
>MFLH01000001.1:0-1063 GCA_001781275.1 Candidatus Kaiserbacteria bacterium RIFCSPHIGHO2_02_FULL_54_11b | reverse complement strand
CCAACCCTTCGGCAACGGCGGTTTTTCCCACGCCGGCCTCGCCGATCAGGATCGGGTTGTTCTTGGTGCGGCGCGAGAGTATCTGGATGACGCGGGTGATCTCGGCATCGCGGCCGATTACGGGATCGAGCTTGTTCTCACGAGCACGCTCGGTCAAAGAGCGGGCGAATCGAGCAAGGGCGCGCGGCTTTTGCGGCGCATCGGTGTCGCGGATCTTCCCTTCTTTGATATCAGTCAAGACGCGCGCGAGCGCGGCGCGGTCGATCCGGAAACGGCCCAAGATATCGGCCGCGGGTCCCGGATGCTCCACGATGCCCAAAAGTAAGTGCTCGGGCGATACGAATTGGTCGTTGAACGATGCCGCGATGCGGGGCGCCGCTTCAAAGACGCGTACGAGCTCCGGCGTGAGGTAGAGCTGAAATGATGGCGACACCGCAGTATTGCCCGAAGCACCTTCGATCAATTCGAGGATCGAATCCGAGAGATGTGCGACGTCGATCTCGCCCTGCTCGAGCATGGGCACGACCATCGTTTCTTCCTGCATCAAAAGGGCGGCAAAGAGGTGCAGCGTGGAGACCTGATTGTGCCCGCGCTCGACCGCCAGCTGGTGAGAACGGTGGATCGCTTCTTTCGCCTTTGTCGTGTAGTTGTTGAATGGAGCCATGTACCCAGTATACCGCACCGGCCACAAAAAATGTAGTCCTTATGCCCCCTCTTGTTTCTTCGTTTCTTCCTCTTTCTTCTCCTCTTCTTGGATGAGAACCGATGCTGAAATAAAGCCCGACGGCGAGACGAGGCGGGCAACGCCGGTGCGAAGCCCGAGAAGATTGCCTTCGGTCGTTATAAGTGGAGAGCCGGCGAGGATGGAATCGGCGGGTATATCAGTATCGATGATCTGCGGCCCTTCCTTGTCCGACGATGAGATAAGCGTCGTGACGATACCACTTGCAATACGAGCGACCGTCTTACCCGCAAGCGCGATAATGGTCGTACCCAGCGTCGGGTGTGTACCTTCAATCGCGATCGGACTCCAGGTGATCGACTTACCATCGGTTGTCGTCGT